>NZ_JBIISY010000191.1:0-11546 GCF_044340795.1 Tardiphaga sp.
AATCATCGGCGGCTGCGGCTTTGAGGCGATCGAATATGTCCATGATCATTCACCTGGCAGATGTCGGAAGGTTACTCCCCTACGCAATATCGATGTCGCTGCATATGCCCGCCGGCGCAGCAAAACGCGGACGGCCCGCGCAGCTGTCTCCCATTTCCAAAAAGTGCTTTGCATTCCCTGGATACCGCGATATGTTCCCATTAATGGGAACACTTTTCCTCGAAACTTCGGGATCAGCTGGCTGACGCGTGCATGAATGTCATCGGACTGTCTCGCCTGAAAGCGCATGGCGCTGTCCATCCGAAGGCCCTGCCGGAATTGGCTGCGCTGGCAGCATTCCTTCGCGCAGCCCCAGCGATGTCGGCTGACGCGCTGGCGAGTTGCCTGCCGAATATCACGGTGACCACACAGGGCCCCGCTATCGATCTTCTCATGTCGACAGCGGGGTGTCGGATCACACTTCTCGTCGATGAAAGACTGCAGACGGTGCATGTCGCGAAGGTCGTGACAAAGGACCGAAACTAACGGAGCGGACGGATGTCTATCGCGGTGAAGCCGATCAGAAGTGCCGAGGATTGCGCGCATGCCCTCGCAGAAATCGATCGCCTCTTTGGCGCGGAGCCCGGGACGGAGGCAGCCGATCGTCTGGAGATCCTGTCGATCCTGGTTGCCGATTACGAGCGGCGCCACGTGCAGCTCCCCGAGCCTGACCCGATCGCCTTTCTCGAATTCGCCATGGCTGGTCAGGGACGCAGCCAGTCCGATCTCGCTCAACTGATCGGCTCGCGCTCCCGCGCGTCAGAGGTTCTCAAGAGGAAGCGTCCGCTCTCCGCCGAAATGATCGAGAAGATCGTGGCGGCATGGCGCCTGCCTTACGATCAGCTCTCGCGGCACTATCGCGTCCAGTCGCCGGTGCTACGCCTGATGAAGCGCGGCGCCATGGCGACCGGCGTCGTGCTCCTCGCCGCAGGCATTACGTTATCGGCCGCCTTCTGGAGCTACGGCACGGTGCTGCCCGGCGTTGCTGACCTCAAAGCCTATGCTGAAACGAATCCCGTCACGCAACGCACGACCCCGGCCGGACCGCCGCAATTCGTCGCCATGCCAGATATTCCCGTCCATGTCGTCAAGGCGTTCCTGGCTGCCGAGGACAGGAGCTTCTTCGGACATGGCGGCTACGATCTACTCGCCATCCTGCGCGCGTCGCTGTTCTCGATTCCGGACCTCCTGGAAAACAAGAAGCCATCGGGCGGCGCGACCATCACCCAGCAGCTCGCGAAAAACATGCTGCTTGCAGGGGAAAGCCCCTCGGTCTCGCGGAAGATCAAGGAGATCATTCTGGCCCGACGGCTGGAGCATGCACTAAGCAAGACGCGGATCCTCGAACTCTATCTCAATACGATCTATTACGGCGGCCCTGCCTATGGCATCGCCGATGCCGCATCGTTCTATTTCGGCAAAACCATCGGTCAGCTCTCGATTTCCGAGTCCGCCTATCTCGCAGCGCTGCCAAAGGCACCGAACACCATGCGGATCGACGTTGCCGAGAACATGGAACGTGCGCGCCTGCGGCGCGATTGGGTGCTGTCGCGCATGGCTGATGACGGGCTCATCACATCTGCCGTCGCGCGAATGGCGCAAGGAGATCCGCTCCAACGGAGCGTGGCGCAGTAAATTCCCCGGCCTCTCGGCGACGGCTCACTTGCCGTCGTCGAGACTCACGATGACCGCCGCATTGGCCATGAGAATGCCATCGGTGCCGCTCTCGGCGGGAATGTCCAGCCCGCCCTGCACCGCCTTCACGGTCACGGTGCCATAGGGCAATTCCTTGGCGACGGCGTCCGTATCGACCGCTTCGGGATTGGGCACACCGATGGTCACATCGACGAACATGTCATGCGGCGTCTTGCCGACCATGCGGAAGAAGCCGACGCTGGAATGCCGGATTGCATCCGACACCGCGCGCTTCGCCGCCTTGGTCGCGTCACGCCCGTGAACGTCGACGCCCATGCCCATCTCGGTGATACAACGCACGCGTGCCATTGATCGTCTCTCCGTGTTCTAGAACCTGTCGCGCGGGAACATGCGCCTGAACCAGTCGTCAAGCAATGCCTTCTCATAGACCAGGCGATCGCCGCCGAAACGCGCGGACGGATTCATCTGATAATTGATGTCCGTCAGCGTCTCCTCGCCGCTGCGCGCCCGTCGCCCCTTCTCGTTCAGCACATAGCGCAGCTTGATCCGCGGCGGCGTGACCCCGCGCATGATGCGGACATCGCCCATGCTGCCGCCACGCCAGGGCTCTTCCATGCCAGCGCGATCGATGTCGAGAATGTCGATGGTCAAGATCTGACCGGGCGCAAGAAACTTTCCGCCCAGCCTTTGCAGATAGGCTCTGATCTCGGCGAGCGTCCCTGCATCGGCGGACCGAAACCCGTTCGATCCCGCATCGGTGAAACCCTCGGGATTGACGAAGCGGACATTGACGCCGGCGAAGCTCGATGTCGGCATGAGCATCGCAAAAGCCACGGCTGCGGCAAGGTGCGCTCTTCTCCACATGGTCATACTCCGGCTCCCTGTGCAGCGCGCCGATGCGTCCGGCATCGCAACGCTCATCCTATTTATGCCCCACTCATTCGGGATCTTGCGGGACCGGCTCACGATAGCGGCCATCTGCGTCTCGCCCTCTCCCCACGCATCCTGACAGACACATGACGGAGACGATCTTGACCGCACCTTTCACCGTGCTCGACGGAAGCGTCATGCTCACCGGCGATGGCAGCGATGCTCCTGTCGCGATCCAGGGCGGCATTACAGCCGATGAATTCGAAATCATCCATGCATTTTGCGATGGCTATTTGTGGGCCGGCTATCTGCGCGATTCCCGTGGCATCTGGTGGTTTCACGCCCGCAACAGAAAGGCGCTGTTCGTCACGCCCGATGCCGACGGTTTTCGCGCCATCGACGATGATTATGGCGTGAGCGCCAGCGGCGTCTATCTCGAGGATCGCCCGGTGCCGGATGCCGACCCCGCGAGTTTCGCGCTGGTGCCGAACAGCACCTCCTTCGCCCGCGATCGCTACCGGCTCTATGTGAAGAACGGCAGCCACTTCTTTCATTTTGACCGGCTCGACATGGACACGCTGGTCGCCAACGGTCCGTTCGTGGGCGACAAGGACAACCTGTTTCATCTCGGCGGTGCGCTGACCCCGGCCAATGGCGCCAAGACCCACGAGACCGTGCAGTATTCGCTGCATGACGAACACGACATGTTGCTGAAGGACTGGTTCGCGAAGCACCACGCCGGCATCGTCGGCTGGTGGCATCCCGACTATCGCGGCAAGGCGGATGGCGCGCAGCCGATCGCCCATGACTGGTTCAGGACGCAACACGCCGTATTCCATCGCGAGGTGCATCAAGCCGGGCGACGCATGGAGGAAACATTCAACCTCCTGCACGGTGCCGATCCCGCGACATTCGAGGCGCTTGATGCCGATCACGGGCGGGACGCCGAGCACGTTTTCTGTCGCCAATGCAGGATCGTCGGCGCAGACCGCTCCACCTTCACCGCGCTTGGCGGACTGTTCGGCAAGGACGGGCATGCAGTTTACTACAACGGATACCAGATCGACGACGCCGATCCAGAGAGTTTCATGATGGTCGGTACCGAACGTCCGTTCGCCACCGACAATCAGCGCGTCTACACCTCCACATTCGCACGCACGCATTCGCCATTCGGCCATCCCGACCATGTGGTCGCTCCGCTAGACAAGGCCGATCCGCGCAGCTTCCGCGCATTCGGAAAGCGCGGTGCCTGGGCCGCGGATGCAAGCCGGGTCTATCTGCATGGCGAGCACAAGAAGAAGCTCGATGCGGCCAGCTTCCGCTTTCTTGGCGAGACCGAAACCAATGGCTGGGCACAGGACGACAACGGCCTGTACCGGTCGCAGGGGAGCATGGTGGTCGCCGGGATCGATGGACGCCGCTTCGTCAAGCTGAACGCATTCTGGGGCCGCGACGACAAGGCCGTGTTCAGCTTCGTCACCGGCGCCGTGCAGAAGGCGATCGACGCAAAAACTTTCGAGGTCACCGACGACATCGGCGGCGCGCGGGACATTGCCGCGAATTATCGCATCGCCGACGGTGCGATCAAGAAGACGAGATCATAGCGCGCATCCGGCCGATTGCCCCTCATGGCATCCGGCCTGTGCCATGATCAGGGCAGCGGCGTCGGCTTGGGCGCGATCACCAGCGGCGCCGATGCCGGGGGCGGCGGCTCGGCGGTGGCGGGCACCACGGTCACGGGCTCTGCAGGAACCGCATCACGTGCCGGCGGCACGGATTCGAACGGTACCGGCGGCGCGGCGGGCGGCGCCGATGCCGTCGACAAGGACGGCTTGCAGAGCATGACGGTTGCAGCCGCTGCAACCATCGATGCCAGACTTTGAAGCTCGGTCGGCTGCCGCGGATCGCGGGCGACCAATGCCGCCTCATCGCGCAAGCGCGCATTGCAGTCGCAGGTGGGCAGACGCCCGGTCGGCGTGCAGGCATCGTGATGCATGCAGGCGACATCGAGCGCATCGATGGGTCCGCCCGGACGCGATCCGACGCCGCAATAATTACCGTGGATCAGGGTCAGGCCGTTGGTGGTGGGATCGAGATTCTTCGGATCGCGCGGCGTCGGAATATAGACGCGCGCCGGCGGCGTGATCACCACGGGTTCTGCGACAGGCGCTTCGCGTACAGCGTCCTGCGCATGGACAGGCGCGACTGCGACGCTGCCGGCACAAGCCAGCAGCAGCGCGGCGCAGGCGTATCGTAGCCACAAAGCAATCTGCAAGGGCCTGGTCATCATTACACGGTCCGGATAGCACCGACGGAGGTGTCGGCCGGAAAGATGACTCCCAACCCGCCGAAAAGTTCCCTTCGGCGGGTTCCCTTGGGGCCGCCTCAGCGGCCCGCGATCAGGTCCTTGGCCAGGGCCATATAGGCCGGCAGCGTCACGGGATCGTTGGCGGCATTGCCGGCGACCGGATGCGAGGCATAGCGCGCGATCACCATCTCGGCCTTGGGGTCGATATAGATGCCCTGCCCGTACACGCCGCGCGCCATATAGGCGCCATGCTCGTTATGCGTCACCCACCACTGATTGCGATAGGAGCCGCCGGGCAGCGTGGTGTAGCCGGCCGGCTTGAACTTTGCGGGATCGGCGCCGCGCTCGATGTCTTCCACCACCGCGGCCGGCACGATCTGGCGGCCATTGAAACGGCCGTGATTGCGCATGGTCTCGCCGAAGCGGGCGAGATCGCGCACCGTGGTCGACAGGCCACCGCCGCCGCTCTCGGTGCCGATGCGATCGACGTGATAATGCGCGTCCTCTTCCGCCCCCATGGGCGCCCAGATCCGCTCGGAAAGGAGATCGCTCAGCGTCGCGCCGCTGGCACGCCGGACGATGAAAGCAAGCACATCCGTATTGACGGTCTTGTAGGCAAAGGCCTTGCCGTGTTCGCCCTGCTTCTCCTGCATGCAGAGCAGCGCGAAGATGTCGGTCGCGCCCTGATAGTCCGGCGGGATGGGCGCCATGCCGTTGGCGCGGCGCAGGCTCCAGACATCGGAATTCCGGTCGGCATAGACCTCGGTGTATTTCAGCCCGGTGGTCATATCCATGACCTCATGCACGCGGGCATCGCCGAAGGCGCTGGTCTTCAGCTCCGGCACGTAGTCGGTGACAGGCGCCTGGGGATCGATCTTGCCTTCGGCGATCAGGATGCCCGCCAGCGTGCCGGTGAACGACTTCGTCACCGACATGGCGATATGCGGCTTGTGCGGCTTCAGCGCGCCGGCATAGCGCTCATGGATCAGCTTGCCCTTGTGCAGGACCACGATGCCATCGGCATAGGTCTCGTCGAACATTTTTGCAAAGGTCATCGGACGGCCGTCCATGGTCGTCGATTGCGAGCCGCCGATATCGCGCTCCTCGCGCGGCAGCACGGATGCGCCACCATCGCCGCGCCAGACGGCCACCGTCGGCACCAGCGAGCGCACATTGCTCCAGGCCCAGCGCAGTTGTGGGAATTCGCGGAAGCTATCGTCGTGAAACTTGATGAGCTTGTCCGGCGCCGGTGGGGAGCCCTTCATCCAGCCGAGAGCGTTGGGATCGGTTTCGGCCGCGGTGGCGGGCTGGGTCGGTACGGGGGCGTCGGACATCAGGCGGGCTCCGGAAGAAGGGAGCGTCTGTCGTAACATCACCGATGATCGTGCGCATCCCATCCCAGAGCCGGGCAGCAATGATGCCGTGCATGCCACGGGGCCGGAGCGATATCGCCGCTCCGGCCCCGTCACAAGCGGTCTCGTTCAGAACTCCTGCGCCGTCGGGCGCAGGACGATCTCGTTGATGTCCACATCGGCCGGCTGCTCAATGGCAAAGGCGATGGCCTTTGCAACGGAGCTCGCGGGAATCGCCGCCTTGTAGAAATCCGCCACCGCCGATTGCGACGTACCGCTGGTGCCGAGCATGAGATCGCTCTCCACTGCACCGGGCTCGATGGAGGTGACGCGCAGCCTGCTACCGACTTCCTGGCGCAGCCCCTCGGAAATGGCGTGCACGGCGAACTTGGTGCCGGAATAAACGGTGCCGCCGGGTGCGAACACCTTGGTGCCCGCGACCGAGGAGAGATTGATGATGTGTCCGCTCTCCTGCTTCAGGAACACCGGCAGTGCCGCAGCGATGCCATAGAGCGTGCCCTTCAGATTGACGTCGATCATGGCATCCCACTCATCGACATTCACCTCGGCCATGGGACGGATCGGCATCAGGCCGGCATTGTTGATGAGCACATCCAGCCTGCCGAAATCGGCGATGACCGCATCGACGACGGATTGGACCTGCTCTCTCCGCACCACGTCGAGTTGATAGGCACGTGCCTTGCCGCCAGCGGCCGTGATCTGTCCGACCACCTGTTCGAGCTTGTCCTTGCGGCGTGCCGCGACAGCGACGGCCGCGCCTTTCGATGCGAGATAACGCGCCGTCTCCGCACCGAGACCGGTGCCGCCGCCTGTGATCAACACGACCTTGCCTTGAATACCTTCGCTCATGATCGTTCTCCTGTGAATGATAATTGGAAGTTGCCTGGGACGAGAGTTGATTGGCGGTGACATGCATCACCGCCGGTTGCCGATGATCAGCCGTTCGAGACGGCGACCATCTTCATGTTGGCGAATTCCCTGATGCCGAATTCGGAGAGTTCGCGGCCGTAGCCCGATCGCTTCACGCCACCGAATGGCAACTCGGGTGCGGTCTGCGAGCGGGCATTGATCCAGACGGAGCCGGTCTCGATACGCGCCGCGAGCGCCGTGCCGCGCGCGACATCACTGGTGAACACCGCGCCGGACAGGCCGAAATGCGAGTCATTGGCGAGCTCGACCGCCTCGTCGTCATCCTGCACAACATGGACCTGCGCCACCGGGCCGAAGAATTCCTCGAAATAGGCAGGATTGTCGCGCGCGACATTGGTGAGAATGGTGGGCATGTAGAAGGCGCCCGGTCCGTCGATGATCTTGCCGCCATAATGAAGCGTCGCACCCGCCTTCACGGCACGCTCCACCTGCCCCGCTATATCGTCGCGGGCGCCATGGGACGATAGCGGCCCCATGCCCACGGTCTCGTCCATGGGATCGCCGACCCTGGTGGCGGCAAAGGCCGTCGTGAGCTTGTCGAGAAACTTGTTGGCCACGTTCTTGTGCACGATGAACCGCTTCATGGCGTTGCAAGCCTGGCCGGCCACGTAGAGACGTCCGCGCTCCGCTTCGCTGACGGCGAGATCCAGATCGGCATCATCGAGAACGATGAGCGCATCGGCACCGCCGAGTTCGAGCACTGACTTCTTGAGATATTTGGCGGCTTGGGCGGCAACGATGCTGCCGGCTTTTTCCGAGCCTGTGAGCGTCACGCCCTGCACGCGATCATCCGCGATCAGGGCCGCGATCTGATCGCCACTGGCGAAGAGATTGGTCCAGGCGCCGCGCGGCGCGCCGGCAGCCGTCATCAATTCTTCGAAGGCGACAGCGGACAGCGGCACGTTGCTGGCGTGCTTGGCGAGCACCGGGTTGCCCACGGCGATGGCCGGCGCCGCCACGCGGATCAGCTGATAGAACGGGAAATTCCACGGCTCGACGGCGACCAGCACGCCGACCGGGTGATATTCGACCCAGGTCTTGCCCTTGGGCGTCTTGAGCTGCTGCGGGGCGAGAAACCTGTCGCCATTCTCACCATAATAGCGCGCGATGTCCGCCGTGACCTGAACTTCAAAACGTGCTTCCGAAATCCGCTTGCCCATGTCCTTGACCAGGACGCGCGCCAGCTCTTCGGACCGTTCTTCGACCAGATTGGCGAAGCGAAGCAGCAGATCCAGGCGCGGCTGCCGCGGGCCCTTGGACCAGTCGGACTTGTACAACGTATGCGCCGCCGCAAGCGCCGACTTCACATCGGCATCGCTATGATTGGGAAAGGATTTGTTCAATTCGCCCGTTGCCGGGTTGATGCTCTGATAGGCCATGACTGTCTCCTCGATGAACGTGTGTGGGAGGCCAGCTCGAACCGTTTCGAGTGGATCAGGACGTTCATTCCCGATGAGGCAGGTTTAGTCGGAGGCCGGCGTGCGGTATTTTCCGATCTTGCCGAGTGATGCGCAGATCTTGCTGATGTGCAGATCGTGCCGAGGGGCACGATTGCGCGTAATCAACGCCGGCACAGCTCGCGATACTGGCCAGGGGTCAGGCCGGTGGCCTTGCGGAAAACACGGATGAAATTCGCCTGCGAGCCGAAGCCGGTGTCGAGCGCAATCTGGACCATGGCGTCTCCGGCCCGTGCAAGCTTCTGCTGCGCAGCCTGAACCCGCCGATCGGTCACATAACGATGCGGCGAGGAGCCGGTGGCCTCGTTGAACAGGCGCGAAAAATGATAGGGGCTGAGATGCGCCTCGCGCGCCAGGGCGTCGAGTGAAATGTCATCAGCCAGATGCGCTTCGATATAGTCGATCACCCGCTTCAGCCGCCTTGAATCGAGCGACGGCGCCTTCACCGGCGTTACCCATTGATCGACGGAGTAACGGCCAAGCAGATGCGCTGCCAGAGCCGTGCGCATGCCATCGACGAAGAGCCGGTCAGTCGGCTGGATCGGCCGGTCCAGCAGGTCATGAAAGCCCAGGCCGATCTGATGCAGCATCGGGTCGGTGAAGCCGCCAGCATAAGCGAGCTCCGCCCGCGATGCATCGATCTCGTAGTCGATCAGCGCCCCCTGCTCGATCAGCGTTGGCGGCAGATAGATGTGCAGCGTTTCCAGCGGCGCCGAGAGCTCGATATTGCGCTCGAAAATCCCGGTCGGACAAATCCAGGTCGTACCCGATTGCGCAAATGTCTTTTGTGTATCGCCATCACCGGTCCGGCGCACGATCGATCGTCCGCCCAATGTCATGACGATTTCGTTGCATTCCAGTGTCAGATCGGATTGCAGTCCCGCTTCGAGCCGCCGACGCTCGATGCGCAAGCTCGTCCACTCGACGAGATCGCCGAGACGCTCGCTGGTGTGATACTTGCGATCTCCGTGCGCCTGCAGCGCCATGACGACCTCCGGTCGCAGGCTACCACAATACGGAGCATCGCCAACTGTTCCAGCGCAGGCGAGCGAGGCAATCCCGAAGCCTCACCCGCCATGCGCGATTGTCACTATTGACGGACGAAGCAATCAGCTCGGCACGGGCGCCTTGTCCTCGATCAGCTTCTCGCGCTTTAGCGCCGCCCAGAACTCCGCCGGCACCTTGGCGCGGATCGAGGCGGCGTTCTGCGCCACCTGGGTCGCCGAGCGCGCGCCCGGGATGATCGCCGAGACGGTCGGATTGGCCATGGCGAAATGCAGCGCGGCGGTGCGCAGATTGGTGCCGTGCTCCTGCGCGAGCGCTGCGACCCGCGCCCGCTTCGCGCGCATCTCCGGTGGTATGGCCGCATAGTTGAAGCGCTCGCCGCCAGCGAGGAATCCGTCATTCAGCGGCGCGCCGACCACGATCGACGCATTGCGCTTGGCGACGACCGGCATCAGTTGGTTCAGCGCGTCGGCGTGCTTCACCAGCGAATATTGCGTCGCCGACAGGATGATGTCGGGATCGGCGACCTCGAAGGCCTTCAGCGCCGGTGGCAGCGTGTTGACGCCGAGCCCCCAGGCCTTGATGACACCGGCATCGCGCATCTTCGTCAGCTCGACAAAGGCGCCGGTCTTCGCCTTCTCGAAATGCTCGGTCCATTTTTCGCCCATGTCCTTATTGTCGGGCGACAGGTCATGCACGAAGACGATGTCGAGCCGGTCCATGCCCATGCGCTGCAGGCTCTGCTCCACCGAGCGCTTCACGCCATCGGCAGAGTAGTCGTATTCGTGCCGCATCGGCGGCGTCAGCATCCAGTTGCCAACCTTGGTACCACCCACCTTTGCATCCGGCACGAGCACGCGGCCGATCTTCGTGGAAATGATGAATGCGTCGCGCGGCTTGCCGTCGAAGAAGGTGCCGAAGCGTCGCTCGGACAAGCCGAGACCGTACCATGGCGACGTATCGAAATAGCGCACGCCCTCGTCCCACGCCGCCTGCATGATCCCCGCCGCCTGATCGGCTGGTGTCGGCACATGATTGCTGCCCACCTGCGTGCCGCCGATGCCGAAACGGCCGGCCGGGCGATAGCGGCTGGACTTGTCATTGACCGGCAAAGCCGCCACCGGCGTATTCGGCGCAGCCATCGCACCGCGCGCGCCGACGGCTAGCATGGCGGCACCGGTTGCGGCAGTGAGGAAAGTACGGCGGTCGGTCATGAGAGGCCCTTCATTTCATTCAGCGGAATGCTGAGTGAATGCGGGCGTCATGCCGGCGTTCCCGAATTCGCGTCGTGGCGAATAGACGCGTGCCGATGTCGGGATTTTGACTGGCTCAACCTGATGATGATTGAGGTCAAGCTTGCGCGCTTGACTTCACATTCTACAGCTGCGTCACCGCGACAGGTGAACGACCGGCTGCCACTTTGGCCAGCTTGCGATCGAAACTCAGAAACATGTCACATCCTGCGGCCTTTGCGAGATGCAGCGCGTCGGCAAAATCCATTCCCTCACCGACCCATTCGAGTGCGAGAGCAAGCAACGCAGGCTCCTCGACCGTCACACCGGGAAGTCCAGCCACTGCGGTCAGGGCTGCGACGACGCTGTCTGGTGCAAAGCCGTAACCGCTGCGTAGCACCCATTCGGTCTCCAGAAACACCGTCAAGGAAATGAAGACATCGCCGGCCTCGAATACGGCCCGCGCCTTTCTTGTCTGCTGCTTGTCATCAGCAACAATCAGGCGAATGACAACGTTGGTATCAACCGCGCGCACGACGTTTCGCCTCCGCCGCAACGGCGATATCCATGTCGTCCAGAGACAACGGCTTTCCGTCGTGGCGAAGAATGCCAACCACCTCGTCGATCGTCGTCGCGGGAAACAGCGGTGCAGCCTTGAGGAGCACGCCCTCCGGTG
>NZ_JBIISY010000192.1:0-11538 GCF_044340795.1 Tardiphaga sp.
TGCCGCTGAGGAAATTCATGTCTCCCATCTTTATGCTGGATCCGTGAGAATCCTTTTGCGCGTTGCTCATCGCATTCTCCGCATCACTCCCAAAAAATCCTTCGAGAAACACGTCTACTCATCGGTGAAGTTCGCGGCGGATCGCGACGTCGCCGACTTAAGAACCCCTCCGACTGAGCAGAACAGCCTAACCCATTGATATCAGGGCCGGATCTCCAAGAATCTGTTCCCTAGTTGTTTGCGGGGAGGAAGAACAGTTTTCCGGGTATAATCCGGGAATTGGCGCGTCTTGTTCCTGCGAAGCGTCTTACAAACAATGCGGGCGACGTTCTCGACAAACGCCGCCCGACTAGCCTGGCGAAGAGATCTAGACCATCCCCCACAAAGGGGGAAGTCTTCGCTCCCTCCAGGCACCCTGTTAATCACTTGCGAGATGTCGTTTCTCGCCACTGAGAAGGCGTGTCATGTCGGATAAGCTCGCAGTGAACTTGTGGGGCGCGAGTATCCGCGGAAGGCTGGACGGCCATTGCCCAGCGCGATGAGGGATACACTGTCATCACCGCGAGTAATGCAGACCAAGCTGTCGCGATCCTTGAACGAGACCTCGATATCAACGTGGTCTTCACTGATATCGACGCGCCCGGTTCAATGGATGGCCTTCAGCTTGCCGCCGTGGTCAAGGATCGTTGGCCGCCAGTCGACATCGTAACTGCCAGCGGCAAACACCGGCCGATGGCAGGCGAGATGCCCTCCGATGCGGTCTTTTTGCCCAAGCCTTATCCGTCGGGAGACGTACTCAAAGCCCTTGAGGTGGTAAATCGCCATTGGGATGCCAATTCAGGCAATCGCGCGCCTTGGAACTAGGCGGTTCCACGCTCGTTTCCTTCCATCATGCCAGGAGGAACGCCGTGGACAGTCTGTCAAACCGTGGCCAGCCCGACCATAGCAAAATCAACATGCACGAGGCCCATGAGGTCAAATACTGGACGCATCAGCTGGGCGTCACGCGTGATGAGCTTCAAAAGGTCGTCGATAAAGTCGGTAACTCGGCCGCCGCTGTCCGCAAGGAGCTGGCGGCATGAGGCCGCTGGTTCGGCGTTGGACGTACGAAGATCTCCAGAAATTGCGGGTGCTGATAGCCCAGGGAGCGTCAGCGGCCCGCTGTTCTGCGGCCCTCAGCCGCTCGGAGTCTTCGGCGAAGAAAGCTGCACATCAGCTCGGCGGAGAGTTGGCAGGCGTGCGCGAACTGAAAGCGAGGCGCCGCGAAATGCTGCAACGAGACGAGGAGAGCCTCCGACCTGGCCAGCGACGAAACGACGGCACGTACGTCTAGCTTCAGGAGGCCAGCTTGAAGCGAGGTCTGCACCGATACGGTTTCGCGTGGGTAACGGGTGGCTTCTTCATCATCTCCCTGATTGGCCACTGGGTCTTCGGCTGGTTTGCCTACGTCAGCGAGCAACAGACTTTGAGCCAGTCTCCCGAATTCTCGGGCTACTTCGTCGAGATGATGAGGGACACGCTGGAAAACTGGCAGTCGGAATTCCTGCAGCTTCTTTGGCAAGTGGCCGGACTTGCGCTGTTGCTCCATGTCGGCTCGCCTCAATCGAAAGAAGGGGACGACCGCATGGAGGCAAAGTTGGACGCTATCCTGATCGCCGTCGATCCCAACGGCGATAAAGCAATCAAGAAGATCGACGAAAGATACGAGGGACGCCACACGGATACGGAGCTGGCCCGCCTGACGGCTGAGCGGGAAGCATGACTCGCATCCCCCCGTCGGACGAACGCGATCCAGAGGACGAAGAGGATGTCGTGCTGCTCCTTTCTGCAGCTGTCATCTTCACGCTCGGGTTAGCCGGCGTGCTCGCGTTCTACAACTGACCCTGCCGAAGCAATGTGTTGTCACGTTTAGACATGTGGCGCATCATTCTTGAATGGATTGGACCAAGGGCACCGGAAAGCGGAGAGGAGGGCGACGGCCTGGTGCTGGGCGTCCTCGCGGTACTGGTTCTTACGGTGAGCCTACCGTTCTTGTTCGGATTCCTGTTAGCCTAGTCGAGAAGGTTAAGCGCTTTATTGCGCAACGCGGGCGCCAGCGTGCTCTGTACGACATGGAGCGTTTTAATGAGCCTGCTTCTGCGACCTTCGCCCGCGCCCTCAATGAGAAGATGGTGCGATAGGCCGCAAGTTCGTCCTTGGTCTGGATCTTGGAACCTCGCTCGGCGTTGCACGGGTATTCACCGAGGGAGAGATCGATGCCCAGACAGTTCGGCTTGAAGCAACCATCGGCAGTCGCACAGTCGGCATCGCCGGGATCGCCAAATGCTTTGCAGGCCCTGACTGCATCGGCGTCTGCATCGAAGAGCCATTCTCCGGTCAGCTCTCCAGCGTCAAAGCACTCTTCCCAATGCTTGGAGCTCCCATCCTCGCCTGCGAGCTGGAGGGGCTCCTGTGGTCAGCAGTCCATCTCGCTCTACTGAAGAAGCACGCGACCGGGAAGGGCAATGCTAAGCAGCCTGAGATGCAGGCTGCGGCTACGGCTCGGTGGGGGCGTTTGTTTAAGAGCGGATGAAGCAGATGCCGTTTGGGCCGCTGCTTATGCTATGAATAGCGATCTGTTCGTTTAGGGGGCAAACATATCTAGACGAGGAGCGCCATGGCCCGTTCTCGGTACGAGCGCAACGTCGGCCTTATGATACTGGCGGGCTGCCTGATCGTAGAAGGCGGTATCCTCACCTATGTCGTCTGGAATGCCGTGTCTGACGATGACGTTGGTATTGAGCAGGTGCCTTTTGCCCTTTGGACTTCGGCCGCAGCACCGTTCTCAATGGCTTTGATTTATGGCTGCGTCAGGTTACGAGAGCGGGGCAAACGGCCCGGCTAAAGGCGCGTGACCAATAATCGGCTCAGCCGAAACGGTGAGATTTCTTAACTGCCAACTTTTTGCCGGGAGCACTTTTCTCGCGGGGGCGCCGACGATCTCGCCAATCGCAGGCTTGCGGGATGCCTTCTTTACCGCTTTCTTCGGTGTCTTTGCTGCTGCTTCTTCGGCATGAGTCCCCGCTGCCCTACAAATTATTCGGCAGAATGCCCGGTTCTCGCTAGGCCCGCTTTCATCTCCAACTTGATCTCCGCCTGACGAATTGTCGCGGCCCGCTCCAACTCTGAGTGCCGTTCAGCTGAAGGAATGCAGCGTAGTGGTAGGCGCGCTTACGTGCCTTCGTACCGGGATATCCCAAACTTTTGGGGACGATGGATCTCGTCGTCAAAGGAATAATCGATTTGGCAGTATTCCACTGCCACAAGAGCATGCTGGGCACCATCATCAACGAGATGTGGACCCGCTCCAGCTAGAAGAAGAATATGAAGTCCGGGGTCAACATGCGCGGCCTGCCGCTGGACAGTCGGGGCGCCGCCCGGGAGAACAATCTGTCCTTTGAGGGGACGGCCGCCCGTTAGTCCGAGGCCTGCGACATCTGTGCTGAGCAACTAATTCTCAACGCCGATGTTGTAGGCCATCGTCGGCTGTGGAGATGAGTTATGCGTACCGTTATTCTGTGTATCGGCTTCCTGACCCTTGCCGGGTCCGCGCCGGCACAAACCATCCTTTTCCGTGAACCTCACACTCTCAACCCATTCGCCGTGGTCTACGTCCAAGGCGGCAATTGCTCGGCAGGGTAGGTGATGAAAGTGACCAGCGTGGATCGTCGCCAGCGAAAGCGGACCTGCGTCACTCTGGACACAGCTGTCCATTGAGCAGTTTGCGGCGGTCTGCCCCGTTCGCGATTTCGGAGGCGATTGTGGTCACGCTCCTGGTTGTCGGGACTTACCTAGCCCAGCTTTAGTAGCGCCGAAGCCTTTTCGTCAAATTCCGGGATCTGCGCCCTGAGCTGCCGGATGCCCGCCAGTCTAATCCCGTGACGACGTGCGACCTTGGCAATTGTCGTCTTGCGCTGTTATTCGAGGTCTCTCGGACGATGCATCGGCATCGATGGCGCCCGAAGGTGCGTGACGCCGAAAGTAAACTAAACGCTGACGAGCACTTTAGGCGTTGACGTCGGCAGGCGTGCCTGTGAGGCTTGTCTTGTGGCTGTATTCGTCCAGTACATGGAGATGGCGTCGATTGCACGTGGCGCATCTCTCTGCCAACGTGAAGTGGTCTCACCTCGCTCATGCCAATGAACTCAGCATCAGCTGCGGCAAAGACAGGCGTTCCTTCAGAAATGAAAAGTGAGAAAAGCTCGAGCCCTCAGTCGAAGTCCGGATTTGGCGCAAAGTGGACGTTACGATGAAGCGGCCCGACGGTCTGCCCACACTTAGGAAAGTTCCTTGGCTCTATTGGTATGGCCGGAGCCGGACTCGTTTTCGCTCTCGTAAGTAATGACGCTGATATCTCCACTGCTTTCGAGGCAAGCAAGCTTGACGATTTCTAGCTTCTCCACGCCTTGCGTCCGTAGCAGCGATCTCAATTCGTCTTCCGTTACGAGCTCCTTACGCATGTTACGTCGCAGCATTCGCCCATTTTCGATAAGCTTGACCTTGGGCGATGTGATCAGGATTTCCAAAGCGGGCACGCGATAGGCGAGCCATTGCAAGCCATAGCTCCAGAACATCACGGTGCAGATCAGGATCGCCGCTTCCGTAACGGACTCGTTGCGGCCCAGTGCATCCGTTGTAGCCTCGACGATGAGCACGACGACCAGCAGGTCGGGAATGCCAACTGCTCCGGCCTGCCTGTTGAGGAAAAAGCGCAGGATGAAGAACAACAGGAAGTAGATGAGCGTGCCGCGTAAAATTACCTCGGCAATAGAATTCTGCGGAACGAGAATGGACGACCAGTCGATCACCTCGGGGCCTCGGAATGCTATCGATTGTACTGCCGCAGATCGCAACGGCCGAGGAACGTGCAGGGTTCCCCGTGACGTCGAGCCAGGTCAGCGTTTCGGGGCGCCTTACGCCTCAGACGACCGTGCCGAGCGCCGTTCCGATCGCAGCGCTCGCGCAGCCCGGCAGGAGAAATGATGGAAGCGATGTCCAGGCGACGCCGACCACCGACAAGAAGGTCAGGATCAGCGCGGCAGTCCGAAGCCAGCTGTTGCCCCGTCCTGCGCCTCTGGCAGTAACTATTGCCGTCATTGCAAGCCCGAGAAGCGCATTCATCGTCAACACGATGACAATCCACCCTATATTTGACCGCGTGTTCAGGATCCCGGAACAGATCATTGCCTCAGCGGCGTAGACGGCTGAGAGATGCAAGAACCAGATCAAGGGAGCGACGGCGATCCGAAGCAGGTCGGCAAGCGGCCGGACTGTCATGAACATCACCCCGCAAGTCTCGGAAAACCATGCACGAGCAAGAGGCCGAGCAGGCTTTGCCCAGCCGTGTAGTAATAGAGTAGGGCAAAATTGTCGAAGACGACCCGCCGTTCGGCGTCGAGTCGGCCAGCAGCACCGCGCGCGATGGCGAATGTCGCCATGACCACCACAGGGAGCGTCAACTGTGTCTGCAGGAACGCTCCCATAAAGACCATCGCGCCGTGGGCGTCGGCATCCGGTCGCAGGCCGGACAGCCAGTGGCTGGACACGTCGTGAACGAGCGCCGCAATGAGCGCGGCGCCGGACAGGACGGTCAGCAAGGCGAAAGCCCAGCCGCTTCGTGTCTCGTTGGGCAGCAGACGTTTGGCCATGACGACGATGGCGCTGCCGAGTACGAGGACGACGGCGGAGATGACCGGGGATTGCAGCGGCGCAAGCGCATGGGGCTTCGGCCAGAATTGGGGCGAGACGGTCCAGAGATAGAGATATGAAAACGCATAGGCCAGATAGAGCGAGCCTGAAACCAGCATCAGGATGATCATCGCCCACCAGGAATGCGACGACGATCCGGTTGCATAAGTGGGAAGCGTGATGCCGCCACCGACATCAACGGAGGGCAGCGGCTTCGGATCGCTGTCCCACATCCAGACGAGGATCATGATGACGGCGAGCAGGCCGCAGGCGAGCGCCATGGCGGTCGCCTTGGCAGTCAGCAGCATGAAGAAGGCCGCGGTGAAGATCGCCGCCAGCAGTGGTGTCCAGCCCGGCCCGGGCAGCCGCAGAATATATTGCGGAATGCCGTCGATCGGCGAGGTGACGATGGTTTCGCGCCGCCCCGTAGCCGTCCCCGGCAGATAAAAACGGCCGGCATCGACGTTCTCTGCCAGTTTCGGCTGGTCCCAGAGCGGGTCGGCGCTGGTGACAATCGGAATGCTTCGCGGGCCGTAGGTGCCATTGGGCAGCCACTCCAGCGAGGCGCCGTTCCAGACGTTCCCTGCCGTGTCCGCGATGCCGGGGCGTAGGTTGCGGATGAGATCGAGAACGAACAGCAGGACGCCGGCCGCAAACAAGAAGGCGCCGATGGTGGAGATCATGTTCAGGACGTCCCAGCCCATGACTGACGGATAGGTGTAGACGCGCCGCGGCATGCCCATCAGGCCGGTAAGGTGCATGGGAAAGAACGCGACATTGAAGCCGACGAACATTAGCCAGAAGACGGCGGTGCCAAGCCGGTTGGACAGCGCGTGGCGGCTGAACGCCGGCGCCCAGTAGTAGAACGCAGCGAACAGCGGAAACACCATGCCGCCCACCAGCACATAGTGAAAATGCGCGACGACGAAGTAGGTGTCGTGGGCTTGCCAGTCGAACGGGACCATCGCGACCATCACGCCGGTGAGCCCGCCCAGCGTGAAAATGAATAGAAAGCCCAGCACGAACAGCGACGGCGGCGCCCAGCGCAGCCGCCCTGTTGCGATCGTGGCGATCCACGAAAAGACCTGAATGCCGCTCGGCAATGACACCGCCATGCTGGCTGCCGAAAGGAAACTCAGCGACAGCGCCGGAATGCCCGTCGTGAACATGTGATGGACCCAGAGTCCGAAGCTGAAGAAGCCGGTCGCGATCAATGCGACGACCACCAAACGATAGCCGACCAGCGGTGTGGCGGACATGGCCGGCACGATCATCGACACCATTCCTGCTGCGGGCAGGAAGATGATGTATACCTCGGGATGGCCGAAGAACCAGAACAGATGCTGCCACAGCAGCGCATCGCCGCCTTTGGCCGCGACGAAGAAAGGCCACCCGAATGCTCGTTCCAGTTCGAGCAACAGCGTGGCAAGGATCACGGCTGGGAAGGCGAACACGATCATGCCGGCGAAGATGAGCATGGTCCAGGCGAACATCGGCATCTTGTCGAGGGTCATGCCGGGCGCGCGGGTGCGCAGCACGCCGACGATGATCTCGATTGCGCCGGCGATGGCCGAAATCTCGATGAAGCCGATTCCGAGCAGCCAGAAATCCGCGCCCATGCCCGGCGAAAACTGCGCGCTCGTGAGCGGCGGATACATGAACCAGCCGCCATTCGGCGCGAGATCGAAGAACAGCGTGCTGAAGAAAATCAGACCACCGACGAAATACGCCCAGAATGCAAAGGCGCCGAGACGCGGAAAAGGCTGGTCGCGCGCGCCAAGCATCTGTGGCAGCAGCAGGATGCCCATCGCCTCGACGACAGGTACGGCGAACAGGAACATCATCACGGTGCCGTGCATCGTGAAGATCTGGTTGTAGGTTTCCTGACTCAGAAACGTGTTGCTCGGCACGGCGAGTTGCAGCCGCATCAGCAGCGCCAGAATGCCTGCCAGAAGGAAAAACAGCAGGGCGGTACCAACATAGAAATAGCCGATCACCGTGTTGTTGACATCGGTGACGATGCGCCACGATTTCGGGGACGCCCAGATGGCCTTGAGCGCGGCCTCTTCTCCGTGGGGCCTTGGGAGTGCATTCGGAAATTGCACGGCGGTGTCAGCCATCCTGGTCGTTCACCTTGAGCGTTAAAAGATAGGCCGACAGTGCGTCCACGTCCGCCGGCTTGAGAATGCGAAACTCCGGCATCGGATTGCCGGGCTTGATGTGTTGGCCCTCGGTGATAAAGCGCTTCAGATTGACGTGGTTCAGCGGCAGCGTGTCTATCCCGACCGAGCGCCGCGATCCGATATGCGTCAGGTCAGGTCCAATGGTGCCGGTGGCGGCGGTGCCGCGCACCGCATGACAGGCACCGCAGCCGGCAGCGATGAACAAGGAGCGCCCGCGCTCGTGATCATCGGATTGCGGTGCCAGGGCTGGCGCGGCGGCGCGCCGGAGCCAGGCCGTGTACTCGGCCGCGGGCATCGCGATCACTTCGAACGACATCAGCGCATGCGGGCCGCCGCAATATTCCGCACATTGCCCGCGGTAGATCCCGGGTCGCTGCGCCATGAGCCGCAGACGCGTCTTGCGACCGGGAATCATATCGACCTTGCCGCCGAGGCTTGGCACCCAGAAACTGTGAATGACGTCGGCCGACTTCAACGCGAAGTCCACGGGGATGCCGACGGGGACGCGAATTTCATTGGCGCTTGCGATCGGCTTGCCGTCGGCGCCGGAATAATTGACGCGCCACCACCATTGTTCTCCGACGACCTCGATCGCAACAGTGTTGTCGCTACGCGTCACATCGAGATGGGACCGCATTACCCAGACGCCATAGCCGAGCAGTACCGTGAGCGTGACGACTGGAAATACGATTCCGAGAAGCACGATGGCGTTCTCCTTGGCCAGCCATCGGCGCATTCGCTCCGGCCCCGCGATGGCGAGCCATAGCGCTGCGATGACGATGGCCAACACGGCGGCTCCGAAGCCGAACAGCAGCCATGCCAATGTGGCGATCTGTTCGGCCTGCACGCCCTGCGGAGCCAGAACCGATTGCACGTCACGGCCGCAGCCGCCGAGACCGATCGCAAGTGCAAGCAGGCCGCCGCATGATCTCGCGCGCGTCATTGGGCGGGCTTCCGCGTCTCGGGAACAACCGATGCGAAATAGGCCGAGACGTCTTCGATCTGGCGGTCATCGAGCAATCGTGCGATCGGTGCCATGATCGCATCATTGCCGGTGCGCGCAGTCAGTCCGCCCTTCCAGAGCTTCAGCCGGTTGACCATATAGGCTGCGTTCTGGCCGGACAGGCGCGGATAGGCCGTAATTGACGAGGCTGTGTGGCACTCTGTGCAAGCCGGAATGCGTGCAGCGGGATCGCCGCGTGTGGCAATCAGAGATCCACGCTCAATGGCGCCAGTATCCGCCGGCGTGTCCGCTGCATCGAGTGCCTGGAGCTCGGCATAATAGCGTGCAACCCGCTTACGATCATCGGGAGAGAGGTCGCTCGCCAGGGGCTGCATGATGCCGCTTGGGCGCCGTGCATGCGCGTAATCTTCCAGAGCCTGCATCAGGAAATCCATCGGCTGGCCGTGCAGGACGGGCACCAGGGCGCTCGTCGGTCCGCGTCCGGCCTCGCCGTGACACCGCGCGCACGCGCTGACCGCCTCGGACGTGCCCTCGGTGGTGGCGATCTGGCGTCCGCTCTGCGCGGGAACCGACAGACCGCCGAGCGCCATCTTGCGATAGGCGGCGGCGTCGAGCGTGGGCAGGCGCTTCAGAAAGGCAACGAGCGCCCAGACTTCATCGTCGCGCTCGGCGGCGGGCCACGCTGGCATGCCCGTATATTTCAGTCCGTTCTTCACGATCCAGAACAGGTCCTGTGCGCGCCATTCGTCGTTCACGCCGGACAGGTCCGGCGGCGAGGGCAGCATGCTCTGTGCGATCGGGCTGATCGCCACGCCGGGCGCGCCGTGGCAGAAAGCGCAGCCGTTATGAAAATGGGCGGCGCCGAGTATCGCGAGATCGCTGCTGTCGAGCGGTGGCACTTCGATGCCGAGTGAATGGGTTCTCACCGAGTTGTGCATGCCGAAGGTGAGAAGATGGTTAGTGATTGTCCAGTGACCGCGACTGGCGGCCACGTTGTACAGTCCCGACCATGCGAACATGAAGCCGCTGATCGCGACTGCGCTGGCCGCCATGAGAACGAGCTTGATCGTCCATGTAAGGTGGGACGGGAAGTTCATCCGACCGGCGCGTTCTGATGCGCTGCGCTTGCCGGAGAGGGCCGGGGCGTGATCAGTTGCACAGTGATGATGACGGCAGCGACCAGATAGCTGAGCGGGCAGGCGGTGATCATCAGCAGGCCGGCTAGGTGCTGATCGTCGAGTGAAGCGGCAGCAGGCAGTGCGGCTACATGTCCGGTATGGCCTGTCGATGCGTAGAGCGTCCGGGGCGCGAAGATGAGCAAGGCTGCCAGCAGGCACGCCAGCTTTCCGGTCAGCAGTAATGCCGGAATGGTCTGCCAGCGTACATTCGCGGAGGTCGTCAACAAGGCGAGCCAAAACGTTAGTGCAGCGATGAAGAGTGTCCCCTGTGTCAGGCATGTCAGCGGGAACGAATGCGTCACGACGTCATGGACAGCGGGCGCATGCCACGCCCAGAAGGCCACGATCTGGATCAGCGAAGCCGCCCATAGGCCTGAGGCAGTCGTCTTGAAATGTCTGGCAAGGGGGTAGAAGGCGGCAATGAGGACCGCGACGCTCGGTGCGACCACGTTCATGGTCGCGATATGCAACATCATATGCGTTGACAGGTGTCCAAGATCGTAGATCAGAAGGATGAGAAATCCAGAACAGAGGACCACCGCGGCGCTGACAAGAGCGGGTGCAGACAATGGTGTATTGATCGCACAGCCTGTCTGAAGATGAAGACGCAACGTGAAGCCTCAGTTCGATCCGAAGTCTATGGCAGACTAACGAGTGGGACGTGCAAATCAACGCCCCCTGTCGATGCACCGCGCGAAGCAGTGACGAGGCAACGCAAAAGAACTGCAAGCCTGTTGGAACTCTTCCTGCGGTTCCTAATTGGTCTCATTGCGGCCTCGCAAAGTGGACGGCCTTTGCGTCGGGCTTGCTGAGCAGTCGCATATTAAAAACGGAAGAAGGTCGGTCCATGGTCGCAACTGTGACATCGATCATTGAGCGTAGCGGTGTGATCGGTATCTTCCTTCTTATGTTTCTGGAGAACGTCTTCCCGCCAATCCCCTCCGAAGTGATCATGCCGTTGGCGGGGTTTGTTGCCTCGCGCGGGAGCCTCAACATAGTCAGCGTGATTGTCGCCGGAACATGCGGCACGCTCCTCGGAGCTTTTTTCTGGTACGGCGTCGGACGATGGCTGGGCCAAGAACGACTGAGGCAGTTTGCCGTCCGCCACGGACGTTGGCTCACTTTGACGGCGGACGACGTCGATCGTACAAACCGCTGGTTCAACCGGTGGGGCGTGCTGACGTTGATCTTCGGTCGTATCATCCCGGGCGTCCGAACTCTCATCTCGGTGCCGGCCGGGGTCTTTCACGTTCATCCCGGCAAATTTATCGCTCTTTCCACAATCGGTTCGCTCGCATGGAGCGCCACGCTCGCTTTGGCGGGATACGCGCTTGGAGAAAACTACAGCGCCGCTTCTGGACTGGTTGAACGAGTGGGGACAGCCGTTTTGCTTGCAGTAATCGCGGTCTATTTGTATCGCGTTGTCACGTTCGATCGAAAATGATCGCGAGTGCTTGTTCAGGAATCGGGAAGGCTTGTTGCGGAA
>NZ_JBIISY010000012.1:0-52180 GCF_044340795.1 Tardiphaga sp.
CTTGAGCGCGCGGCGCATCGCTTCGGGATAATCGCCGCTGTCGAAGTGCTTCTTGGTGATGTTGTCGAACGGCATCTGCTCCGGACCGGGCAGATTGCGCAGGCGAACGTCGCCGGGCTCAAGGCCTGCTTCCGCAGCGACGAGATCGAGCATCAGTTCGAGTGCAAAGCAGACGCCGGTGCGCGCGACGCCGCGATAGGGCAGGATCGGGCATTTGTTGGTGGCAACCGAGAAGGTGCGGCACCGATAGGCCGGCATCTTGTAGGGGCCGGGCAGGATACTGACCACCTGCGCGGCTTCAAGGCAGGCGGAGAATGGGTAGGATGAGTAGGCGCCGGAATCCACCAGCGCCTCGCAATCGATGCCGCGCAGCGTGCCATCGCGATCGGCATAGACGGTGATCTTGTAGAAATGCTCGCGGCAGTTCGCTGCGGCGGTGAGGTGTTCGCGGCGATCCTCGATCCAGCGCACCGGGAAACCGCGCTTCATGGTCAGCCATGACAGGCAGACTTCTTCCGGAAGCAAAATGCCTTTATGCCCGAAGCCGCCGCCGACATCCGGCGAGACGATCCGGATCTGTCCTTGATCCATCTCAAGGCAATCGGACAGGCCGTTGCGCACGATGTGCGGCATCTGGCTTCCCGAATAGAGCGTGAGCTGATCGAGACGATGATCGTAAGTGGCGACGACACCCCGGCCTTCGAGCGGCGACATGCATTGCCGCGCGGTCGAGATTTCGCGCGTCACCTTGATCGGGGCGTCGAAAGCGGAGTCGATATTGGTCTCGAAGAAGCTTTCGAGAAAGACGTTGTCGCCCCAGTGCTCGTGCAGCAGCGGTGCGCCGGGCTCCAGCGCTTTGCGCATGTCATAGACAGCGGGCAGTTCCTCGAGATCGAGCGTGACGGAGGCCGCAATGTCTTCTGCCTCCGCACGCGTCGGCGCAACGCACATGGCGATCAGCTCGCCCACCTGGCGCACTTTTCCGGTGGCGAGGATCGGTTGATCGGAGACCTTGAAGCCATTGAGCGACGTCACCGCGCGGATCGGCTTGATGCCGACCAGATCCTCGGCCGTGAACACCACGTCGCGGTAGCGTTCCGGAACATGAATGCCCTTGATCCGCGCATGGGCGAGGGGACTGCGCACGAAAGCGACGTCCTGCAATCCGGCCAGCCGGATATCGCCGACGAACTGGCCGCGGCCGCGCATCAGGCGATCGTCCTCCTTACGGGGTACGCGTGCGCCCACACCCTGCCTTGAGGCAGGGCTGGCTGGCGCGATGTCACGCTCGTTGCGCATCGACGAACTCCCGGTATCTTCCGATCTGACTTGCAAGCCTCAGGCCGCGATGGCTTCGGGCAGGATCGGTGCAACGGCGTCGTAGCGGGTGCCGGCGCGCAGGCAGAAGGCTGGCTGCAACAGGCCGTCCGAGACGGTCTTGGTGTCCTCGTTGTCGCGCAGGATGAACTTGCCCGGCACCTGCGAGAGTACCGAGACGTCGGCGTCGAAGCCGACTTTGAGCGAGCCGATCTGGTCGGACATGCCGATCATCCGGGCCGGGTTCGCCGTGACCATCGGCACCACCTGCTCGAGCGTCAGGCCGAGCGCCATCATCGAGCTCATCGCCTGCACCAGGCTGAACTTCGCCTGGCCCTTGAACGGGTGGTTCTCGTCATCCTCATGCTCTTCCGGCGTGCCGGCAGGCGCGGGCATATGCGTGTTGTAGCCATGGATGTCGGCGCCGAGCGTGTTCGGCACGATGCCGGCGGCGATCGCCTTCTTCGCCAGACGATAGGAGAAGTGGCTGCCATGACCGACATCGACCTTGAGGCCGCGATCGATTGCCGCCTGGATGACCGGATGCACCTCGCCCTCGCGATTGACGAAGCCGCCGGGATGCCGCGTGAACGGATGCGCCAGCACATCGCCTTCCTTGAGCAGCGGGATCACGCGCTCGAGGATCGTGTCGACGTCCTCGCCATTGTTGCCGCTTTCGGGCAGGCCCCAGAGCTGGCCAAAATGCACATAGACCGGCAGCTTGGAGCGCTTGCCGATTTCCGCCGCCATCTCGATGACGCGGATGCCCCATCGCGCGAAGCCGCCGATTTCCGCATGGGCCTTGATGCCTTTCACGAGATCCGGATTGGCGACGGCAGACCTCACGGTCGCATCGATGTCGACGCAGTCCGGGCTGTAGAGATTGGGATAGAGGTGGCCTTCGAGGCCGCCGACGAGATAGGCGGAGAGAAATGCATAGACGCGCGACTTCGCCGGCTCTGCGATGAAATGACGGAAGCCCGGCAGCGTCATGCAGGACGGGCCGCCCTGATCGATCAGCGTGGTGACGCCGGACTGGACGCCCACCATGTCCGGATTCATGCCGAAGCGGCCGGAGACATATTGGAACACATGACCATGCGTATCGATCAGGCCCGGCAGAACAAGCTTGCCGGTGACGTCGATCACCTCACGCGCGCTGGTCGGTAGAATGTCGGACTGAACTGCAGCGATCTTGCCGTTGCGAATGGCGACATCCTTCATGCCGTCGATGCCGGCTGCGGGATCGATGACGCGGCCGCCGCGCAGCAGAGTGTCATATGAGGCAGTAACGGACATGATCAGTCTCCAAATTCCTGGCGCTTAGTTCGTCCCGTCCGGCATTTACGTACCGAAAATACGAAGCATGCTTCGTATTTGACTAAAGCAAGGGGTGTGCCAAGATTGATCAAACGCAATTTGCCGGCGCGAGTCGGCCATCGGAGATGCGAGTTGTCGGCTAAGAAAACGACGCGTGGTGCTGCCACGCACAAACCCTGGCCGCTGGAGCAACGGCCCGGTTACCTGATCCGCCGGTTGCATCAGATCCACGTCGCCCTTTTCCAGGAGGCGTGTGCAGGCTTCGACATGACGCCGCTACAATACAGCTTGCTGTCGGCGCTAGCGGTGCGCGGAACGGCCGATCAGACCAGCTTAGCTGCTGATATTGCTCTGGATCGTACGACCACGACCGGCGCGCTCAAGCGGCTGGAAGCGCGTCAGCTGGTGGAGCGGCCGGTGAGTGACGACGATCGCCGCGCGCGTGTCTGCAAGCTGACACCTGCCGGCGTTTCGTTGCTCAGCCGGATCGAAGGTGCAGCGCGTGAGGCCCATCGCCAGACGCTCGCTCCCCTCAGCCGACCGGAACAGGAGCACCTGGTCGCCATGATGCAGCGCATCGTGACCGTGCACGCGGAAGATCTGGGGGATTCTTTCTCACCAGAATGACGTAGATCTGCGTTTAGAATGACTAAAAAGTTGTCACCTCTGTCATCAATTCAGGCAGGGAGGCAGCAGCGAGATCGGGAGGCGGTCAATAGGTGCCGTACAATGCCATCAAGAAATTTGGCCGACGGTTGCATAAAGTTGTTCCGAACCAGCTATGGGGTCGTGACGAGGGGCGATGTCGTTACGTCGACCGCTCGCAATGGCGGCGGTTCAAGTAACGAGCCGTACGAGGAGAGGGAGAAAAGTCTGAACGTCGCGCCGAAACGGAGCGCCAGCAGGGTCCCGCGAGCCCGGTTCAACGGCTTGATCTGGCGACTTGTCACGCGCGCAACGCCAGAAATTCACGGCAACAGAACGCCGGAACTTCTACACTCGGTAGTCGCTCATTCCACTCTGCGCTCTCCAAGCAGGACGATCACGATGTCCGCTCATAGCGGAAAGCGGACGTTACTGCATCTCCACCAGCTGACGCTGCGACTGCAATCCGGTGGTCGGCGTCCTCAAAAATTGCAGCACACGCCGAACGTATCCGTCCCGGACGCGAGGTGCCGCATCGGCACCTCAGAGAGGACAGTTGTGCGACGCGCGGTGTCTGCCGTTCACTTCGTTGTCATTGTAATTCCGGCGGAAAGTACCGATAGCCTAAGAATAGTCCTGACCAGATTGAAGGGTTATTCGATATAATCGGCATGAGGTCATATTCGGAGTTCATGAGTGCGCCGAGAAGATCTGGTTGACCTGTACGCCTTCATGGTCGTTGCCGAGGAGCAATCCTTCACCCGCGCCGCCGTGAAGCTCGCAACCTCGCAGTCCGCGCTTAGCCACACAATCCGGCGCCTTGAGACCAGTCTCGGGGTGCGACTGCTTACGCGAACGACGCGCAGCGTTGCGCCGACCGACGCTGGTGAGCGTTTGCTCAAAACGTTGTCGCCTGCGCTAGAGAATATCTCCGCCGAGTTCTCAAGCGTGCGGGAGCTTCGCGAGAAGCCGGCTGGAAATATCCGCATCACAGCATCGGATCACGCGGTGAACACGATCCTGTGGCCTGCACTCGAAAAGTTTTTGCCGAAATATCCGGACATCCAACTCGAGATTGATGTCAATGCGGGTTTCAAGGACATCGTGACGGATCGTTTCGACGCGGGGGTGCGGCTGGGAGAATCAGTCGCCAAGGACATGGTCGCGGTGAAGATCGGGCCCGAGCTCCGCATGGTTGTTGTCGGCGCCCCTTCATATTTCGCTCGCTGTGCGAAGCCCCGTAATCCGCAGGACCTTTCTGATCACGCTTGCATCAATCTGCGACTTCCAACATCAGGCGGCCTGTATGCCTGGGAACTGCAGAAGGGAAGGCGTGAGACGAAGGTGCGGGTCGATGGCTCTCTCGTCTTCAGCAACACGGCGATGATTGCCAAGGCGGCCGCGGCCGGTTTTGGTCTCGGTTTCGTGATGGAGGACACGGTCAAGGATCATCTCTGCGACGGTAGTCTGGTTACGGTGCTCGACGAGTGGTGCGCGCCGTTCGATGGCTACTTTCTCTATTATCCCAGCCGACGACAGCCGACTGCAGCGTTTTCCTTGCTGGTTGAAGCATTGCGGTACCGCGGTCCATGAGTGTCCGCGACAGAAGCACGCAGTATTGATGAAATAACGATATAAGTTCATGCGGTGTACGGCGGCTATTCCGCTGCTGCACCGCGAAACTAATCTGGCCTTCAAACGGTTCTAATCCGGCGCCGTAAGCGCACCGTTCGATGAAAGGTCCAGATATGCAGAAATCCGTCCTGGAGATGTCCAGGCGCGATCTCATGATCGTAGCCGGCGCATCAGCCGTAGCCTCCACAGTACCGTCTCGCGCCGGCGCTCAGTCTTCCCAACCGATCCCGACCGAAGCGCTCGCTCCACCCACCAAAGTCACCTTCGAGGTGAACGGCCAGGCGCGGGATCTGGCGCTCGACAACCGGACCACGCTTCTCGACGCGTTGCGCGAGCATATCCACCTGACTGGCACGAAGAAGGGCTGCGACCACGGACAGTGCGGCGCGTGCACCGTCATGGTCGATGGTCAGCGCATCAACTCCTGCCTGACGCTCGCCGTCATGCATGAAGGCAGCAAGATCACCACCATCGAAGGGCTCGGCTCCCCGGAGAACCTGCATCCGATGCAGGCCGCCTTCATCAAGCACGACGGCTATCAGTGCGGCTACTGCACGCCCGGTCAGATCTGTTCGTCCGTTGCGGTGCTCGAGGAGATCAAGACCGGCATCCCGAGCCATGTCAGCGCCAGCCTGACCGACGCGCCCCAGTTCAGCGAGGTCGAACTGCGTGAGCGCATGAGCGGCAACATCTGTCGTTGCGGCGCCTATTCGAACATTGTCGAAGCTGTCACCGAAGTCGCCGGGAGGCGCGCATGAGATCCTTCACCTATGAAAAGGCCAAGGGCCCGGCCGAAGCCGCCCAGGCCGCGGCCACCAAGCCGAACGCAAAGTTCATCGCTGGCGGTACCAATCTTCTCGACCTGATGAAGCTCGAGATCGAGACGCCCGCCCACCTGGTCGATGTCAACGGGCTTGGTTTCGACACGGTCGAATCTACCACGGAAGGCGGCCTCCGGATCGGCGCTCTGGTCCGCAACACGGCGCTTGCCGCCGACGCGAGGGTGCGCCGCGACTATGGCCTGCTGTCGCGGGCATTGCTCGCTGGCGCGTCGGGCCAGTTACGAAACAAGGCAACGACCGCGGGCAATCTGCTGCAGCGGACGCGCTGTCCCTATTTCTACGACACCAACATGCCGTGCAACAAGCGCACGCCTGGCAGCGGATGCTCGGCGATCGGCGGGGTGACGCGCACGCTCGGTGTCATCGGCGTCAGCGATTCTTGCATCGCGACCCATCCGAGCGACATGGCAATCGCCATGCGGGCGCTCGACGCCACCGTTGAGACTATCGATCCCTCCGGAAAGACGCGTTCGATCCCGATTGCCGACTTCCATCGTCTGCCGGGCGACACGCCGCATATCGAAACGGCGCTCACGCCTAACGAACTCATCACATCGGTGACGTTGCCCAAGCCAGTTGGCGGCAAGCAGATCTATCGGAAGGTCCGCGACCGCGCGTCGTATGCATTTGCGCTGGTATCGATCGGCGCGATCGTGCAGCCGGACGGCACCGGACGTGTTGCGGTCGGCGGCGTTGCACACAAGCCCTGGCGCGTGGAAGCGGCAGAAGCCGAATTGCCGCGCGGTGCAAGGGCGACCGCGGCCCGGCTGATGGATGGTGCCAAGCCCGCTCACGACAACAAGTTCAAGCTGGCGCTCGTTGAACGCACGCTTGCGTCCGTCCTCGCCGAAGCGAAAGGCTGAGCCATGAAATTCGATACTCCCGCCACCACCAATCCCATCGACCAACTCAAGGTCGTCGGTCGCGCGACTGACCGCATCGATGGACCGCTCAAGACGACGGGACGGGCCCCATATGCCGCCGAGCGCCATGACGTCGCGCCAAATCAGGCCTACGGCCACGTCGTCGGCAGCGCGATCGCCAAAGGACGCATCGAGGCGATCGACGTTTCGGCAGCGAAGGCCGCGCCCGGCGTCGTCGCGGTGGTGACGACCCTCGATGCGTCTCCGCTCCCGAACGGACCGATGAACACTGCCAACCTGTTCGGTGGCGCTGACATTCAGCACTACCATCAGGCCGTCGCGCTGATCGTGGCGGAGACATTCGAACAGGCGCGTGCGGCGGCGGCACTGGTCCGGGTCAAATACAGCGCCGCGCCCGGCGAGTTCGATCTCGCCGAGGCAGCGCCTGGGGCGCCGATCGTCAAGGGAAGCGAGCAACGGATCGGCGAATTCGAAGGTGCCTTCGCCGCAGCGTCCGTTAAGCTCGACGAGACCTACACGACGGCCGACGAAAGCCACGCGATGATGGAGCCGTTCGCGTCGATCGTGTCCTGGCAGGGCGAGAAGCTGACGATCTGGACGAGCAACCAGATGATCGCTTGGGCCAAGCGCGACATTTCCAAGGCGCTCGGTCTGAAGCCGGAAAATGTCCGCGTGGACTCGCCGTATATCGGCGGAGGATTCGGCGGCAAGCTGTTCGTGCGCGCGGACATGGTTCTCGCGGCACTGGGTGCCCGCGCTGCCAGGAGGCCGGTAAAGGTCGTGTTCAGCCGTGCCCTGATCGCCAACAACACAACGCACCGCCCGGCTACCATCCAGCGCATCCGGATCGGCGCAACGCCGGACGGCAAGATCTCGGCGATCGCTCATGAAAGCACGTCGGGCAACTTGCCGAAAGGTAAGCCGGAGACCGCGGTCAATCAGACAAAACTCCTCTACGCCGGAGCGAACCGACTGACGGCCATGCGGCTTGCGGAAATCGATCTGCCGGAAGGCAACGCCATGCGCGCGCCGGGCGAGGCGCCCGGTCTCCTGGCGCTGGAAATCGCCATGGACGAGATGGCGGAAAAGCTGAAGATGGATCCGATCGAATTCCGGATCCTCAACGACACGCAGGAAGACCCGCAAAAGCCGGGGCGCAAGTTCTCGCAGCGTCAGCTCGTCGAGTGCCTGAGGCTCGGAGCCGAGCGTTTCGGCTGGAGCCAACGCAACCCGAAGCCGGGATCCGTGCGCGACGGACAGTGGCTGGTCGGCATCGGCATGGCGGCCGGATTCCGGAATAACCAGCTCACCAAATCCGGCGCGCGCGTGCGCCTCGACAAGCGGGGCATCGTGACGGTCGAGACCGACATGACCGACATCGGCACGGGCACCTACACCATCATCGCACAAACGGCCGCCGAGATGATGGGCGTCGGCCTCGATCGCGTCGTCGTCAAGCTCGGCGATTCCGATTTCCCCGTATCTGCCGGATCTGGTGGTCAGTGGGGGGCGAATAACTCAACTGCTGGCGTATACGCCGCCTGCGTTAAAATGAGGGAGGCCGTGGCGCAGAAGCTCGGCTTCAACTCGGCCGACGCGACGTTCTCGGACGGCCAAGTAGAAGCCGGCAATCGCAGCGCCGGTCTCGCCGACGCAGCACGGGACGGCGAGCTTTTGGCGGAAGATGCGATCGAATACGGTGATCTGTCCAAAACATACCAGCAGTCGACGTTCGCCGGTCATTTTGCCGAAGTAGCGGTGGACCGTTTCACCGGGGAGAGCCGCGTGAGGCGGATGCTCGCTGTCTGCGCGGCCGGCCGTATCCTGAATCCGAAATCGGCGCGTAGTCAGGTGATCGGTGCGATGACGATGGGCGTGGGCGCGGCGTTGACCGAGGAACTGGCCGTCGATACCCGACGCGGATTTTTCGTCAATCACGACCTTGCTGGCTATGAGGTTCCTGTCCATGCGGACATCCCGCATCAGGAAGTGATCTTCCTAGATGAAACCGATCCTATCTCCTCGCCGATGAAGGCCAGAGGAGTCGGAGAGCTCGGCATCTGCGGCGTCGGCGCGGCGCTGGCCAACGCGATTTACAACGCAACCGGCGTCCGTGTGAGGGACTATCCGATCACGCTGGACAAGCTGCTCGAGCACATGCCAGCGGCCTGACGCCATCGGCCAGAGCCACTGTCGTCCCGCGCGACGGTGGCTTCCGCGCTGCTCGTGGAGCCCATTAGTGAAACTCATGATGCTGTGCATGGCGGCTCGCTATGATCGTCAGCGAAGCTGCGGCGCAGTTCCGGAAGCGACAGCCTGCGGTTAAGTCGCCGCCCGATGTGCCGTAGTCATTGTCAAGGTGCTGAGCAATGGCGGCGATGAGGGATGATCCTAACTAGGAGGACAATCGCTGCCGCAAGAGGAGAACATCAATCCTGTGACACGGACAGGAATATGCGCGCGCTCGGCCACGCGAATTTCACGCCCTCGGAGATGGCGGATTTAACCGAAGCCGAGCGATCGGGAGTTAGGCGGAGCCGCGCAAGAACAGCGAAGGTTGGAAACGACGCACGTCTTGGTGCGTTGCCCGTCACTAGCTTGATGTCCAATCTGGTGCAAAGCGGACGTTCTCGCATCGTCTTCCCGGATGTCGAACGTGGAAGTCGCGGTGGGCGGCGCTCCTACGCCGATAATGGAGAGGCGAGGACATATTCTGTCGTCACGCTATTCTGTTGATCGTCACGCGATAGCGCATTCAGGATTAGGTTTTCGCCGCGAAGGCGCGATAGCGTGGCCAATGCGCGGTCGCGGTCGCCTTCCAGCAGTTGACCGAGATTGCTGACCGCGGCATTCGGCTTGCGTTGGCGGATCGCCCTCAGCGTGGCTGCAATGAAGTCCGAACTCATGCGGCGGAGGTCGCTGTTTTGGTAATCGAGCGGGGTTTTCCAGATCGTGGTCCAGACTGTGTGATTGGCGAGATCGGTTAGCAACTCCACCAGCAGCTCATTGCCCGAGCCGCGCGCGATCGTCTTGACGGCGCGGGTCATTGTGCGTGCGAAGGCGATGGGGTCGTCGACCTCGATCAGTGCTTTCAGTTCGTCGCTGCGGCGGGCGAAGGTGTCGATATAACTTTCGATCGGCGTGGTCGCCATGGTGCGCACGGCCAGCATCGACAATGCGGTACGCACATTGAACAGATCGGCCACCGATTTCAGCGACAGCGGTTTGATGTAAGCGCCGCGGCGCGGCCGCAATTCGACGAGGCGGCGGCGCTCAAGGATACGGATGGCTTCGCGGATGGGGCCGCGGCTGACGCCGAAATCGCGTGCCAGATCGAGTTCGACCAGACGCTCGCCGGCCTTGCGTCGGCCGGACACAATCTCGGCACCGAGTTCTTCGGCCACCTGGTCGGGCAATGTGCGCGGCGCAAATCTGCGTTCACTCCCGCGGTCTTGTTCAGTCGATGGCGTGCGAAGTACCGCGGCCATGACGTTCTCCTTCGCAAATCGTTCCGGATCGCGGAATGCCCGCGGGTCATGCGACAACAATCTCTTCGTACCGCGGAAGTCAATTGTTGACAATTGACAATCGGTGACCTTTCATCGGTGCATCGTCGCGCAAACGATACCGGCACGAAGCTGGATGCGCGACACGAAGTCCCGGCGACAGATCGGGACGTCAGGGAGGTAACGATGGCAGCAACGCCTGTGCTGGCTTTTATCCAGCCGATTACGCTTCAGCCGCATTGCGTTGGCGGTCTTTCATGTGCGCGCTACTGTCCTGCGGAAGGCGTGGCGCCCGTCGAAAGTCATCTTCATTCACACGCCGATTGATGTCGCGATGATGGGCATGGCCGACATCTCGACGGCAACTGATCCGGGTACGCGCCGAAGCGAGGCAGCCGCCGCGTCTGCTCAGCCTTTGCTGGATGTGCGCAATCTGTCGCTGTCCTTCGCCACGGCGCGCGGAGCACTGCCGATCACACGGAATGTGAATTTCACTATCGCGCCGGGCGAGCGTGTCGGTCTGGTCGGTGAGAGCGGTTGTGGCAAGACCGTGACGGGGCTGTCGTTGTTGCGGCTGCTGCCGCCGCAGTCCGCGCGCATCGAAGGCGAGATTATCTTCAACGGCGTTAACTTGTCCTCGCTGTCGCCGCGAAAACTGCGCGCCATTCGCGGCCGCGAGATCGCGATGATCTTTCAGGAGCCGATGAGTGCGCTTGATCCGGTGTTCACGGTGGGGGACCAGATCGCTGAAGCCTATCGCATTCACTTCCCTGTCAGCCAGGCGGAAGCGCGCGAGCGCGCGATCCAGGCGTTGCGCGATGTGGGCATTCCCGCGCCGGAGCGGCGCTGCGATGAATATCCGCATCAACTGTCCGGCGGCATGCGTCAGCGCGTGATGATCGCGATGGCACTGATCTGCGAGCCAAAACTTTTGATCGCCGATGAGCCGACCACGGCGCTCGACGTGACTGTCCAGGCGCAGATCACCGATCTGTTGCGCTCTCTCAGCGAGCGCACCGGAACCGCATTGATCTTCATCACCCATGATCTCGGCGTCGTCGCGGAGACATGCACGCGCATGATCACCATGTATGCCGGGGAGGTGGTCGAGGACGCGCCGGTGGACGACGCGCTGATGCGGCCGCGCCATCCTTATACGTCGGGCCTGCTGCGTTCGTTGCCGAGCCTCAGCGAGCGCCGTGGTGTTCTGGCGTCGATCCCTGGCCGCGTGCCGTCGCCCAATGCTATGCCCGCGGGCTGCCGGTTTCGCGCCCGCTGCAAGCATGCGGCCGCCGGCTGCGAACGCGAGCAGGCGATGGTCGAGACCAACGCGCTGCGCACTGCGCGCTGCTGGCGCGCACCCGAACTCGAACTGCCGGGAGCGGTGAACTGATGGCACCGCAGAGTAAAGATCACGGCGTGCTCGCGGTTCGCGATCTGCGTATCCTGTTCCCGACCCGCGACGGCCGCGACACGGTCAAGGCGATCGACGGCATGGATTTCGACGTGCAGGCCGGTGAGACCTTCGGCATTATCGGCGAATCCGGTTCTGGCAAGACCACGCTTGGCCGTGCGCTGGTGTCGCTGTTGCCGCCGACCGAAGGTCAGATACTGCATGACGGGACCGATACCGCGGGGCTCGGAACAGGTGCATTCCGCAAGCATCGACGCGACTATCAGATCATTTTCCAGGACCCCAATGCCGCCCTCAATCCGCGCATGACCATCATCGACAGCGTCGTCGAGCCGATGGAAATCATGCGGGAGGGCAATGCGGAATCGCGCCGTCGCCGGGGCATTGAGGTGCTGGAACGTGTCGGCTTGTCATCCGAAGCGGCGGATCGCTATCCGCACCAACTCTCGGGTGGCCAGAAGCAACGCGTCAACATCGCCCGCGTGCTGACGCTGCGGCCGAAAGTGATTGTCTGTGACGAGGTGGTGGCTGCGCTTGACGTCTCCATTCGCGGCGACGTGCTCAATCTGTTTGCCGACCTGCAGCGCGAATTCGGTCTGACTTACGTTTTCATTACCCACGATATTTCGGTGGTGTCACATATCTCCGATCGCATCGCAGTGACCTATCTCGGCAAGCTCATGGAACTCGGTCCGGCGGAAGACGTGGTCGAGCGTCCGCTGCATCCCTATACGCGCGCGCTGCTGTCGGCCGAGCCCGTCCCATTGCCGGCGCATCTGCGCGTCGATCGCCGCATCATTCTCGAAGGCGAAATTCCGAGCCCGGTCTCGCCACCTTCCGGCTGCCGCTTCCGCACGCGCTGCCCATCAGTTCAGCCGCGCTGTTCTGCAGAAATCCCCAAATGGCGCGAGGTCAAATCCGGGCATCGCGTTGCCTGCCACTTTGCCACGGCCGATGGGCCACCACCGAATAATCAGAAGACGCCAAACGCGTCATTGCCATTGGGAGAAACAGCATGCGTGTGATCGATCTCGGGAGTCGGCAATTGCGTCGTCGTGACATTCTGGCGCTGATGGGCGGCGTTGCTGCCGCCGGCGCGCTGGGCATGCCGGCTTTTGCGCAGGAAGCGAAGAAAGGCGGCGTGCTGAAGGTCGGCGCTCCCGCCAATCCGTCGTCGCTCGATCCCGCCACTGGCGGCGCCGGATCTGATCACAGCATCCTCTGGACCATGTATGACACGTTGGTGGAATGGGACTACGACACGCTGAAGCCGAAGCCCGGCATGGCGAAATGGGCATTCCCTGATCCCAAGACCATGGTGCTGGATATCACCGACGGCATCAAATTCCATGACGGCACGGCCATGGATGCCGAAGCGGTCAAGTTCAATCTCGAACGCAGTCGCTCGGACCAGCGCTCGAACGTCAAGCCCGATCTGTCGAGTGTGGACACGGTCGAGGTGACGGGCCCGCTGCAGGTGACGCTGAAACTGAAGAACCCAGATACCGCGCTGCCGGCGATCTTGTCCGACCGTGCCGGCATGATGGTGTCGCCGACCAATATCAAGGCGCTCGGCAACGACACCGATCGCAAGCCGGTCGGGGCAGGGCCGTGGAAGTTCGTGAAGTGGAATGACAACGAGATCATCGTCGTCACCCGCCATGAAAACTACTGGCGTAAGGGCCGCCCGTATCTGGACGGTATCGAGTTCAACATCATCACCGAGAATGCCACGGCATTGCGTTCGGTGGTCGCCGGCCAGAACGATATGGCGTTCCAGCTGCCGGCGCGCCTCAAGCCGGTGATCGAGCGCGCCAAGAATCTCGAGACGGTGACGTCTCCGACGCTGTATTGCGTGCAGCTCTACTTCAACTATGCCCGCGCACCGCTCGACAATGTGAAGGTCCGGCAGGCGATCAATTTCGCGCTGGATCGCGATGCCTTCGTCAAGGCAACGTTGAGCGGCCTCGGCGAGCCCGCCCGGATGACTCTGCCAAGTTCGCACTGGGCCTTCAACAAGGCTGTCGCCAATACCTATCCGCATGACCCCGAGAAGGCCAAGAAGCTGCTTGCGGAAGCCGGCTTCAAGGATGGGCTGGAGCTGACCATCGGTGGCTACACGGATCAGGACTCGGTGCGTCGCGGCGAGGTGATCCAGGAGCAACTCGGCAAGGCCGGCATCCGCCTGAAATTCACCCGCGGCACCATCGCCGAAATCAGCGCCCAGTTTTTTGCTACCGAGAAGAAGTTCGATCTGCTCGTCTCGGCCTGGACCGGTCGTCCCGATCCCAGCATGACTTATGCGCTCGGTTTCGATCAGGGGGCCTATTACAATGCCGGTCGCACTGCCGATCCCGAACTGTCAAAGCTCATCAAGGAGAGCCGCGAGAGCGAGGACTTGGCCAAGCGTGCGGAGGTCTTCGCCAAGATCCAGAAGATTACGGTGGAGACCGCACTATCGGCGCCGCTGGCGTTCCAGTTCGAGCTCGATGCGCTGTCCGCCAAGGTCAAGGGCTTCAAGCCCAATCTACTCGGCAAGCCGAAATTCGCAAACATCTCCCTCGGATAACGCGACGGGGCCGCGCCTTGGCGCGGCTCCATCCTCCGGAGTGATCTGCTCTATGAGACATTCAGCACGGCTCCGTATCGTCGGTCGTCGCCTGTTACAGGCGATTCCGGTGATCGTGTTGTCCACCTTCATCGTGTTCGGGCTGCTCAAGCTGGTGCCGGGCGATATCGCGGTCACGCTTGCGGGCGACAATGCGTCCGATCAGCGCATCGCCGAGATTCGCGAGATCTATGGGCTCAATCAGCCGTTCCTGGTGCAATACGGCGCGTGGCTGTTCAAGGCGCTGCATGGCGACCTCTCGAATTCGCTGATCTCCAACGAGGCCGTGCTGACCTCGATCCAGCGCTGTCTGCCGCACACGCTGCTGATCGTTACGTTGGCATTGATGATCGCGCTTATCGTCGGCATCCCGCTCGGCATTGCGGCAGCGACCAAGCCTGGCTCATGGATCGATAGCACCGTGATGGCGATTGCCTCGCTCGGGGTGGCTGTACCAAACTTCTGGCTCGGCATGCTGCTGGTGGCGTTCTTCGCGTTGCAGCTGAACTGGCTGCCAGCAACCGGCGCGGCATCGCTGCTGAAGGATCCGTGGGGTGCGCTCAGCCACGCCATTTTGCCGGCGGTTGCATTGGCCTCCGGCGGTATTGCCGAAGTGGCGAGGCAACTGCGATCGTCACTGGTCGAGATCCTGTCGTCGCAACAGGTGCGGACGCTGCATGCCAAGGGATTGCCGCCATCCTCTATTCTATGGCGACACGGCTTGAAGAATGTCAGCGTTAATTTGTTGACTGTGGTCAGCCTGCTGGCCAACCGCATGCTAGCGGCGACCGTCGTGGTCGAAGCGGTGTTCGCCATTCCCGGCATGGGTGGCTTGATCGTCAATGCCGCCATGAATCGCGATTTCCCGGTGGTGCAGGGCGTCGTCTTCACCATGGTGCTGATCGTCGTCAGCCTCAATCTGCTGACCGACATTCTCTACAGCGTCCTCGATCCGAGGATTTCATGATGACCGATGCCGCTTTGACCATGCCGCAGCCGCGGCGCCCGCGTCGTCTCGCCGGCTTCGGCCGCTGGCTCCTGACCGATATCCGTGGGGCGGTGAGCCTTGGCTTCCTTCTAGCGCTGATGCTGATCTCGGTGCTGGCACCATGGATCTCGCCCTATAAACCGACCGCGCAGGATCTCGATGCCTCGTTGGCCACCATGTCGGCGCAGCACTGGTTGGGCGCCGACGATCTCGGCCGCGATACGCTCAGCCGTTTGATCTATGGCGGCATGGCATCGCTCTATGCCAGCTTTCTTGCGGTCGCCATCGCAGTGCTGATCGGCGTGCCCGTGGGTGTAGTGGCCGGTTATCTCGGCGGTTGGGTGGATACGGTCATCAGCCGTATCATCGATAGTTTCCTCTCATTCCCGGCTATCGTGCTGGCAATTGCTGTGACCGGTGCGCTCGGCATCGGTCTGACTAATGGCATGATCTCGGTCGGCATCGTGTTCTCGCCGCAACTGGCGCGGCTCGTCCGCGCGCGCACGCTGGTGGTGCGAAACGAGCTCTATGTCGATGCTGCCCGCTGCTTTGGCGGCTCGACGACACGCATCCTGTGGCGACATGTCCTGCCCAATGCGATCCAGCCGGTCATCGTGCAGGTTACCTTGCTGCTGGCAGCTGCACTGCTCGCCGAAGCCAGCCTCAGCTTTCTTGGCCTCGGCATTCAGCCGCCGGATCCTAGCTGGGGGTCGATGCTGGCACGCGCCTATCAGAACATGGAGATCGCGCCGGAGCAGATGTATCCGCCCGGCCTTGCCATCCTGTTCACGGCTCTGGCCTTCAACACTCTGGGTGAATCGCTGCGCGTCGCCCTCGATCCAACAATGAAACGTAACTGACAAAAGCCGGGGAACACGGTGATGACCGCAAAGCTCAACGAAGCCGACTATCTCGCCAGATTGCATGACCTGTGGGCCAAGGCTTGGCCGAAGGGGACGCCGACCAAGCCGAATTACATTCATGGCGAAGTGGCGCTGACCGAGTATCTGCGCGCCTGGGCGAAGCGGCAGCCGGAAAAGCCTGCGGTGATCTTTTACGGCCATGTCACCACCTATGGCGATCTCGATCGCGAGAGCGATCGCTTCGCGGCGCTGTTGATGGAGAAGGGCGTACGAAAAGGCCACCGCGTCGCCGTGTTCATGCCGAATTGCCCGCAATTCCACATCGTGTTCTTCGGCATTCTGAAGTTGGGCGCCATTCATGTGCCGGTCAGCCCGCTCTCGCGCGCCTTCGAGCTGGCTTACGAGCTCAATGACACCGATGCCGAAGTCATCGTGGCGCTGGATCAGCTCGCGCCTGTGGTCGATCAGGTTCGCGGCGAGACCAAATTGCGCGAGGTGATCGTGACATCCTTCGCTGATGTCATTCCGGATCAGCCCACCATTCCGGTGCCGGAGTCCATCCGCGGCCCGCGCATCGCCGTTCCCGGCGCGACTGATCTGCTGCCGGCGCTGGCTGCGTTGCCCGAACCGAAGCGGCTGCCGCCGGCTGATCTCGATGACATTGCTGCGCTGAACTATACGGGCGGCACCACGGGCATGCCGAAGGGATGCGTGCATACCCAGCGCGACATGGTCTACACTGCCGCAGCCAATCACGGCATCTCCGTCGTGTCCCGCGAGGACAGCGTCTACCTGTCGTTCTTCCCGGAATTCTGGATCGCCGGCGAGAATTTTGGCCTGATTTTTCCGCTTTTCGCTGGTGCAACTCTGGTGCTGCTCGCGCGCTGGGATGCGGTCGGCGCACTGTCGGCGATCGATCGTTACAAGGTCAACATCACGGCGATGCCGGTCGATGGTGCTGTGGAGCTGATGGATCATCCGCGCTTCAAGGATTTCGACCTGTCCTCGCTCAATCAGGTCCGGGTCGTCTCCTTCGTGAAGAAGCTCAATCCGGACTACCGTAAGCGTTGGAAGGATCTCACCGGCATCATTCTGGCCGAAGCCTCCTGGGGTATGACCGAGACCCACACCTCGAATACATTCGTTGCGGGCTTCCAGGACAACGATTTCGATCTGTTGTCGCAGCCGATCTTTGTTGGGCTGCCGGTGCCCGGCGCCGAGTTCAAGATCACGGATTTCGAGACCGGCGAACTGGTCCCGCTCGGTGGCGAGGGCGAGATCCGCGTCCGCACGCCGTCGCTGCTCAAGAGCTACTGGAACAAGCCGCAGGCGACGGCAGAGTCGCTGGTTGATGGCTGGCTGCGCACCGGTGATATCGGCACCATCGACGAACAGGGCTTTTTACACTTCCTCGGTCGCCGCAAGGAGATGCTCAAGGTCAAGGGGATGAGTGTGTTCCCGCCGGAGATCGAGGCGCTGCTCGGCCAGCACCCGAAGGTGCTTGGCTCGGGCGTGGTGGGGCGCGACGATGCCGACAAGGGCCAGGTGCCTGTCGCCTATATCCAGCTTAAGCCGGAAGCCATCGGTAACACTACGCCGGGCGAAATCCAGGCGTGGTGCGCGGAACGTATGGCTGTCTATAAAGTGCCGGAGGTCCGCATCATCGACGCATTGCCGATGACCGCCACCGGCAAGGTCAAAAAACAAGAACTCAACGCCAACGCGCCGCTGTGAGCGGCGCGACCTTGGCGCAAAAAGTCGGAGACGCGTATGTCCTTTCGTAAGTTGCTGATCGCCAATCGCGGCGAGATCGCCATCCGTATCGCGCGCGCCGCCGCCGATGCGGGCCTCGCCACGGTCGCCATCTATCCGGCCGATGACGCGCAATCGCTGCATGTACGCATCGCCGACGAGGCGCAGGAGATCCCCGGCCGCGGTGCGCGCGCTTATCTCGATATCGAGGGTGTCATTGCTGCCGCCAAGGCAGCCGACTGCGACGCGCTGCACCCCGGTTATGGCTTTCTTAGCGAGAATGCCGATCTGGCGCAGCGCTGCGCGGAGGAGGGCATCACTTTTGTCGGCCCGTCGCCGGAAAACCTGAAGCTGTTCGGCGACAAGGTGGCTGCCAAGCAATTGGCCAAACGCTGCGGCGTACCGATCATCGCCGGCACCGCCGGGCCATCGACACTGGAAGAGATCAAGGCATTCTTCGCGTCGCTTGGCGATAGTGCCGCCGTCATGATCAAGGCGATGGCCGGCGGCGGCGGTCGTGGCATGCGCGTGGTCGAGCGCGCCGCCGATCTCGATGATGCCTATGCACGCTGCCAGTCTGAGGCCAAGGCGGCCTTCGGTTATGACGGCGTCTATGCCGAGCGGTTGATCCGCAATGCCCGGCATATCGAGGTGCAGATCATCGGCGATCGCCACGGCCATGTCAGCCATTTGTGGGAGCGTGAATGCACCATCCAGCGCCGCAACCAGAAGCTGGTGGAAATCGCGCCGAGCCCGTCGCTTACCGATGCGTTGCGCAATCGTATCGTCGAGGCGGCCAGGCAACTGGCCAGCGAGGCGAAATATGACAGCCTCGGCACGTTCGAATTCCTGGTCGATGGTGAGGCCGGGGAGGGCGATGGCGCCTTTGCTTTCATCGAAGCCAATCCGCGCCTGCAGGTCGAACATACGGTGACTGAGGAAGTGCTGGCGATCGATTTGGTGCGGTCGCAGCTCGCGGTGGCCGATGGTGCCACGCTGGCCTCACTGCATCTCGATCAGGCCGAAGTGCCGAAGCCGCGTGGCTTCGCCATGCAGCTTCGTATCAATATGGAGACCATGGATGCATCGGGCGCGACGCAACCGACCGGTGGCACGCTCGCGGTGTTCGAGCCGCCAGCAGGGCCGGGGGTGCGCGTCGATACATTCGGTTATGCCGGCTATCGCACCAGCGCGGCCTTTGACTCGCTGCTGGCGAAGGTGATCGTGCATACGCCGCTGGCTTTTGCCGATGTGGTGGCGAAGGGGACGCGGGCGCTGCGCGAATTCCGCATCGAGGGCGTCGCCACCAATGCTCCCTTTATCCAGGCGATCCTCGCGCATGGTGATTTCCGCGCCAATCGCGTCAGCACGAGTTTCATCGATCGCCATGTCGCCGATCTCGTCGGCGCTGCACAAGGGATGACTTCGTCGCTGTTCGAATCGAACGGCACCACGGCGCAGCACACGTCGACCACGGTCTCTGAACCGGTGCCAGAAGGCAGCATCGCTGTCGCCGCGCCGCTGCAAGGCACCATCGTGGCGATCCAGATCAAGGAGGGCGATATCGTGCGGCCGGGCCAGCAGCTCGCCGTGATCGAATCCATGAAGATGGAGCATCTCGTCACCGCCGGGCAGGGTGGCCGGGTCACGCACATCGCCGCGGCTGATGGCGTCACGCTGATGCAGAACGAAGCGATCCTCTATCTCGAACCGCAGGATGTCGCCGGCGACGCCGTCACCGAGGAAGCGGCGATCGATCTCGATCACATTCGGCCCGATCTTGCAGAACTGCTGGCACGGCAGGCCAACACTTATGACGAGAACCGTCCGGCCTCGGTGGAGCGGCGGCGCAAGACCAATCAGCGCACAGCGCGCGAAAATATCGCGCAGCTCGTCGATGACGGCTCCTTCATGGAATATGGCAGCCTCGCCATTGCGGGCCAGCGCCGTCGCCGGTCCATCGACGATCTCATCAAGAACACCCCGGCCGACGGCCTCATCGCCGGCACCGCCACCGTGAATGCCGCGCAATTCGGCGATCACGGGGCGCGCTGCATGGTGATCTCCTATGACTATACCGTGCTGGCCGGCACCCAAGGCCATATGAACCACAAGAAGATCGACCGCATGCTGACGCTGGTCGAGCAATGGCGGTTGCCGCTGGTGTTCTATGCCGAAGGCGGCGGCGGTCGGCCCGGCGATACCGATCGCCTCGGCCTCACCGGCCTCGATGGTCCGTCCTTCGTGCAATTCGCGAAACTCTCCGGACTTGTGCCGGTGATCGGCGTGGTGTCGGGTTATTGCTTTGCCGGCAATGCGGCGATGCTCGGCTGCTGCGACGTCATCATCGCCACCAAGAACGCCTCCATCGGAATGGGGGGCCCGGCCATGATCGAAGGCGGCGGCCTCGGCGTCTATCATCCGGCCGAAGTCGGCCCGGTCTCATTCCAGTCGCCAAATGGCGTCGTCGATATTCTGGTCGAGGACGAGGAAGAGGCGACAACCGTCGCGCAAAAATACCTGTCCTATTTCCAGGGAGCGGTGACCGAGTGGAAAGCCGCCGATCAGCGCCTGCTGCGCCGTGCAATTCCGGAAAACCGGTTGCGCGTTTATGACATCCGCAATGTCATCGATCTGATCGCGGATGAAGACTCCGTGCTGGAAATCCGTCACGATTTCGGCATCGGCATGATCACTGCCTTTATCCGGATCGAGGGCAAGCCGTTCGGCTTGATCGCCAATAATCCAAAACATCTCGGCGGCGCCATCGATGCGGAAGCCGGCGACAAGGCGGCGCGGTTCATCCAGCTGTGCGATGCCTTCGACATTCCCATCGTCTCGCTCTGCGACACGCCAGGCTTCATGGTGGGGCCGGAGGCGGAGAAGACCGCGATCGTGCGGCATGTGGCGCGCATGTTCGTTACCGGTGCCAGCATCACGGTGCCCCTATTCGGCATTGTGCTGCGCAAGGGTTATGGGCTCGGTGCACAATCCATGATCGGTGGCGGTTTCCACGCCTCCTTCTTCACGGCGGCCTGGCCGACCGGCGAATTCGGTGGCATGGGGCTGGAAGGCTATGTGCGGCTTGGCTTCCGCAAGGAGATGGAGGCGATCGCCGATCCCGTGGAGCGCGAGACCTATTACAAGAACAAGGTCGCCGAGCTCTATGCCAATGGCAAAGCCACTTCGATCGCCTCGGTCATGGAGATCGACAATGTGATCGATCCCGCGGAAACGCGGCGCTGGATCATGGCTGGCCTGCGGTCGGTGCCAGTGCCACCGGCGCGCGGTACGCGCAAGCGTCCCTGTGTCGATACCTGGTGACCAATCTCTATTTGGAGTGATGCGATGACGACTGCATTCGAGACCGATATCCAGGACAGCGACGGCGCGCTGCATGGCCCGTGGCGTCAGCCGCGGCAAATGCTGAACGCACAGACCTATGACTCGCATGCCTCGATCCATGACGATGCCACGGCACAGAAACTTGGCTTCAAAGGCGGGACCATCGAGGGCCCGACCCATTTCAGCCAGTTCGCGCCGCTCGGCGCACGCCTATGGGGCGATGCGTGGTTCGAGAGCGGCTGCATCTCCGCGCATTATCGCAATGCCGCCTATGAAGGCGACGAGGTGCAGGCGATCATCGAGAAGCCCGCGGATGGCGCGCGCCATGCGGCGATCCGCATGATCAACCGCGACGGCACCGAGATTTTGCGCGGCAGCGCATCGGTCGGCGGCGATGCGTCGCCGTCCGCGCTCGATCTGCGACTGACCGAGTTGAAGCCGCTGGCCGATCCGGTCATCCTCCGCGATGTCACTATCGGCATGACCACGGCGCCGCAGACAGTGCGGATGAATCTCGACCAGCATATGGGTGACCTTTATCCATTTTCGCTGGCGCAGAAGTTGAAAGTCATCACCGAACCGTCGCGCTATTACAGCGGCAGCGACACGCCATGGCGACGCGCCATCATCCCAATGGAAATGCTGAGCGTGCTGTTCCAGCACACGAGCAAGCAGGACGGCCTGCCGGTGAAGGGACCGGCTGTCGGCCTATTCGCGGATCAGGAGATCCGTGTGATCGCGGGGCCACTCTTCGTCGGCGAGGATTATCGCGTTCAGCGCAAGGTGGTGGCGCTATCCGGTAGCAAGCGCACCGAAAGCCTCTGGGTCCGCACCGAGGTGCGCGACGCCAGCGAGCGGCTTGTGGCAACGATGCTGCTGAATCTCGCGACGTTGAAAGAGTCATACGGACCGTATCGGACAGAGCACGCGGCGCTATACGAAACGGCAATCTGACCAATTCGGCCTGTGCTTGACATCCGCTCATGGCGCCAAGCGGACTGAGCGTGTTCAACCGTCTCAAATCAGTCCGAGCGATCGCGCGCGTTCCAGCGAGCCGGCCCGCTTGCGGATGCCGATCTTGTTGAAGATCTGCTGCATGTACCATTTGACCGAGCCTTCAGTCATGCCGACGCGCTGCGCGATCTCGCGGTTCTGCAAGCCTGCGCTGGCCATCTGCAGGATTTCGGTCTGGATCTTGGTCAGCCGATTGCCGTCCGCGGCTTTCAGATCCGGATGGGCGGCAGTATCGCTGACCTTGCTGCGGCAATCGGCGCTGGATTCCTGCAGCAGCAAGGCGACAAAGCCGTCGATCGTCCCGGTCTGAATCTGCGACGCGTTGAGCTGCTCCTTGAGCAGCCGGACGACCTGCTCGCCTTCGTCCAGGAAGCTGCGGATGAAGTTTCCGGCGACCGCACGCGCCAGCGCGCTGCGCAATTCACGCTGGGCCCTCGGGGTCTGTCCCTGGGCTGAATAGGCGCGTGCGAGCAGGATTTCCCACCGCATCGCGCAGCGCACCGCGCCGGCTTTCGCAGTAAAACGCTTCCAGACCTGTCCAAGCTCGATCGCGCCCGCGAGTTCGCCGCGGGCAATGGCGAGCCTCACCCATGACATCGCCCGCATGGCGTCGCGGGTGGTGCTGTCACCGCGCGGATGCATGCCCGCGCCCGAGCCGAGCAATGCTTCCTGACGGCCGATCTCAAGCGCGCGCTCCGGATCGCCGCTGGCCAGCAGCAGCCTTGTCCGTTCGCCGATCATGCTCTGGCGCAGGCGTTCCAGCGAACGGCTCTCAGCCAGCGCCAGTCCCTCGTCGATCCTGCGATGGGCCCCGGCGATGTCGCCGGCCAGCCAGAGCAGTTTTGCACCGACGACGAAACCCGCGACATATTGATCGATGAAGCCGACCAGCGGAGCAGGGTGATGCCGCTCGATCAGCTTTCGTGCGGTACCGAGATCGTTGCTCTCGTAACAGATCTCGGCCCGCAGCAAGGCCGGCACCGATGCGATCCATTCCGCTTCGACGAGCCCGGCTGCGATCGCCGAGGCTTCATCGAGGCGGCGCGCCGCGCTCGCCTGGTCGCCGCGCATCGCATAGGTCGGGCCCACTACCGAGAGGTGCCACACCATGCCGAGCGGACGCTCACTCAGATTGAATTCGCGGATCGCCGCCGATTCCAGGTGAGCGCCGTCGGTGAAATCGAACTGCTCGCGCCGGGCATAGAGCAACGAACCATAGATGGTTCCGCGGGTATAGTGATCGAACGTATCGATGCGGGCCAGCAGAGCGAGGCACTTCTGCCCGGCGGCGATCTGGTTGTCTTCGTACTGGGCAGACAGCATCCTGCTGTGCAGAACGAGACCTTCCACTTCGGCCGATCCGTCGGGCAATGTGGTTTCGTCGGCGAGGCGCAGGAAATCCTCGACCAGGCCGAAGCGCCAGCCGGTCGAGGCGCCGCGGGCGGCGAATACGGCCGCGCGTGGATGCTGGCGCAGCACGTCCTTTGGCAGGCGCAGCGCCATCGCGGTGACGAGGGCGCCTTGCCCGGTCAGGCATCCGCGCATGCCGAACACGTCGAGCAGCGCAGCCGCCTTGTCCCAGGCTTCGGCATGGACCGCGCAATCGAAGGCTTCGGGCAGCCGGTTGTGGCGCTCGAACCACGCGGCTGCGGCGAGCGCAATGGCATCGTGGCGTGCGCGTCCGGATCGCAGCAGTTGCGCGCGGAGAAAATCGGCGAATAACGGCAGCAGCCGGAAATCCGTTCGGCAGCCATCCACGGGGGTGATGAACAGGTTGGCACGGATCGCCCGTTCGATCATGTCGCCGCCGTCATGGATGCCCAAAGCCGCGTTGCAGGCATCGGCGGTCAATGTGCCGAGGGCTGACGCGTCGATCAGAAAATCCCTGAGGCGCACAGGCAGCGGCTGCAGAATCTCTTCTGCGAAGAAATCGTCCATCAACCGCGAGCCTCGCCGCAGTTCGCGCAACACGCCGGTAAGGCCGATCTCGCCGGCCCGCTGAAGGCAGGCATCGGCGGCGGCAGGCCAGCCCGCGGTAGCGCTCAAGATCTCCTGTGCACCATTCGCACCAAGTGTGATGCCGTAAGCGCGCTCAGCATGATCGGACAGTTCGTCCGACGTCAGCTTCAACGTGCCTGTGCCGATATCACGCACCAGTCGTTGCGCGCGTGCGCGCGCCAGCGGGACGGGCAGGGGAGCTCGGGTGGCGAGGATGAGCGAATGGCTTCGTAGCGCCATTTGCAGAAAGAACGCGCAGATCGCCTGAGCCGTCGCCTCAGGCAGCAGATGAGCATCGTCGATGAGGACAATGCCGCGTCCACGGGTATCGAGCCAGCAGCGAATGAGAGCCATGAGTGCGTGATGGTCATGCGACGGGACTGATTGTCGCTCGCCGGATGCACCATCGATCATCAGCGTTTGATCGCGGTCCGCCGTAATCTTGAGCGGCCGATGTCCTGCGCGTGTCAGCTCGCGGGCCCATTGTTGCAGCAGGCGGGATTTTCCATAGCCCGCGGGGGCGCTGATCAACGTCAATGGCAAGGGGCGAATGTCGCTCAACCTGAGCGATGCGCGATCCAGTGTCAGGTCGGTGCCGAATCCATCGACACTGTCGCCGCCTTTGGCGGGCCAGCCATCCATGCGCAGTGGCGGCGCCGGCGACGGAGATTGGAATTCCCAAATATCCTCAACGATATAGTCGGTCATCGCTTCCACCCGCAGAGATCTGGCGCTTTGCAAGGATGATGCCAGCAGGCACAGTCGCGCGCTCTTGTCGCCCATGATGACATGTGCCGCTGGCACGGCAAGCGCATTGCCGTCGCAGAAATGTCATTCGCTATCTTTCGATAGGTGACGCTCCGGTCCCGTCACCCCAAGCTTCGCATCAGGTTTCACATTGAGGCGGATGAGGGGTTCTATGGCATCGGTACTTGATCGAACGAAAACGGCGCTCGACGGCTTCGAGCGGCAGGAGATCGAGATCAACGGCATCAAGACCGTGGTCTACAGTGCAGGCTCCGGCGAGCCGCTGGTTTACCTGCACGGTTCCGGCACTTTCGCGGGCTTCGGCTTTGCGCAGCAGTGGGTCAAAACTCACCGCGTCATTCTTCCCTACCATCCTGGTTTCGGCGAATCCGCCGATGACGCGCGCATCGAGTCGATCAACGACCATGTGCTGCATTATCTCGACCTGTTCGACGCGCTCGGCCTCGATCAGATCAACCTGGTCGGATCCTCCCTCGGCGGCTGGATCGCTTCGGAGATCGCGATCGTGCAGCCGGCGCGCATCGCGCGGCTGGTGCTGATCTCGCCGGGCGGGCTCGTGATCAAGGACGTGCCATCCACCGACCTGTTCACCGTGGCTCCGAAGGACGTGCCGGCCTATCTGGTCGCCGATCCCGCCGTGCTCGCGCCGTTCATGCCGGAAGGCCACGACCTCGAATTCATGACGCTGCGCTATCGCGAGACCATCTCCTCGGCACGGCTGGTGTGGGAACGCCCCGGCAATCCCAGGCTCGATCAGTGGCTGCACCGCATTTCCGCCAGCACGCTGCTGCTGTGGGGTGAGGGCGATCGCATCAAGCCGCTCGCGCAGGCCGATACCTGGCTCAAGCTGCTACCCAATGCACGTCTCGAAGTGATGAAGGACGTTGGACATCTTCCTCTCGACGAACGGCCGACGGCTGCCGCCGGGATCATTGCGAATTTTCTGAAGGAGACATCGGGCGCGGCCACTCCGGCCGCGCGCATCACCAAGAAGGCGTCCTGATCATGCAGCCGACGAGCCCGTGGAAATCCTGGTATATCGTGTTCATGCTGACGCTGTTCATGGTGTTGGCTTTTGCTGATCGTGCGGTTCTCGGCTTTGCCGCCGTGCCGATCATGCGCGACCTCAACATGTCGCCGAGCGAGTTCGGTCTCGCGGCCGGCGCCATGTATTGGCTCTATCCCGTGGCTGGCATCGCGGGCGGTTTTGCGCTCAACCGTTATCCCGCCAAATGGGTGCTGACGGTGCTCGCCGTGATCTGGGCGGTGTCCCAGCTCCCGATGCTGTGGGCCACGACCCATACCGAAGTCGTCATTGCCCGTGCATTGCTGGGCGTCGGCGAAGGTCCCGCCTTCGCAGTGGCCTTGCATGCGTGCTTCAAATGGTTCGAGGACAAGGACCGGGCGATGCCGACCAGCATCGTCTCCGAAGGCGCAGCCTTCGGCATCATCTTCGCAAGTCCGGTGGTTGCCTATCTCATTGCCGGCTATGGCTGGCGGACCGGCTTCGCCGTGCTCGCGGCGCTGACCATGCTCTGGGTGGTGGTCTGGATCGTCACCGGCAGCGAAGGCAAGGTGCAGACAGCGACGCCCCGCGTGGCCGAGATCAAGCGCGTGCCTTATCTGAAACTGCTGCTCGACCGCACTTTCCTCGGCAACACCATTGCCGGCTTTTCGGTCGCTTGCGGCATCACCATTTTCCTGGCCTGGCTGCCGCCTTATCTGCTGAAAGGTCTGGGCTATTCGACCACTCAGGCAGGCTGGCTGACCACGCTGCCGTGGCTGACCAGCATCGTGCTGGTGCTGATCGGCAGCTTTCTGTCGCAGCGACTGATGAAGAACGGCGTGTCGAGCCGATTGTCGCGCGGCTGGATGCTCACCGGTGCGCTTGGCCTTGGCGGTCTATCGACCATCGCGATGACCCAGCTTCAGCCCGGCGCGCTGCAATTGCTGCTGCTGTCCATCGGCTTCGGCCTGCCGACGCTGGTCTGGACGCTGAGCCCGGCCATTATTGCCGAGGTGACGCCGGTGAGCCAGCGCGGCGGCATGCTCGCGGTGTTCTCGACGGTGGCCAACACCGCCGCCGGATCCTTCGCGCCGTATTTCATGGGCATTCTGGTCGAGCGCGGCGCCACCCAGGCGCAGGGCTATGCCACTGGCTTCATGATCCTCGGCGCGCTGCAATTCGGCGTCGCGCTGGTCGCCTGGCTGCTGATCAATCCGGAAGCCACGACAGCATCCTTCGCGAGGACCACCACGACGGAGCCATCTGCGGAGCCTGCGCCCGCACAGGCCTGATCAACGTTCAAATCCTGACAGCAACACCGACCAATCTCACGAGGTCACCATGCCGATCCTACCTGATACCGAATTCATGGCCTGGCATTTCATGCCGTACTATGATCTGCCGGAGAACATCGACGACTATGAATCGCTGTGGGTCGATTTCCCCAACAAGTATTTTGATCCCAAGAAGGGTCACGAATATTACGAGCGCTACCTGTCGGAGCTGGTGCTCGCCGACAAGCTCGGCTTCGACGGCGTCTGCATCAACGAGCATCACAATACGCCCTACAGCCTGATGCCGGTGCCGAGCATTCTTGCAGGCGCGCTGATCCCGCAGACCAAGGGCAAGATCTGTGTGATGGGCACGCCGGCCGGCCTCGACCATCCGCATCGGCTGGCGGAATCCTATGCCATGCTCGACGTGATGTCGGGCGGCCGCCTGGAATTCGCATTCCCGCTGGGCACGCCGATGGAATACTGGTCCAGTAACGTCAATCCGGTCACCGCACGCGAGCGCCAGCGAGAGGCGCTGGAAGTGATCATGAAGATGTGGACCCAGGAAGGCCCGATCAGCCATTCCGGACGGTTCTACAATTACCGCTATCTCAATATGTGGCCGCGGCCGTATCAGCAGCCGCATCCGCCGGTCTATCTGGTGGGATCGGGCAGCCCCGGCACCATCGAACTCGCTGCCGAAATGGGCTTTGGCTATTCGTCCACCTTCAGCCCGATCACCGCGCAGCTCGCGGCGCAGAAGACGTTGAAGGAGCGCGCCGCGCATTACGGCCACACGATCCGTCCCGCACAGGTACCGATCGTCTGCATGTGCTATATCGGCGACGACGACGAGAGCGCGCTGGCGGAGATGGAGCCGCATGTGCGCTATTTCTTCACGACATTGACCCGCGCGGGTCGCTTCATCGATGCACCCGGCTATCTGTCGATGGAGGAATTCCAGAAGCGCAACGGCCGCATGCTGCCGTCCAGCCATGGCGGCGCCTTCGACTGGACCCAGATCCGTCAGCAGTTCCGCGTTGTCGCGGGCACCGCGAAGACAGTGGCGGATAAAATCGAGCAATGGGCTGAAGAGGCCCAGACCAGCCGCATCATCTTCCAGATCCACCGCGGAAACATGCCGCACTGGAAGGTCGTGCGCACCATAACCGGTCTCGCCAATGAGGTGATCCCGATGCTCAAGGAACGGCGCCGGCTGGCCGACGCCGAACTCTCCGTCGCCGCGGAATAATATCGCTCACAGCAGAGGATCGCAGCCATGATCATGACCCCCGGCGTCACCAGCGCCACGTCGAGCGTCCAGGACATCACCTGGAATATTCTCGGCCAGACCTATGTGCCAAAGCAGCTCTCGGAAAACTCGCTCTCCTGGCACGCCACTTTCCCGCCGGACACGTTCGTGCCGCCGCACATCCATCCGACACAGGACGAGTTCATCTATATGCTGGAGGGCACGCTCGACTTCTGGCTCGACGGGACCGATGCGCAAGCGAAGCCCGGAGATCTCGCCCGGCTGCCGATGGGCATTCCGCACGGCATCTTCAACAAATCCGGCCAGACCGTGAAGTGCCTATTCTGGGTATCGCCCACGCGAAAACTGTTCGACCTGTTCAAGGCGATCCACAACGTGCCGGATCCGGCCGAGGTGGTGCGGCTCGCCGCATTGCACGAAGTCGATTTCCTGCCGCCTCCCGGCGCTTGAGACCTGACGTACGCGCCTCCCGAAAACGCTCTGGCGGAAAGACATGATGAACGCTCTCTTCAACAAACCACGGACGCCCCTGATCGTCGGGATCGGGGGCACGCATCGCCCTCATTCGTCGTCCGAACTGGCGGTGCGCTATGCGCTGCGGATCGCGGAAAAGGCGGGCGCGCGGGTGCAGATGTTCGATGGCCCGTCGCTGTCGTGTCCGCTCTACAATCCCGCCGATCCGGCGCGCGACGAGCGTGCCACGTCATTGGTGTCGGCTTTTCGCGCGGCAGATGGCATTATCATCGCGGCACCGGCCTATCACGGTGGGATCTCGGGCCTCATCAAGAACGCGCTCGACTATACCGAGGACATGAACCGCGACACCCGCGTCTATTTCGACGAGCGCGCGGTCGGAAGCATTGCCTGCGCCGGCGGCTGGCAGGCGGCAGGGGCTACGCTTGCGGCCCTGCGTTCGGTGGTGCACGCCTTGCGCGGCTGGAACACGCCGCTCGGCGTGAGCATCAACACGGCCAACAAGATTTTTGACGGCGACAGCTGTCTTGATCCCGATGTCGCGCGCAATCTCGAAGTCATGGCGCGACAGGTCGTCAGCTTCGCGCAGGCGATGAGTGCGCAGCGTGTGGACGGCGTGGCCGCAGCAGGACTGCGATGACAGGGCAGGGCGCGCCACATCCGTCCAGGGGGCCAAGCGTCACCTTTCTGCCCGACGGCACCACGCATATCGTCGATCTGCATGTGCCGCTCCCCACCAGCATCAGCGCCGCCGCTGCCGACATGATCCGGCTGCGCAACCGCATGCCCGATCCGACCAATGGGTTGACTGCGCCGATCGAGATCGAGCGCAAATTCTATGACGAGGCGCAGGCGATCCTCGAGGCGCAGTTGCTCGCCATATATGCGGTCTCGGTCGAAGACGTTGTTGTCGGCGGTGTGCCGGGGCGGCTGGTCACGCCACACGGTCATACAGCCAGGCCAACGGGTCCGATGCTGATCAATCTTCATGGCGGTGCGTTCAAGCTCGGCAGCCGCTCGATCGCCGAAGCCGTTCCGATCGCTGCGCGAACAGGCGTTCCTGTCCTTGCAGTCGATTACCGGCTCGCGCCGGAACATGCCTATCCGGCTGCCGTCGATGACGCGATCGCGGTCTATCGCTCATTGCTCGAAACCCGCACCGCGCAAGGCATCGCTATCTATGGTTCCTCGGCAGGCGCCGTTCTGGCCGCGGAGACCGTCATAGCCGCGCGACAACTCGGCTTGCCGATGCCGGCCGCGATTGGCTTCTTCTCGGGAACGGCTGATTTCGCGCGCACTGGCGATACCGAAGCCCTGTTCGGAGTGATTGGATTTGCCCCACGCGTTACCGCTGTGCTGGATCAGGCTTACGGATATCTTGCCGCGGCCATGCTGACCGATTCCGTTGTGTCGCCGACCTATGCCGATTTACGCGGCTTCCCGCCGACGCTGTGCATGTCGGGCACGCGCGATTTCTTTCTCAGCGGGACGTGTAACTTTCATCGCTCACTGTTGCACGCCGGTGTCGATGCCCGGCTGGTCGTGTTCGACGCCATGCCGCATGTGCATTGGACCAAATATCCTGATCTGCCGGAAACCGTTGAAGCGCTTGACCTGCAAGCAGCATTCTTGATGAACTACATAGAGGTCTAACGTCTCACGATGTACACCTCTGAACTGGCGAAGTGTGCGCAACGCGCGAAGGCTCTTAACTATTGGCGCAATGGCGTATCGGCGTTGATGGCCCGCGTTAGGTCGTCATGATCGCTGTTTTGGGCTGCGAGTTGCCATTGATCCCCGTGAGAGAGTCGTTGTTTACGCCCCAAATTGCCGCCTGGGTGCGGTTCTGTACCCCGATCTTTCTCAAGATCGCCTTGACGTGAACTTTCACAGTCGCCTCGGCGATGTCCATCTTTCGCGCGATCGTTTTGTTGGAGGCGCCTTCAATCAAACAGCGCAGAATGGAGCGCTCGCGCGGTGATAGATGCGGCGCAATGGCATCTTCCACCGGAAAGAAAATCGTCCGCTCAGTTTTTGGAGGCGGAGAAATAGCAATGAGACGAGAGTCGCCTGTTTCGGCCTCGTGAGCGGGCGATAGGAACTCAGGTGGGAAGATCGTCTCGCCCATCATGATGAGCTCAATGGATTTGATGAAAACTGGGCACGATGTCACGTTAACAAAATATCCGCTGACACCGGCACGGAACGCCATCAGAGGTTCGCCAGGCCGATAGCGATCGGCCACGATCGCGATGCGCGAAGCCGGAGCCCAACTCTTTAAGAATTCGATTTGCTCGAGAGAAAAATCGCGATCGCCATCAGTATGGACAAGGAGAAACAAAAGTGGAGATTTTCCTGGTCTGCGCAACCGCACCTCTTCGATCGAGGAAATAGATGCCAGCGTTCGTGAGTGTGCCGCGGCAAGGATCCTGGAGATCCCTTCTCGAATTAAACCGCTTTTCCCAATGACAATTGTGGCAAATGATAATGGCCTCGACATTGCAAATCTCCAATATCTACGCAACGGAAACGCGCTGAGCGGGCCTTAAGAACAGGAGTCGCGCAACGGTATTGCCTCCTTCGTCCGCAGTTTGGTCGCGTTCTCTTTTGAACAGGCCCGCTAAATCTAAACGCAGATTTTATATATCCATATATATCGTTGGGTATATGCATCCTCGAAATGTACGTTGGATGACACTCCACATTAGGGGAGGCGTGATAAGGCTGGATACTGAACGTGACGCTCTGAATACAATCAATGGCGTCGTGCGAGCGTTTCGTTGCTGTACCGTTTGGAACTCATTCCGGCGACGTAGGGGAAGACGCTGTCTTGGCGACGTCTCCGATGCGTTGTCTGGAGATGGCAAGGGCCGCGAGCACGGTACGATTGTTGATTTCGAGTTTTTGAAAGATGCGATGTAGGTGAACCTTGATGGTTCCGTCGGTGATGCTCAATCGTCGTCCTACTTCTTTATTCGACAGTCCTTCAGATACCAGGTGAACGATCTGGCGTTCGCGCTCTGTTAGCGTTGCCAACGCATTTCCGGTGATTGCGTTCTGCGCTCGGATGCCTTCGTCGGAGGACTGCCGCGGGATGGTACGTTGAGTATTCGCCACTTGCCGTAGCGTCTGCAGGAGCGTCTCCGGTGAAAGGTGTTTTGAAACGACGATGTAGTGTCCCGTCGTTCCGGAAATCATGTATGCGTCGGACTCATCGGATGAGACGAACAGCACAAGCCGCGTCGATAGTTTTTCAGAGTTTATAATTGAAAGAAGTTCGAGTGCGGTGACACCCGGCATCAAGACATCGAATATCAGGATGTCCGGCGCAAACTCGCGAAGTGAGTCAATGCAACTCGCGCCATCACTACAAGATGCAACTATCTTGAAGTCGCGTTGCCCTCCCAGCAGCCTACCCAATCCTTCGAGAATTACCGGGTAGCGATCAGCAATCGCGATCTTGGCGTACCTCATTGCGCAATCCTCGGCCTGACGTTCCCCAATCGCAATTGCATCAGTCGCGGGCGACGTCGCCTTCATCTCGGTCGCAATATACGAGCTCAAAGATCAAGCGGTAAAATGAATGCGGTGACTGCAATACATAAGTCCTGAGATCGATAAAATGGTTCGACCTCGCATGGTGTAAATCGTACTGCGCACGTGTCTCCAACTCAATAAAATGTGAGGGGCGTACAGGCCTGAGTTAGCAGATTTGCTATCCGATATCGGCCTTACGACGGAGCATGCCGAGATGGTTCCCGTCGCTATCGGCGCTCGTTCTTGCGTTGCGCAATCCGACCTATGCGTAAGGATTCCCAAGCGATGGCGTTGCAGCATCGAACTGAAATTCATCGTCCCGCGGTGAGGATGGCGGGCCGTAGTTCCAGTCAGATCGGAAAAAGGACGTCAGACCGTTCTCTTGCAAGTGCGCCCTGCCTCCTCGCGAATAATCCCGGGCGCGCGCGCTGACGAATCCGCGGTTGATCGCAGAGTATACCTCTGCGTCACGGGTTCCACGCTTCGTAGCTCGTCGACCAAGCCCAGGCCGCAAGGTCCAAGGTCAGGCGCTGTAGCCGGTGGGATTTCTGGATTGCCAACGCCAGTGGTCGGCGCACATCTGCATTAACGAGCGGGTCGATTTCCAGCCCATCACATTCTTGGCCAAGATCGGGTCGGCATAGCAAACGGCCACGTCACCATTGCGGCGTTCGCCCATCTCGTAAGGAACGGCTCGACCGCTGACCGCCTCAAAGGTTTGAATCACCTGCAGTACGCTGCTGCCCTCGCCAGTCCCGAGGTTGACGGTGAGAAGCCCAGGCGCCTTCAAATGCTTGAGGATACGCAGATGGCCAGCCGCAAGGTCGCAAACGTGGACAAAGTCGCGCACGCCGGTGCCGTCCGGCGTGGGATAGTCGCAGCCCCATACGGTCAGCTTTTCGCGCCTGCCGACCGCCACCTGAGCAATGAACGGTAGCAGGTTGTTCGGGATCCCAAGCGGATTCTCGCCAATGTAGCCGCTCTCATGTGCCCCGACTGGATTGAAATAGCGTAGAACGCCGATCCGCCAGTCTCCGTCGGCCGCGTGCAGGTCTCTAAGCATCTCTTCGATGAAGAGCTTGGTACGTCCGTACGGGTTGGTCGGGGCCAGGGCGTGTTCTTCGTTGAGCGGGAGATAAGAGGGGGCGCCGTAAACAGTCGCTGAGGAGCTGAAAACGATGGTTTTGACGGCAGCCCGTTGCATGGCCGACAGCAGCCGCATCGATCCGAGCACATTATTGTCGTAATAGTTGAGCGGCTGCTGGTTGGATTCACCGACCGCCTTGAGCCCGGCAAGGTGGATGACCGCGGTGACACCGTAGGTTTTCAAGGCGTCGTAGACGGCCTCCTCGTCGCGGATGTCGACCTGCCGGAATGCTACCGGCCTGCCGCAAATCGATTGTACCCTTCGGAGTGAAGCCGGACTACTGTTGGATAGATTGTCGAGCACGACCACGTCGAGCCCGGCATCGAGTAGGGCGACGGCGACGTGAGATCCGATATAGCCAGCGCCTCCGGTCAACAAGATCATTGGTTTCTCATCCTATCCAACGGTTTCCGCTTCGGCGTGAGGGGTGGGACCTACGCTCCGGGCGTGGGCCACTCCGCCGAGGCGGGTTCCCGCATAGGCGAGGGCGGTCAGTGCGAAGCCTGCCAAGATGGCGCCCGCCCGCCCAAGAGCGCCGGCATCTCCGCGGATCGCCGAGAACAGATTTCGAGCCAGGGCGCGGGGCAGCACCACGCGGACATAGCGGCCCTCCGCGCCGAGCCCGTCCCGAGGGCCGGTCAGTGTCGTTAGCACTGCTTTAGCAGTGCCTTCGACGAGACAGCGGTGGACGAAGTACTTCCAGGTGGTCCGTTGGACCGGTACGCAATGGCGGACGCGCGCTTCGCTTCGATAGGCCCAGTATCCTCCGGGATGAAGCCTTGCGGTGCGGATGCAGAATTCGGTTTCCTCGCAGCTTTCGGCTTTGCCGCCTATTCGGGCCTTGGCGCTTACGGAGAAGCCAAGCTTGCGGCGTCCGAGGTCCGAGGTAAACCCGCCCACGTTGCGCAGCACTTCGGCCCGTACAGACATATTAGCGCCGACAGGATTGCGGATGCGGCCCTCGTGGACGTGCATGCCGGAATAGGTGCAGCCGACCACCCAGAGGAATTCATCGGGAAACCAGGTGGGTGGCGGGGCCCGCCAAAGCGGCTCGACCGGACCTCCGGCACCGAGTACGGCCGGGTCGCGGTAAGCATCCAGCAGCGCAGCAAGCCAGCCGGGTTCGGCGGTGGCGTCGTCGTCGAGGAACGCAACGATGGTGCCTTCCGCATGCATTGCACCGGTCATGCGGGCGCCAGACAGGCCGGCTGGTCCCTCGCTGGCGAGCACCGTTGCCCCGACGATCTCGCGCGTCGCGCGCTCTCGCAGGTCTTCGTTGTTGTCGATGACCACGATGATCTCGCGCGGCGGCGGCATCTGACTGCGCACTGAGGCGACGGCCAGATTCAGATCATCCCAGCGGTCGATAGTATGTGCGCAAATCACGATGGAGGCGTCGATCATTGGATTAGTTCCTGGCCAATTGACCCGAGGCGGTGCGCCGCGATGTCGAACGCCTGCCGTTGAGCGTTAAGGCGATACCCGGGCCTGAAGATGCGCTCGGCACCTGTCGGTGCTTCACGCCGACAGGTGCCGATTTCTGGATCAAAGCTGACTACAGCAGGACGCGCCCGGCCAGCTGACTAGAAGGGGTACTCCGGCAGTCCTCCTCCCGGTGCCTCGCACTTCGGCGAACAAAGTGGGGAATGACCAGCAGAAAAGGCAATCTCGGCTGGACCGCCGCTCCAGCACCTCTCATGGCAGTTCACCGAATGTCAGTAAGCGAAATGAAGATGCGATCAGCCACCGCAGAATGGATTACTCCCTACGAGCTTTCGACGGGCTGAGGGTCCTCTTTAGATTGTTAGCTGCGCGCGCGTTTGTGTTACAGAATGTTTCCAGCCGAACGGTACATCCAAAATGCAAATCTGCTTTCATTTGGATCGATCGAGATTGTTTCGTTGGCACGTATGGCTAGCGGAGGCGGTTGCCGCTGTGCCGGGCCAGGAGATATCGCGGACATTCGCTGCGCAGTCCCATCCACTCCCGCGCGGAGTGTGCTTGCTGCTCGACCTTGAAAGAATGATCTACTGTCGGGAACGAGGCGGTGCCACGGATTCGGCGCAGCTCGCCATGCTCTCGCTCACGCCGCAACGAGGCGACGTGCCGGACTTGGTGATTGATCTCGGTGGCGACGGGGCGCTCCCGGCGGGACGGCGAGTTCTGACTCCGCTTTTCAACGGCATTCCCGGCGAGATCGGCGTCATGGCGGCGCTGACGGAGGAGCGGGATATACTCATCGAACTCCACGACACCGCGCGTCCGGATCGGCCGTGGACTGCTCGGCCTGCGAGCCAGGACCACGAGGTGTTTGCCATCACGCTCGACGGCGCTCTGTCCTGCACTGTTGCGCTGATCCTCAAGGCGATGCGCGAGGAGTGCGGCTTGAACGCCGCCGCCGCGGCGCCGACTGCAGCCTATGCCCGGTTCGGGACCGCAGCCTCGTTGGCTTGGGCGAGCACGATGGTTGCGGTCAAAGCTCTGCGGCTGCTCGGGATCCTGGCGAAGGGGAGGAGGGCATGGAGCATTGGTTGGCGCGTCGACGGCAGAGCCAGTCTACTCGATCGCGGAGAGGCAAAGTTTCGTGTTCTCAGCGGCGGAGTCGACAGCTATCTCGCCGACCCGTTTCCTTTCCAGCACCGGGGACGCCGCTTCATCTTTGTCGAACAGTACCTGTACTCCCAGAATAAAGGCTGCATCGCCGTGTTGCCCATGGACGAACGCGGTGCAGCTGGGCCTCCAAAAATCGTCATCGAGGAGCCGCACCATCTGTCGTATCCGATGGTGTTCGAGCAAGCCGGGCAAATCTGGATGATCCCGGAAGCGGGCGCGTCAGGGAAAGTCACGCTCTACCGCGCGGAGGAGTTTCCGTACCGCTGGAAGCGGGAGGCCGACTTGGCCACCGGCGTCGAACACTACGACGTCACTCCTTTGCCGGACGGCTCTGGCGTCTGGTTCTTTGCGGCCCAGCGATTTTGGCAGTCCTCCTCGTGGGACATTCTGAGCATCTACCGTGCCGACGGCCTGACCGGCAATTGGACGCCGCACGGCGCTGGGCCGGTGCTATTTGACGCGGCCATGAGCCGTCCGGCTGGCAACTTCATTCGCCGAGATGGACAGATACTGCGTCCGGTCCAGGATTGCGCTCGCGGCTACGGCCGCGCTGTCACGTTCTGCAGGATCGACAATCTGGACGACGTCCAGTTCGCTCAAACGGCCGTCGGCCGCATTCGTGCCGGGTCGTATGGCTGCCATACCTACAACCGCTGCGACGGCATCGAGGTGGTCGATCTTTTCGGTAGGACAGTCGATTCTGAAGAAGTAGCGGTCTCCTATGTTTCGCTACCGGCAGACCGGGCGGTTGGTCGGCCGGCCGGCGCCGTCTTGCAGGAAGAGTCCCATATCGAACTGACCGCGCCGGTCTAGATTCCCGTCTAAACCGATCTGGCGTCGCTCGCCGGTTTCATGAATTTAGCGAGCACACGCTTTGCATGACGACCCCTTGTTTCGATGCGGCGCTCGATCGTGTCGCGGCCGAACACAATCCACTTCAGGGAACGCTCTGTATTGGCGAGGCGCGATTTGTGGCCGGCCGATCCCGCCATGAAGTCGTAGCCGAGTTCACCGCGCGCAAAGCCGTCCTCGATGGCCAAGACGTGGCTCAGCAAGCCTGGCTTCAGCTTGGCGTCCTCTTCATAAAGAAAGCCGCTCTGGTAGTGCAGAACTTCGCCGCCGTGCACAAAATTGTAAAGCACACCGATGGTCCGGCCGGCGACGGTCGTGCGCGAAATCCGGACCGCGCCGGTGGGGACACCGCGTGCGATGAGGTCCTCGTGGAATGGGCGGAACGCAGGATTGGCGAATGCGCCCTTGCCGCCCCAGCGTGCGCGATGCAGTTCGGCAAGCTCGGCAAAGGCGGCGAGTGCTTCCGGGACCGTTTCCATAACCCGATATTCAACGAGGCCGCGCTCGCCATAGAGCCGCAGCGTGCGGCTAACGGCCTGACGAGTATTGCGACCAAGCGAGGCGCGGTAGTCCATACGGAGACGCCGTATTTCAGCGAAATCAACCCAATGCGCGGTTTGAACTTCTCTGACCTCTTCCAGCAGCCCGGCACCGGCGGCGGCCCTGCGTGCGACGGCTTCCACATCCGCCGTGATACCCGACAATACGAGCTGGTCGGACTTGCCGAGATAGCGGATGGCGCTGTCGAGACACGCCCTGATGATTGCTTCAGCCGCTGAGCTGTCGGCGAGGATGCCGTTATATTCGATGCAGAGCCGGTCGAATTGGGCAGCGCCGGTTTCGTGGAGTAACCATTTTGCTCGCGGACGGAGCCCTAGGCGCCATGTCTTGCGTCGACAGACAACGGCCATGCCGACTATGAGGTCGCACGTCCTTGCAGTCAGAATATGCGGTTCTGCGTCCTTCGGTAGATGAGCCAGCCACGTTCCAATCCACAGCCAGGACAGGAAGAAGGACGGGCTCGCGCGTGTCTCGAGGGTTATCCATGCGTCTTGGGTCGCAACGAGGTCCCTTAGCGGCTCGATATGCACCTTCACGGCGTCGGAGCCGCCGGCGGAAATCCATCGCGACGGCACTTGCAGCAAGCGACGGGCGGAAGCCTGGGGCAGCGACGTTTGCGTCATCGGGACAGTCCTCGGATTTTTGCGGCCGGAGTCAGGGCGTCGCTGCTCGTGATCGGGCGACAGCCTGACGACCTTCGGCTCCGATGGGCCTTAAGTGAAGGTCGCAGTGAGCTATCCAGCGGCAGGTAGCGCGGTTCATCGTGATTACTCCTTCGAGCCGCGGCATCGTGCGCCTTCGACTGGTTTGGCCACGGCGACGACCCCCGAAGGGCTACCCACCCATCGTGCTTTCAATGCCATGAGGCTTCGATGAAGCTTCTTCCATCCGCGAATGATCCGCAGACAGGATGACGAGAGCCACAGTTGCTCAGCGCCTCCACTCCTTCAAGCTCTCGCGTCGCCACCGCAAGAGCGTCCCGTTCGTTGGCGTAGAGGCTGGAGTTTTCAAATGACTTTGAGCAGCAAACCGACCGCCTCCGTGGACGTCGCCATCGTTGGAGCCGGTCCGTACGGGCTGTCGCTGGCGGCACATCTCGGAGCACGCGGCATCGAACACCGGATTTTCGGTGAGCCGATGGGAGCGTGGAAGGCCAACATGCTACCGGGAATGCTGCTCAAATCCTATCCCTGGGCGACCAACCTGTCCGACGCCGCGTCCGCCTTCACCATCAAGAATTTCTGCATCGAACGCGCGCTGCCCTATCATGACGAGCTCACGCCGCTGCCGATCGAGCGATTCCTGCAATACGCTGAAGCTTTCCACGCGCGCTACGCGCCGCATGTCGAACGGAAGCTGCTGGCCACGCTGCAGCCAGCTCCGGCCGGCTTCCATGCCCGCTTCTCCGACGGGGAGACGATCTTTGCCCGGCGCGTCGTTGTTGCGATCGGACTGCAGGCGTTCCGCCGGCTGCCGCAGGAAGCTGCGCAGCTTTCTGCCGAGATCCACTCGCACAGTGGCGACTATGGTCCGCTCGACGCGCTCGACGGCCAGGATGTGGTCGTGGTCGGCTCCGGTTCCTCGGCGACGGATCTTGCAGCGATGCTCAACGACCGCGGAATTTCCGTATCGTTGGTGGCACGCGCCTCACAGCTGGATTTTGCCGCCCGTCCGCGGACCAGGAGCCTGCTGGAGCGGACGATCGCGCCGACGAGCGGCATCGGCCAAGGTTGGACCGCAGGTGCTTGCGCTAGGTATCCGCAACTGATCCGACTGCTGCCCGACGACCAAAGGGTGCAGATCGCCAACGGCAAGGCTTGGGGCCCGGTCGGAAGCGCGTTCGCGAGAGAGCGGGTGATCGGCAAGGTGCCGTTGTGGCTCGGCAGGAGCCTGCGAAAGATCGGGACGCAGGGCGACAAGGTCGCGCTTGACCTGACGGACCAGGCTGGAGCGAGCCACACGTTGCGCTGTGACCACGTGATCTTCGCGACCGGATACGGCATCGACGCGAACCGGCTCGACTTTCTGGACCACAAGATACTGAGCCAGATGCGCCTGATCGAAAAATCTCCGGAGCTGTCGTCGCACTACGAGACCTCGGTCCCCGGACTGCATTTCATCGGTCCGGCAGCGGCCAACAGCTTCGGTCCGGTATGCCGCTTCGTGTACGGCGCGCAGCATGCCGCCGTTCACCTGACCCGGCATCTGTCGGGTGAGACGCGCCGCCAACAGACAACTTCCATTGTTCAACCTCTCTACAGCTCGGTGAATCCATGAACGCTCCTATCCCGCATCCCCTGCAGTCGGCCCAAGGCCAATCAGCCAGCTTGTACTTCCCGCCGGGCGACTACGGTCTGCCGCACACGCTGGCGCTGCCACGCGTAAGCTTCATCATCCCGACGCTCAACGAGGCGAAGAACCTGCCGCATCTGCTGCCGCGTATCCCAGCCTGGGCGCATGAGGTGGTGATCATCGACGGCAGATCGACCGACGACACGGTCGCCGTCGCCCGCGCCCTCCGCTCCGACGTCAAGATTGTCATGGAGCCACGCCGCGGCAAGGGAGCTGCACTGAAAGCCGGATTTGACGCTGCCACCGGCGATATCGTCGTGATGCTCGACGCCGACGGTTCGATGGAGCCCGACGAGGCCATCCTGTTCGTTGGTGGGCTGATGGCAGGTGCCGACATGGTCAAAGGCTCCCGCTTTCTGCAGGGGGCCGGTACCGACGACATGTCGCTGTTCCGCATGCTCGGCAATTGGGGACTGACAATGACCGTGCGGTTGCTCTACGGCGGCACGTTCTCCGACCTCTGCTACGGCTACATGGCCTTCTGGAAGCGGCACGTCGAAACGCTCAAATGCGACTGCGACGGCTTCGAGATCGAGACCCTGATCAATGTGCGGGCCCTGAAGAACCGTCTCAAGATCGTGGAGGTGGCGAGTTTCGAGGCGCCGCGCATCAGCGGGCTTAGTAATCTGCGTGCGATCCCCGACGGTTGGCGGGTTCTCAAGACCATCCTGCGCGAACGTGTTCTTACCCAGGTTTCGCCTGTCGGCTACGGGGTGCCGTAGCCACGAAAGGAGTCTAGCTCAGCATGCACGCCGTGGGGCGGCAGTTGAATCAAGATGATCTGGAGTGGAAGCTCGATGCGAATTCTGATGGTTGCCGCACGCTGTCACCCGCTCATGGGCGGCATTGAAACCCACATCCAGGAGGTCGGTCCGCGTCTGGTGGCGCGCGGCCATGCCGTAGACGTCCTCACCACCGACCCCACCGGTGAACTGCCCGTCGAAGAGGATGTCTCGGGCATGCGCGTGCGCCGGGTCCGGGCATGGCCCAAGGATCTCGATCTCTATCTTGCGCCCGGCATTTACAAGGCCATACGGGAGGGATCCTGGGACCTCATCCATTTCCAAGGCTATAGCACCTTCGTGGTGCCTATCGGCCTGTTCGCCACCGTCCAGGGCGAACTGCCATTCGTGCTGACCTTTCACAGCGGCGGACATTCGTCACGGTTGCGCAACGCCGTGCGCGGCACACAACAGGCCATGCTGCGCCCGCTGGTCTCGCGGGCCGATCGCCTGATCGGTGTCTCCGAATTCGAGGCTGAATTCTTCAGCGCCAAGATGGCCGTGCCGCGGGATCGCTTCGTCGTGATTCCGAACGGGGCGGCGATGCCTGTGCCTAGCCCAAGCGTTGAGGCCGATCCCAACCTGATCGTCTCGAGCGGCCGGCTGGAGCGCTACAAGGGGCACCACAAGGCGATTGCGGCCATGCCCGAGGTGATCCGACAGCTCCCGCAGGCACGGCTGCACATCGCAGGCGCCGGTCCTTACGAGAACGAATTACGCGGGCAGGTGCGCAGGCTTCATCTCGAGGAGCGCGTGACGATCGCAGCCATTCCCGGCGGCGATCGCCAGCAAATGGCGGACCTGCTGGCGAGCGCCGGCCTTTTCGTCCTGTTTAGTGAGTACGAGGCGCATCCGGTCGCGGTGATGGAGGCACTGGCGCTGCGGCGCCCGGTGCTGGTCAGCGATACTTCCGGACTGGCCGAGCTGGCCAGCAAGGATCTGTGCCGCGCGATCCCCTGCAATGCCACCCCGGCGGAGACCGCTGCCGCGATCGTCACCGAACTCCGCACTCGCCGTCCAATTCCCGAGCTGAGGCTGCCGGACTGGGAGGATTGCGCCGAAGCGCTGATCAACGTCTATCGCGGCGTGATGGCCGACCGCGTTGCGGCCAAGCGGGGCTCGGGAAGCGGCAGGCCGCTTCTGGTCCGTGCGGGACATCGCCCATGACGCCGGGCGACATCGCGTGGACATCCGGGCGTCCGGTCAGGAACGGCATCCGGCAGGTCCTCGCCGTGATCGGCCCGGAGCGGCGCGACGGAATGATGGCCGAGACGTCCCAGCCGTCGGCGAACCCCGGCGCTGTGGCCTTGCTTTCCCTGACCGTCGCTGCGGCTCTGCTGTTGGTGGTGCTGGGGCAGGGAGCAGGACGACGCGGAGAAGCGCAGGCGTCGTTGCTGTTCTGGGTCGGCATGGCGCTCACGGTCTTGCCGCTCAGCTTCCGCATCGCATGGCCCCAGGTCGCCCGCGGCGAACGGCTGCTGTTGCTCTCGCTGCTTGTCGTTGCGCTGTTCTATTGCCGGACGATCTATTCTCCAACGAGCTTCACGCCGTATGATGAACTTCTGCACTGGATCGCGGCCGAAGATCTGATGACGGCCCGGCGGCTGTTCCTGTCCAATCCGCTGCTTGAAGTCGGATCGACCTATCTTGCTCTGGAAATACTGGCGACCGCGCTGACCGACCTTAGTCGGCTGCCGCTGTTCGTCGCGGCGACAATGCTCCTCGCGGTGCTGAAAGTCACCTTTATCGTTGCTCTGTTCCTGCTCTACGAGAAGATCACCGGCTCGGCGCGGATCGCGGCGCTCGGCTGCCTCGCTTATATGGGCTGTTCGACCTTTTTTCTCTTCGAAGCAATGTTCTCCTACGAGAGCCTTGGCATCGTACTCTGCACGCTCGTCTTCGCGATCGAGGCGGGATCGCGGAACCTGCCCACATGGCAGAGGAGCAGGGCGCTGGTGCTGATCGGCGTGCTTCTGGGGGGCATCGCGGCTACGCATCACCTCTCGGCGGTCTATGCGGCGATCTATCTCGGCGCGGTGACGATGCTCGAATTGCTGCGACGGGGCGGGCCTCCGCGCGAAACCAAGATGGTCGTTGGTGCCGTCATCGCGGTGCTGCTGCCGCTATTGTGGATCGAGCTGCATGGCACACATCTCACGGCCTATCTTGGGCCAGTGGTCGAGAGCGGGATCAGGATACTTCTCGCCAAACTGCACGGCACACCGGCGCAGCTGCCAGACGCAGTCGCCGCCGTGGCGGCACCCTCGCAACCGTTCCTCATGCGTGTGACGACCTTGCTTGGAGTGCTGTTGACAGCGCTCGGATTGGCCACGGGTTTTTTCCGATCGCTGGCGCTCTCGACAGCCGGCCCCGGCCAGTCCGGCTGGTCGTCGATCCGCGATGTTCTCGGACGGCGCTGGAACGACAGCCGCATCGTCTTTCTCTCCTTGCTGGCTTTCGGCTTTCCGCTTTCGGTCGCGTTCCGGCTCAGCATCGGCGGCTGGGAAGTCGGAAACCGGATGGGGACGCTTGCATTCTTCGGCGTTGGACTGGTGGTTGCGATCGGTATCGTCCATTTCTGGCAGGGCCGTGCGCCGCGCGGATGGCGTCTCGTCGCGCCGCCGCTCGCGCTCGGCGTAATCGTGCTTGGCGGCGTTACCAGCGCCTCGCTCGATCCGGTACGGGGGGCCTACCGAGTGGCCGCGGATGCGCAGTCGGTCGAGGCGATGGCTGTCGAAACCGCGCGCTGGACCAAGGAATGGATGGGCGCCGGAAACCGGTTCGCCGCCGATCGGGTCAACAGCCTGTTGCTTGCCGGTTACGGGCGCCAGGACGTGAGACTCAATATCACCGAAGGGGTGAACTCAGCCCGCGTGTTCAAGAGCGAGACATTGTCGGGCGACGATTTCTGGGCGCTGGCGAACAGTCCCGTGGACTTTCTCTTGGTCGACATGCGCCTGACAACCGCGCCGCCTGTGCTCGGCTTCTATTTCGAGCCATGGGAATCCAGGACCGGCAAGCCGATCCAGCCTGCCGCGCTGCGCAAGTTCGAGGACATCGAAGGCGTCGGGCGCGTCTATGACAACGGTTTTATCAAGATCTACGACATGAGGGGAATGCATGTTCGCCCTTAACAACCGAGACCTTCTGATCGCCTGTCTGTGGTCGAGCCTCGCCGTGTTCGTGGTCGCCACCACGGACAATGCGATCCTGCGCACGGTTCTGTGCTTTCCGCTCGCGATCCTGATCTGCGGCCACACGGTGTTGCGGGCGCTTGAGATCGGCACAGCATCGACGGCCGAGCATCTCGCCTATGCGGTCGGTGCCAGCCTCGTGGTCGGGATCGCCGGCGGCATGGCGCTCAACGTGGCGGGCATGCTCTCTCCGTCCGGCTGGGCGATCTGGTTCTGGCTCGTCGTGGTCGGGTCGTCGTTGACCGCGGTTCGTCATGGCGGACTCACACGGACGTCATCCGCGTTGCCGCACGTCCGATGGTGGCATGTCGGCGCGATGGTCCTTTCGGTGCTGGTTGCTACCGGGGCCTACGCCTTGGCGATCCGAGACGAAACCGCGCAACGAGAGTTCAAATACACCGAGTTCTGGTTGCTGCCTGCCGATGACGGTAGTGAGTTGAGGGTCGGCGTGCGCAGCGGCGAGGAGAAGGAAGAGCGTTTCGACCTCGACGTCATTCTGGACGGCCGCCCACTCGCGACATTTGGATCGGTCAAGGTGACACCGGGAGAGACCTGGAAGCGAGAGCTGCCGGTCGCTCCCGCGGCGCTGCCGCGACGAGCAATCGCGAGACTTTACCGGCCGCACGACAACAGGCTGTATCGCAGCGCTTCGGCTTTGCTCACCGGGCGCTGAAGACAACGGAGCCATCGATGCGCATTCTTCTGCTGTCGCAGTTTTACCCTCCGGTGATCGGCGGCGAGGAACGCCATGTTCGAAATCTCGGTGCCGCGCTGGCGCAACGCGGGCACCATGTCGCCGTCGGGACGTCAGTGCATCCTGGTTCGCCCGACACGGAGATGGACGGCCAAGTCCGCGTCCACCGTCTGCGCGGCACGTTGCAGCGGTTGAGCGGTCTGCACGCCGATGCGGAGCGGCCGCATGCTCCGCCGTTTCCCGATCCTGAACTCGCGCTGGCGCTGAGGCGGCTGATCGTCGCGGAACAGCCCGACGTCGTTCATGCCCACAACTGGATCTACGCCTCGCTGCTGCCTCTCAAGGCGTTGGGCGGTCCACCACTGGTGATCACGATGCATGACTACGGACTGTCCTGCGCCAAAAAGAACTTCATGCATTTGGGCCAGCAACTATGCGGCGGCCCTATACCGGCAAAGTGCCTTACTTGCGCGGGCAGACATTACGGTGCCGTGAAGGCTGCTGCGACCACGCTCGGAAACTGGGCGACCGGCTTCGCGGCTCGGCGCATGGTCGACCGCTTCATCCCTGTGAGCCACGCCGTAGCTCGCCATACCGGCTTGGTCGAAGGAAGCGCGCCCTACGAGGTAATTCCGAACTTCGTGCCCGACGACGTCGGCGTTCTCGCCGCCGAGGAAGCCTGTGTGCGGGAGTTGCCGGAAGGAGAGTTCATTCTGTTCGTGGGCGACATGATGCGATTGAAGGGAATTCACGTGCTGGCGGAGGCCCATAGCCAATTGGAGCGGGCGCCGCCCCTGGTGCTCATCGGGCGCCGGGCTCCGGACACTCCTGCGGTCTTCGCGTCAAACGTCCGGGTCATGGGCACATGGCCGCATTCGGCCATTATGCACGCGTGGCGCCGCTCGCTGTTTGGCGTATTGCCTTCGGTTGGGCCCGAGGCTTGCGCGACGGTGGTGATGGAGGCGATGGCCTCGGGCAAAACCGTTGTCGCCAGCGACATCGGCGGCATGCCGGACCTGATCGATCCCGACGAGACCGGACTGCTGGTGCCGCCGGGCAATGCAGCGGCGTTGGCGGCGGCCTTGCAGCGGTTGATCGACGACCGCGCGCTGCTAGGCCGGCTTGCAGCGGCGGCAACGGCGCGAGTCAAAGGCCTCAAGGCCACCGCCGTGGTGAGCAGGATTGAGCAGGTCTACCAAGAGGTGGCGCGGCCATCGGTGAACGGGATGCGGGCGTTGGAAGCCGCAGGGGAGGTGCCTTGTCCCTAGCCCCCACCAGCACCATCGCCGGCCGGCTGCTCAAGGCGGCGCGCAAGAGCGCAGGGCTGCTCCGGAATTCTGGTGCGCTGACAATCGCAGCCATCGTGAGCGCCTGCCTTGGCTTCTGCTACTGGTGGCTGGCCGCCAGGCTGTTCCCGCCCGAGGCCATCGGCCGGGCATCTGCGCTGTTGTCTGTCATGGGTCTTCTGGGACTGCTGGGAGATGCTGGACTGGGCACGCTCCTGGTTGGAGAAATCTGCCGTTCGCCGGGCAAGGTCCGGGGACTTGTCGGCGCGGCAGCTGTGGTCGCGTTTGGACTCGCGGTCACATTGGCGCTGGCATTCGTCCTTGCGGCGCCGCTGTTCAGCCATGCCGCTCTGGTCACGGGATGGCCATCGGAACTCCTGTTCGTATTCGGCTGCGGCCTCACTGCGGTCACGATGGTGGGCGGTCAGGCGTTCCTCGGCACTCTCAACGGCACTGCGAGGATGATCCAGCAGGTGCTCTTCTCGACCTTCAAGCTGGTTATGATCGGCATGGCAGCCGCCGTCGGCGCCGCCGATGACACCGCCATCCTGTTGACCTGGGTGGCGGGGCTTGTGGTCTCGTGGGTCGGTGTCGACATCGCGACCCGAGGCAGTGCGCGTAGTCTGCTCGGCCGTCCGGACTTCGGCCTGCTCCACACGCTTCGCCACAAGGTCGTCGATCACTACGCACTGGACGTCGCTCTGCAGGCTCCGAGTCTCGTCGTGCCTTTTCTCGTGGTGGTGCTGCTCACGCCGACGACCAATGCGGCGTTCGCGGCGGTGTGGATGCTGATCACGACCGCCGCAGTGATCCCGGCGGTGCTTGCGACTGTGCTGTTTCCGGTGGCGCGCGCCGGCCCGAAGCAGTACCGGGATAATTTCGCGATGTCTCTGGGCCTGTCGCTGCTGTTCTCAACGGCCTGTGCCCTATTCGTCCTGATCTACTCGCGACAGATACTCGCATTGTTCAACCCGGCCTATCCTGACATCGCCGGGACCAGCCTACGGTTCCTAGGCTTCAGTCTGGTGGGGCTAACGCTCAAATTCCATGCCTGCGCGCTGGCGCGGCTCGATGACGCCATGCGCCGGGCATCGCTATGGTTCGCGCTCGGCGGGGTGATGGAGCTAAGTTTCGCGGTGATAGGCGCCAAGCTCGGCGGCCTCGAAGGGCTGGTGCTGGGCTGGACCTCCTCCGTGAGCATTGAGGGCATGTGCATGCTCTACGCGGGCTATGCCGGCCATACCCGAACGGCTTCCGATCGGACCTATCCAGATCCCGATCCGCAATCGACGACACGATCAATGTTCGACCTCCCCGAGGCGCAGAACTCCGCTGCCCCCAGCCGAAGGCACGACGGTTCTTGTGTCGACTTCTATTTCGTAGCGAAAGGAGCCGATAGATGACCACCAGCCAGATATCGATGCCGCACGTCAGAACCACGCCGCGCTATCGCCACCCGGGTGGTTCGACGGCTTTTGGAACCAATCTTGCTTACCGACTCGGCAAGCTGAAAGATCTCGGACTACTGACCGGTGTTTGGCTCGACTGCGGTTGCGCGGACGGTGGCTACACCGAAGCGCTAGTAGCCTGGGGAGCCCAGAAGGCCATCGGCGTCGATCCCGAACAATCGAGAATTGACGCAGCGCAGGTCCGCCAGCGGGCTGCCATCGAGAGCGGCGAGGGCTCGGCGCAGAGGCTAGAATATCACTGCTGCACCGATCGCTTCCCGCTGCCGGGTTGTTCAGTCGATGCGGCTCTGATGAATGAGGTGCTCGAGCACGTCGCGGACGAGGGGGCGACCTTACGCGAAATACGCCGGGTGTTGCGGCCGGGCGGTCGGCTGGTGGTGATCAGCCCGAACCGCTGGTTTCCGTTCGAGGGTCACGGCATGCGGTTCATGGGGCGCGATTTCGGTTTTCCAATTCCGCTGCTTCCCTGGCTGCCTTATTCCCTCGCGACGCGAGTGATGTCTGCGCGCAATTATTGGCCTCACGAATTGCGAGATACCGTGGCCGCTGCGGGGTTCGAGATCGAGAAGGTGGATTACGTGCTGCCGGTGTTCGATCTCTATAAATGGATGCCGTCCTCTGCCATCGCGGCCTACCGCCGCTTGATGCCGGCAATTGAGCGGACGCCGCTGCGCAGATTTGGCGTCTCCACGCTCGTCCTTGCGAGGCGGCCCGGCTGAGGCGTCCGCCAGTGCCTTCCACGCTGGCGCACGCGAACGGGTCGTTCAGAACTGAAGCGCCAGCTTCGGGACGCAGGCCTGTGGGCATGATGCGAAACTCTGGAAGCGCAGGCTGAACAGAAGAAAGGGCTTCCGGGCGGCACCGGAAGCCCTTCTTCGCCAGCCGCGGGCAGCGAAGACTGCCCGCGATATGAGCCTAGTCTTGCGCGAGCGAGCGTCCGGTGGTGCGCATGACGGAGCGTCCGGTCTGCGACTTCTCCTCCTGCAAAGCCGGTGGCGGTTGCTGCGCGGGCATCGCCGGTTGCTGTTCGATGGCATCGTCTGCGCCGAGCATGACGTTGACGAGGTCGCCGGGCTGGAGCGAGGTCAGGCCGTCAGATTCGATGTTGACCGGCCCTTTCGAAGTCTGACGAACGATGCTGTAGCCGATCCTGTTGGTCTGCTTTGCGGAGGGGAACTGAGATCGGGTAGCAGGCAGACTGCTCAGCACGCCTTCGCTGGTACGGAATTCGCGCTCGTTGTCGGCCAGCTGGCGTTCGATCATGTCGATCTCGACCACCAGTTCGTTCTTCAGGTCGGATTGGACCTTGATCCCGTCAGCCTGCATACTCGCAAGGCGCTGTTTGGCCATGCCGTATTGATTGAGCGCATCCTGCCGGCGTTGCTCGGCATCGGACAATTCACCTTGGACCTGGCTCAGTACCGCCTTGCCAAGAACGTTGCGTTCCACCAGTGCACGAGTACTGTCGACGCGTTCCTGGCGGGTCTTCACCAACTGGTCGAGCGAATCCGTGCGTCCGTAAGCCTGGATGTCCTGCTTGGCAGCATCCAGGGCGCCAGCAATGGCGCGCTGGCGCTCCTGGCGGGCCAGCAGCATCGGCTTGCGGCGTTCGCTCTGTTCGTCGAGCAAAGATTTGGCTTCCGAGGCACCGACCATCTCCATGAGTTGCACCGGGATCTTGGGAGCCACGCCGTCCCGCTCTGCCTTGAGCACCGCCACTCTCGCGAGCAACTTGAGCATGGAGTTGGCCGCGCCGCTGCGCTTCTGGATCTCGCGTACGGTTTCGACCTTCATGTATGAATCGCCGGACCCGCGGTCGAGCCCGCCCGCCAGTGCAACGGCGTGGAGCACTGTCATGCCCGAGGCGTATTTGAACGACCCCGAGTTCTTGACCGGACCAAGGACGAAGATCGGTGAACGTTCCAGCGAAACGATATTCACCATCCCCTTGTGGCCCAAAGTTTGTTCGAAGTTCTCGACGACGGACGCTGTGAACTGCTGAGGCGATTTGCCCGCGGCGGTAACGGTGCCAAGAAGGGGGAGCGATATGGTGCCGTCCTCCTGGACGGCGTATTCGCCGCTCATCTCCGGGCGCTGGACGATGCCGCGCATTGCCGACGAATTGCGACCCCACTTATCGTCCTCGACCGCGATGCGCTCGTAGAAGGCCAGCTTGATGCGGTCGCCGATTGCGAAGCGCGTGCCGACCGACGGCTCATCCACCGGCGCTGCATTCGGCGGATCGGCGGTTGGAACGTCCGGCGTCAATGCCGCTCCCAAGGTTTCGCGCACCGCGTCGGTGGCGAGCATGTTCGGCTTCGCCGGCACAGGGGGAAGAATCGACGCCGCGACGACGTCATTGATATTCGTTCGTACCGCTTCCACCCCCAGCACTGCCAGCCCGGACACCCCCAAAGCGAGCAGGACCGGCTTCATCTTCGGACGCGACGAGGTCCCTTGCGGAGTCGCAGCGCGGGTCGGGACGCGCTTTTCTTGGTCGTTGATACGCATAGCGTGCCGCCTCCGTTGATGCAGTCCATCTCAAGGTGCAGAATGCAAAATGGCATCGTCGTCCTTCGCGGGAGAAGTCACAACTTCCCAAATGGAGCACCCCTTTTGCGCAGTGGTCGCTGATGAACGTCTGACTTTTCCTAACGTGTTTTTTGCAGCGCCCCCTTCGTGTTGTTGCGCGACCGGCGAACAGCCTGCGACGCGGCAGGACAACGAGAGCGCAAGAACGCGGAATTCAACGAGAGGGCCCGAAGGTCCACCTGCCTGGTTGGACCGCGCGCGCCGCGCGCATTGACCCATTATGCGGTGCGACGGATTCCCGGAGCGCTTGAGATCCGACCCTATCGGGGCAACTGCGGGTTACTCCATGTTGGTTATAGGACTCGCGAAAGCGCGGGACGCATAATGGCGTCTCGAGGGAGGGCCCTCCATGGTTCGTGCCAACAAGAAAAATCTGATCGTCCCCGACCCGCGTCGGTCGTCGTGGTACGTCGGCCTTGTGCTGTTCACGGCAGCATGGATGTCCGTCGCAGCGTTTGCCGAAGAGTTGACGTCACCTCCGGCCTCCGCTGCGAGCAAGGCGGCTCCGCGGATTCCATCGGGGCAGGCGCAGGAAAACGACCTGTCCACGCCGCTGGCGCAGGAGCTTGCCGGCGCGCAGCGCGAAGTCGAGCTACTTCAGCATCTTGCAAAGGCGCACGAGCGGGCTGAACGCCTGGACCAAGACCTCGCTTCGGCGCGACGCAACCTCGACACACAGGCTGCTCTCGTCATCAAGGCCAAAGATGAGGCCGCCCAGATTGCAAAAGCCTCCGAAGCAGTGGCGACTGATCTCAGGCAAGCGGTGGAGAAGGAGCGCGGTCGGGCCGAAGCGCTTGCCGCCTCTCTGACCAAGATCCGGCACGAGCTCGCTGTCAATCAGGCGCAGATGTCCAGAACGGCCGATGAGGCGGCGGAACTGCGACGCCAGATCGCCAGCTCAGGTCCGGCACGTCAGGCACCTGAGGATAAGGATCGCATCGCGGCACTTGAGCGAGATCTGGCGACGGCACGGCGCGAAACCGCTGAACAAAACACGCTCCTTGCAAGCGCCCGCGAGGAAACCGCTCAGTTGAAAAAGTTCGTTGAGGCCGAAAACGTCAAGGTCACACAGGCAGCGCAGAAAGCGCGCGAACGGTCTGACACGCTCGCCGGAGAACTTGCGCGCGATCTTGGCGCTGCGCGTCGCGATGTCGATGCACAGATCTCGCTTGCCACAAGATTGCGCAATGACGCCGAGCGTTTGCGAGTGGATTCCGCGCGGGACACGGCCTCTCTCCGAGAACAGCTGCGGTCGGAGCGCCTCAAGACCGAAACGCTGGAGCGCGCACTTGCCACCGCCGGTCGACGAACAAATCTCCCGCTGAGCGAGTCCGTCAGAGTTGCGGTGACGCCAGCGGCGGTGTTGCCGTCAGTTCCGGACGTGCCGATGGATGTCGCACCAGGCGCCGGTTTGGCGACTGCGGTTGACGCGTCTGTCGCCAAGCCCACTCCAGAGATGGCAGCGGCTTCCGCCAGCCTCGTCGCCCGCGCCAATTCGCTGCTTGGACAGGGCGACATCATTGCGGCGCGAACTGTGCTGGAGCGGGCAGCGATGATGGGCAACGCCAAGGCAAATTTCGCGCTCGCGGAAACCTACGATCCTGCGGTGCTGGCCAGATGGGGGACCTATGGCACGCGTGGTGACCCAGACATGGCGCGCAAGCTCTACACAAAGGCGGTCGCCGACGGAATCGAAGAAGCGAAGGAGCGCGCCGAAGCGCTGCGCCGTTAGATCGCCCAGCTCGGCGCCAAAAATTGTGTGACATCCGCTGCGTGGGACAGGAGTTCGACCGATGCGCAAATTTACGGAATTCCATATCCTGCTGGTCACGTTCGCAGCAGCATGTGCGTTGACGGTCGGCAGTGCTGCAGCTCAGGACTACACACATCCATCGTTCCGCAGAATCACTCCTTCGGTCCTGCGGTCTCCGCAGCCCTCTCCGCAGAAGCTGAAGATGAACGCATGGACCGTCGGCCTCGCTGGCGGTCTCATCGAGGGGGCGCCACTGCGCCTGGCTGCGGAAATGGCTCGCGTTGCCGACGATGGCGACGAACTCCGCGTGCTGCCAGTTGTGACCCGCGGCGCGGCGGAGAATGTCAATTCGCTGCTCTATCTGCGCGGAATCGATGCGGCCATCATCAATTCGGATGCGCTCGAAGAATACAAGGGACAGG
>NZ_JBIISY010000193.1:0-11437 GCF_044340795.1 Tardiphaga sp.
GAGCGCCGCGTCCGTCGGGCGAGAACCCCGGCAGCGCACAGCGAACCTCTGTCGATCCGTTCGCGAATGAAGGTTCTGCGGTTGATCTCGTCGAGGTCCGCGGCGTCATCAAATGGTTTGATGCATCCAAGGGCTATGGCTTCATCATCCCGGACGATGGCTCGACCGATGTGCTGCTGCATGTCACCGTGTTGCGCCGTGATGGTTTCCAGACCGCCTATGAGGGGGCACGCATCGTTGTCGAATGCGTGCAGCGTTCCAAGGGCTATCAGGCCTTCCGCGTCGTCTCGATGGACGAATCGACAGCGATCCATCCGGCGCAGATGCTGCCGCCGCGCACCCATGTGACCGTCACACCGACCAGCGGTCTGGAGCGGGCCCAGGTCAAGTGGTTCAACCGGCTGCGTGGCTTTGGCTTCCTGAGCTGTGGCGAGGGATCGCCGGACATCTTCGTTCACATGGAAACCCTGCGCCGTTACGGCATGACCGAATTACGCCCCGGTCAATATGTGCTGGTTCGCTATGGGCCGGGATCGAAGGGCATGATGGCTGCCGAGATCCAGCCCGAGGGCGGTACGCCCGGATTCTCGTCGCACTAAATCGCCGGCGAAGCGGGCAGCTGTCTCGCGGACCTCCAATGACGTTCGACTTCACGCGCCTGTGCGGCGCGTTGCTCTGGCCTTGTGCGCCTCGAGCAGGATAGGGTTCGCGCGCCCGGCACGTCGCTCGGGTTGCTCCTGGAATCCATCGATGACCGGCTTCACCCGTTACGCTCTTTCTTCTCCGCTTCGTGGCGCGTTTCTGGCGCGTCTGCTCTTGCTGGCTGGCTTGCTGGTCGGCTCGTCGCTGCTGTGGTCTCAGGCATCACACGCCGCCGAATTGCAGCCGCTGGAAATCGCAACAAAGTCCGGCATGCGGATGTTCTCCGTGGAGATGGCAAAAACCGACGAGGAGCGCGCCACCGGGCTGATGTATCGCAAGGAACTGCCGGATGGCCGCGGCATGCTGTTCGACTTTGCGCCCGAACAGACCATCTCGATGTGGATGAAGAACACCTATATCTCGCTCGACATGATCTTCATCGGTGCCGACGGCCGCATCACGCGGATCGCGGAGAATACCGAGCCGCATTCAACGCGGATCGTTTCGTCCGGCGGTCCGGCGAAGGCGGTGCTCGAGGTGATCGCCGGGACCGCACGCAAATACGGCATTGCCCAGGGCGATCAGGTCGTGCATCCCCTTTTCAGGAAACGTTAGGCAAATAAGCTCCGGAGGAGCCTTGCTGCCCCCACCGTAAGCGTGTATCGACACCGCATTGGCGGGGTATAGCGCAGCCTGGTAGCGCGGCGGTTTTGGGTACCGCAGGTCCGAGGTTCGAATCCTCGTGCCCCGACCATCAGCCCCAACATTTCCCGATCTTTGATCTGACGTCCGCTGGCGGTGGCTATTCCGCCGCCTTGGTGGGCGTTTCCGCCGATTTGGCGGCGTCGGCCGGTGCCGGCTTCGGCAGCGGCTTGTCCTGCTTCTTCGACCACGAGATGTAATAGGCCACGAGGGTCATGATCGTGATGCCGGCGACGCTGACGAAGAGCTGGGCCAGGAACGACCCGGAGGACATCATCAGCTGGAAGTGGCCGACGAAGGACAGGAACACGCCGACGCAGAACACTGCGAGCGACTGCTGACCGCATTTGATCAGCGGTCGGAATACCGGCCATTCCAGACCCTTCCATTCCTTCGGCACGAAGCGTGTAACGAAGAAGGCGATGATCACGAAATGCAGAACGCGATAGGGCGCGAGGTTGGTCTTGTCGTTCGGGTTAAAGGCGTCGAACAGCCAGGTCGGCATGATCATGTGGCCATAGTCGGGGAAGCGCCCGGCCATGGTCATCACCAGCGAGAACAGCAGATAGGCAATGCCGAAATAGAGCAGCAGCTTCGAGCGGATCACCGAGCGCGATTCCAGCGCACCGCCGAGGGCGAACCAGGCGCCGAACACGAACAGCAGCTGCCAGGTGAAGGGGTTGAAATACCAGGTGCCATAGGGATAGGCGGGCAGGTTCCAGCCGAACTGGCGTGCGGCGAAATACAGCGCCAGCGAGGCCAGCATGGTCAAATCGGGCTTGCGCAGCATCATCCACAGCACCGGCGGGAAGAAGCCCATCAGCACGATGTAGAGCGGCAGCACGTCGAGATTCAGCGGCTTGAACTTGAGCAGCAGGCCGTTGGTCAGGGTCTGGATCGGATTGTCCACGAGCCCGGCGACGTTGAATTCGTTGATGATGTCGGGATCGTTGTAGCGTTGAGCCACCCAGCCGATGGCCGCGATATAGATCACGAACAGGATCACGTGGGCCACATAGAGCTGCCAGACGCGCTTGGTCAGGCGTGTGGCGCCGACGATGAACCCACGCTCCAGCATCATCTTGGCGTAGACGAAGGAGGCGGTGTAGCCGGAGATGAAGACGAACAGGTCCGCGGCGTCCGAAAAGCCGTAGTTCCGGGTCGTGACCCAGTTCACCACATTGTCCGGGATGTGATCCAGGAAGATCGCCCAGTTGGCGATGCCACGGAACAGGTCCAGCCGCAGGTCTCGGCCTTTGGGGGGGAGGGTGGCGTGGATTTCCATGGGGACCGCTTCGGAGGCCGGAGGGGAGAAACCTTGGGAGACGCGGAATGCGAAGGTCAGATAGCCAGTTTCGGGCCCCGATTGTCACGATGCCGGGGACCGAATATACACCTTGAAAGCCGTCCAGCGACGGAATCGCGGTATATCTTTCGTGACACGTGGATATATCAGCGGCGTCGTTTTCACCAAATTGTCGCAGTGTCGCATCTTCGAAAGCCGTTGCAAGCCATGACCGCACGTATCTTCAAGGCCGCCAAGAACGCCATGCAGTCCGGCATGGCCAAGACCCGCGACTGGCAGCTCGACTACGAGCCGGAACAGGCCCGGGTGATCGAGCCTCTGATGGGCTGGACCTCGTCGACGGACATGAAGCAGCAGCTTTCGCTGCATTTTGACACCAAGGAAGACGCCGTCGCCTATTGCGAGCGCGAGGGCATTGCCTATCAGGTGATCGAGCCGCAGGGCCGGATCGAGCGCAAAGTCGCCTATTCCGACAATTTTGCCTTCGGACGCCAGGAGCCGTGGTCACACTGACCAGTCCGGCGCCTCCCGGGCATCCCGCCCAAAGTTAGGGTTGCGCGGGCCTCCCGCGCAATGACACGATCCCGTGCCCCGTCCAGAGGGCCGGGCAAAACAAGAAACGGATTTGCAGGAAACGGGAGCCGATGGCCCTTCGCTCAACGCTCGATACCAGTTCGGCTGAGTTTAAACGAAACATCGAAGCGATGCAGGCGCAGGTCGCCGAGCTGAAGGACAAGCTCGGTGCCGTGGCCGGTGGGGGTGGCGAGGCGGCCCGCGCCAAGCACACTGCGCGCGGCAAGATGCTGGCCCGCGAGCGCGTCGATCTCCTGATCGATCCCGGCACAGCGTTTCTCGAACTCTCACCGCTGGCGGCCAACGGCCTCTATGGCGGTGACGTCCATTCCGCCAGCATCATCACCGGCATCGGGCGCGTGTCCGGCCGCGAATGCATGATCGTCGCCAATGACGCGACCATCAAGGGCGGCACCTATTATCCGATGACGGTGAAGAAGCATCTGCGCGCGCAGGACATCGCGCGGCAGAACAATCTGCCCTGCATCTATCTGGTGGATTCCGGCGGCGCCTTCCTGCCGCTGCAGGACGAGCTGTTTCCCGACGAACGCCATTTCGGTCGCATCTTCTACAATCAGGCGCAGATGTCGGCACAGGGCATCCCGCAGATCGCCGTGGTGATGGGCTCCTGCACCGCGGGCGGCGCCTATGTGCCGGCGATGTCCGACGAGAGCATCATCGTACGCAACCAAGGCACGATTTTCCTCGGTGGTCCGCCATTGGTAAAGGCAGCGACGGGCGAGGTGGTGTCTGCCGAAGAGCTCGGCGGCGCCGATGTGCATTCGCGACAGTCGGGCGTCACCGACCACTATGCGCAGAACGACGCACATGCGATCGGCCTTGCCCGCAAGATCGCGGCGACATTCAAGCCGACGCAGCGCGCAGCATGGAATCTGCAGCCCGTCCGTGATCCGCTGTATTCTCCCGAAGAACTCTACGGCGTCATTCCCGCCGATGCGCGCAAACCGTTCGACATGCACGACATCATCGCGCGTATCGTCGACGGCTCCGAGTTCGACGAGTTCAAGAAGCTCTACGGCACCACGCTGATCACCGGCTTTGCGCATATCTGGGGCTTTCCGGTCGGCATCATCGCCAATAACGGCATCCTGTTCAGCGAGAGTTCGCTGAAGGGCGCGCATTTCATCGAGCTCTGCTGCCAGCGCAATATCCCGCTGGTGTTCCTGCAGAACATCACCGGCTTCATGGTCGGGAAGAAATACGAGGCCGGCGGCATCGCGCGTGATGGCGCGAAGCTGGTGACGGCGGTGGCCACGGCGGCCGTGCCGAAATTCACGGTCGTGGTCGGCGGCTCCTACGGTGCCGGCAATTACGGCATGTGCGGACGTGCCTATAATCCGCGCTTCCTGTGGATGTGGCCGAATGCACGTATCTCGGTGATGGGCGGTGAGCAGGCCGCGATGGTGCTGAGCCAACTCCGCCGCGACAACATCGAGGCCAAGGGCGGCACGTGGTCCACCGAGGAAGAAGAAGCCTTCCGCAAGCCGACCCGCGATCAGTTCGAGACCCAAGGCAGCCCCTATCATGCGACGGCGCGGCTATGGGACGACGGCGTGATCGATCCCGCCGATACGCGTCTCGTGCTCGGCCTCGGCCTGTCCGCTTCTGCGAATGCGGCGGTCGAGCCGACGCGCTTCGGCCTATTCCGGATGTGAGGCGAAATCGATGACCAAAGCCATCTATCGCCGTTTCCGCACGCTCCTGATCGCCAATCGCGGCGAGATCGCCTGCCGCGTGATCCGCACCGCACGTGCCATGGGCCTGCGCACTGTCGCTGTCTATTCCGAGGCCGATGCCAATGCGCTGCATGTCGCCGAAGCCGATGAGGCCGTCCTCATCGGTCCGGCGCGCGCCAGCGACAGCTATCTCAACATCGCGCGCATTCTGGCTGCTGCGCAAAGCAGCGGCGCGGAGGCAATTCATCCCGGCTATGGCTTCCTCTCTGAAAGTGCAGAGTTCGCACAGGCTTGCGCCGATGCCGGATTGATCTTTGTCGGCCCGACCGCCGACATGATCACCGCCATGGGCTCGAAGTCGGGCTCCAAGGCGCTGATGGAGAAGGCCGGCGTGCCGCTGGTGCCTGGCTATCACGGCGATGCGCAGGATAACGACACGCTCGCGAATGCCGCGAACAGGATCGGCTTCCCGGTGCTGGTGAAGGCATCGGCCGGCGGTGGTGGCCGCGGCATGCGCGTGGTGCGTTCGGCCGACGAGCTTGCCCCGGCCATCGTCAGCGCCAAGCGCGAAGCCAAGGCAGCGTTCGGCGACGATCGCATGCTGATCGAAAAATATGTCGACAATCCCCGCCATATCGAAGTGCAGGTGATTGGCGACAGCCATGGCAATTTGCTGTCACTGTTTGAGCGCGAATGCACGCTGCAGCGCCGCCATCAGAAGGTGATCGAGGAAGCGCCGTCGCCGACGCTCGATGACGCACAGCGCGAGACTGTCTGCGCTGCCGCGCGAAAGGCGGCAGGCGCCGTCAATTATGTCGGTGCCGGTACCATCGAATTCGTCTCCGATGGCAAGGATGTGTTCTTCATCGAGATGAACACGCGCCTGCAGGTCGAGCATCCCGTCACCGAACTGATCACAGGCGTTGATCTCGTCGAATGGCAGCTCCGCGTCGCCTTCGGTGAGGCGCTGCCGCTGAAGCAGGACCAGATCAAGCTGAATGGCCACGCCATCGAGGCGCGGGTCTATGCCGAAAATCCCGACAAGAACTTCATGCCGTCGGTCGGCCGCATCAGCGCGTGGCGCATGCCGACGGATATTGGCGGCCTGCGCATCGACGCCGGCTATCGCGCCGGCGATATGGTGTCGCCGAATTACGATGCGATGCTGGCCAAGATCATCACCTGGGCGCCGACCCGGGCGACGGCCATCGATGCACTCGGCCGCGCACTTGATGAAACCGATATTCGCGGCATCATCACCAACACGGCATTCCTGTCGAAACTGGTGACGCATCCGGACGTGCGCGCCAACAAGGTCACGACGGGTTTTATCGAGCGCGAACTCGGCGCTCTGACTACTGGCGCCAGCGCTGTCAGCGATCTCGAACTGGCGGCTTCTGTTGCAGGTATCATCGCCAGCGAGCAGGCTGCCGCGCAAAGCGAGCCGTCGCCGTGGCAGACTGCCGGCTGGATGCCCGTTGGCCGGCGCAATCGCCTGTTCAGGTTCAAGCGCGGGCAGGATGAATGGCCGGTGACGCTGCGCTATGGCGGCGGGTCCTCGTCGCTCGTCATCGGCGACCGCGAATTGGCATATGCCTCGACAGCGGCCGGCGATGGTCTGATCGACCTCACGCTCGACGGCGTGCGTTCGCGCATCACCGCGATCGTCGAGGGCCATGAACTCTATGTGCGTACGCGCAATGGGCGTTTCGATCTGCATTGGGTCGATCCGTTCGGCGGCGACGACGAGGAAACCACCGGCGAAGACAAGATCGTTGCGCCGCTGCCCGGCACGGTTGTGGCGTTGCTGGCCGAGGAGGGCGCCGTGCTGGAGAAAGGCGCCGCCATCCTGACACTCGAAGTCATGAAGATGGAGCAGACCCTGCGCGCGCCCTTTGCGGGCGTGCTCAAGCAGCTTAAATGCAAGGTCGGTGACGTCGTTGGAGAAGGCGCCGAGCTCGCAGAAATCGAGCCGGCTGCCTGATCTTCCCAGGATATGTAGATTGGAATGCAATGAGCGATCAGGTTCGGATCATTGAAGTCGGGCCGCGCGACGGCCTGCAGAACGAGAAGGCACAGGTCAGCGTCGCCGACCGCATCGCGTTTGCGCGTGGCCTTTTCGAAGCGGGGCTGCATACGATCGAGGTCGGCTCTTTCGTCTCGCCCAAGGCGGTCCCGAAGATGCAGGGCTCCGACGAGGTGTTTCGCGGCGTCGGCGATCTGCCCGGCGAATTCCACGTTCTGGTGCCGAACGAGAAGGGCTATGAGGGCGCAAAGGCTGTCGGCGCCAAAGTGATCGCCGTGTTCGCCTCGGCGTCCGAAGGTTTTTCGCGCGCCAATATCAATTGCTCGGTTGCGGAATCCATCGAGCGCTTCAAGCCGGTGATCGAACGCGCCAAAGCCGATGGCATCCGGGTGCGCGGCTATATCTCCTGCGTGCTCGGCTGTCCCTATGACGGCGAGGTCGCATCAAAGGCTGTCGTAGACGTGGCGAAGACCCTGTCCGATCTCGGCTGCTACGAAGTTTCGCTGGGCGACACCATCGGTGTCGGCACGCCGACCAAGGCGCGCGAATTGCTCCGGGCTGTGTCCGGGACCGTCGCGATGAACCGTCTGGCGATGCATTTTCACGATACCTATGGCCAGGCGCTGGCCAATATCTATGCCGGCCTGGAAGAGGGCTGCCGCGTGATCGACAGCGCTGCGGGCGGCCTGGGCGGCTGCCCCTACGCACCCGGCGCCACGGGCAATGTCGGTACCGAGGATGTCGTCTACATGCTCGAGGGCATGGGGATCGCAACCGGCGTCGATATGGCCAGACTGCTCGCCGCCACCAATGGGATCGCCCAGGTGATTGGCCGTCCGCCCGTCAGCCGCGTGGCGTCCGCACTAAACGCCAAGGCACGATAGGCACCGCGATAGGCACGTTGCTGAAAGCAGGAACGGGCCGGTGCAAAGCACCAGCCCGTTCAGCGTTTCGATCGTGGTATATTGTTACTTCTTCCGGGCCTTGCGAGCCGCATAGCGTGCGTCGCGGGCAGCCTTCTGTTCGGCCTCGAGGACGGCCTTCGCGGCCTCTGCTTCTTCCTTCTCGCGGGCGATACGAGCGACCTCGGCAGCAGCTTCTTCGGCTGCGCGAAGCTTCTCGGCGGCCTTTTCAGCTTCCCGCGCAGCTTTCTTTTCGGCCTGGGCAGCGGCCTGAGCGGCGCGCTCGGCCATACGGGCCTTCACTTCCGGATCATCGACGCCCGGCGCTGACTTGAACTTGGCCAGAATATTTTTGCGTGCGTCCTGAGCGGCCTTTTGACGGTCGGCGAAGCTGGGTGATTTGAATCCGCTCATGAACGAGGCCTTGTCGCTTTCTCTTTAGAGGTTGGTTGGGTTGGTTTCGGCCGCAGGTCGGGCAGTTGCCGGACGGGCCGAAACACCGCAGCGGTTTACAGCGCGCGGCGCTGCTATGCATCAACAAATTGCGAAAACCAGCATTGCGTGACGGTGCTTGGGGACAGATTCGGGCCATATGGCGTCGGCCTCGGCGGTTACCGGCGTTCTCGGGTGTCATGAGTTCGACTCGCAACCGTCCGCAATTCGCCATGAACGGGGCAGTTGATCGGACCTCGACAGGGGCGAGGGCCGGGAGTGCGACACTGAACCTCCTCCGTCATCCGTATGACTGACCGGAACCTTCTCCGATGCGAGGGGTTTGCAGTAGCTACCGGGAGTTTTCAATGCAGGCAGCACTCGATCGCGTTTTCCGCAGCTTTTCGCTCAAGCCTCCGACGTCGTGGACGGAGCAGTTGCAGCGAGAGGCCACTCGCGAGGATGCTGAAGCGCTGGCCAAGCGTTTATTGGGCAATTTCAAGTCGCAGCTCGCCAGCGGTGCAGACCGCCCCCACTGATCGTGCCCTTGCACACGGTCGCCATCACGGGGCATAGCTGGGTTCCCGCCCATCCAGCCTGCAGGACATACCATGAGAAGCCTTCCCCGCGTCGTTGCCGTTTCCGCTCTCGTGTGCGGCGTGATCGCAGCGTCCGATGTCTCCCAGTCCGCAGCCATTGCTCAAACCAAGCCGGCGCAAGCCGCAGGAAAAACCATGACCACAGCCTCAGGCCTCAAGATCGAAGACACCCAAGTTGGTACCGGCGCGACCCCGACGCGCGGCCAGACATGCGTGATGCACTATACGGGTTGGCTCTACGAGAACGGCCAGAAGACGAAGAAATTTGACTCCTCGGTGGATCGTAACGAGCCGTTCGAATTCCCGATCGGTGCCGGCCGCGTCATCAAGGGATGGGACGAAGGTGTCGCGACCATGAAGGTTGGCGGCAAGCGCACGCTGATCATCCCGCCAGATCTCGGCTATGGCGCTCGTGGCGCCGGCGGCGTCATTCCGCCGAATGCGACCCTCATCTTCGAGGTCGAACTGCTCGGCGTGAAATAGGCGTCAGGTCTGCGCGATCCTGCGCAGCAACACACGTGACGCATCCTCGCCGGCATAGAGGTCGGCGAGGGGCGCGGCTTTCGCAATGAACGGCGCCTTGTCCGGGCGGACAAAGGTCACGCCCATCTGCAGCACGTCGGCGCGCGCCTTCTCCTCAAAGGCCTCCCACAATTTATTCATGTGATGATAGGACGCCGTGGCGGCCTCGCGCAGAATATCGCGCTGGCGCGGTGTGAAGGCATTCATCCGTTCGGCACCGACAAGCAGCACATCGGAAATCATGGTGTGCTCGTCGAAGGAATAGTGCGTCGCCACCTCGCCATGCCGGCCAACAATCAGTGCCACGACGCTGTTTTCGGCGCCATCGACGACGCGGGATTTCAGCGCCACATAGACATTGCTCCAGGCGAGCTCGACGCCTTGTGCGCCGAATAGCTGCAGCAATTTTGTCATGGTGATCGACGGCTGGATGCGGATCTTCATGCCCCTGAGATCGTCGGGATGATTGATCGGCTTGTTGCCGTAGAAGCTGCGCGCGCCGGCGTCGTAATAGGTCAGACCAACGAGCCCGGCCGGCGTCGTGGTTGCGAGAATATCCCGGCCGACATCGGCGCTCGTGACCCGCAACCAATGATCGCGATCGCGCAAGGTGAAAGGCAGGTTGAGCACCTTGTAGGCGGGGTGGAAGCGCTCCAGCAGGCTGGCGCTGACTTTGAGGAAATCCAGCTTGCCCGCCTGCACCTGCGAGATCAGGTCGCTCTCCTGGCCAAGCTGGCCATCGGCAAACAGCGTGATGTCGAGTTCACCCTGTGAGCGCTCGCGGGCGAGATCGGCAAAATGCTGCATGGCCGGATGCACCGGATGCGTCGCTGGCAATCCATGGGCCAGTCGCAACTTCAGTGGCGCAGCGCGCAGCACGGCCGGGCAGGCGACGACCAGGCCGGCGGTCAGAACGAGGCGGCGCCGAGACAACATGGATGAACCCGCAGGACTGTCCAGGACGGAATGGCTGGGAGCGTGATGCAGCGCGCGTGAGGGCGCTTCGGCAATAATACGCCTGATCGGCAGGCGTTTAAAGTCTTGTTCCTGCCACTTTCGGTCGTTGTGCCTGCAACTGGCCGACATAGCGGTGCTTGCCGTCGGGTGGGATCGCGCCACGGGCGGCCAGGTGATGGATACAGTTCAAGGCCAGATCGAACGAGCCGTAGCAATGATGCGCGATCAGCGCGAGATGTTTGAGCTGCTCGCTATCCATCGCTTCCGCGTCGATGAAATTACGGACATAGACAACGTCGGCCTCGACAAGCTGATTGATAGCGGCTGCGGGGTCTGGGCCGAGCATGGGGGCGATCATCTTCTTATTGATCGCTGTAAATGCGTGCGGCACGAAGCCGAGCCCACGCAGTTCGAGGTCGATATCGCCGAACACCGGCTGCTTCTCGTAGAGCGGAACGAACGAGACTTCCGTCTGAACGGCAACCGCCTTCGCGAGCTTGCTCCGCCCGTTCCGGAAGACGGAGAGTTCGCCACCTTGGATATCGATCTTCAGGAGATCGATGGCCTTGATTTCAGCGATCTCGTCGAGGCGACGGGTCTGCAGGGGAAGCCGTTCGATGACGCGGCCAAGTTCGCTGAAGTTCGGAAAATGCGTCAGCGTCTTCGCTTCGGGCTGCAGCAGGCTGGCGAAGCCGATACCGCGGCAGATATTGAGTGTGTGTTCTGCGCCGTCGCCGACTGCATAGGGAAGATAGGTTTCCTGAGGGCTTTTGCGCTTCGCAAGCTCGGCGATCGCAGCGGGATGCGGATCGAAACCGGTCACGCGGCAGAGCTTTTGCTGCATCATGCTCTTGTAGGGCGGATCACCGTCGATGGGATTGGCGCCGATATCGACGACCTCGGTGAGCCGCCCCGGCTGCAGGAGGGCCGATAGCCCGTCCTGACCCGGCCGCTGTCCGATGTCTGCTGGTGATCTCTGATTCATCGGCCGGACATTGGACGGGGCGGGAAACCCGTGCCCCGTGTCATGTCGTCGCGCCCCTGGCCCTTGGATCGGGGAACGATGATCCGGCTCAGTA
>NZ_JBIISY010000419.1:0-2984 GCF_044340795.1 Tardiphaga sp.
TCGTGCCGTGCCATCGCGTGCTGGCGGCGGGCGGCAAGCCGGGCGGGTTCTCGGCCAATGGCGGTGTCGAAACCAAGCTCAAGATGCTGGCGATCGAGGGCGCGTATGTGAACTACACGCCCTCGCGGTTCGACTAGTCGCTCAGGCCGTTGGCGGCACCGAGATCTTCACCGACTCGCGCTGCAGCATGCGTTCGTGGAACGCATCGAGCTTCGGAAACGCCTTGCGCCATCCGCAATCGGCGAAGCGGAAATCCGCATAGCCCAGCGCGCACACCAGGGCGATCTGCGCGGCGTCGAGCGGGCGGCTGAGGATGTCCGAATTCTCGAAACGCGCAAAGCCCTGCCAGGCGCGATCCCACTGATCGTCGTACCAGCCCTTCCAGAAAAACTCCTTCGGCCGAACGGCGGATTCATAGCGGCACAGCAGCATGGCGTCGGTCATGCCCTGGATCATCGTGTGCTCGCTCTTCACCTTCCAGCGCGCCGGGCCCGAAGCAGGAACCAGTTTGCCGCCGCCGGCGAGTTCGTCGAGATATTCGGTGATGTTGTAGCTGTCGACGATCACCAGGCCATCATCGAGGATCAGCGCCGGCAGTTTGCGCAGCGGATTCACGTCATGCGCATAGGCCTCATTGGCCTGGGTCGGCGCTACGCTGGTGGCCACCAGTTCGATCTTGTCGAGCAGTCCGAGCTCGATGGCGGCAATGCGCACCTTGCGGGCAAAGGGCGAGGTCGGCGAAAAAGTCAGCTTCATTGTTCGATGTCTTTCTTCGAGAGAGGCGCAGGCGCGATGACGCCTGCGCTGTTTCCTGCGTGCCTTAAGCCGCCACGACCTTCTGCTTCTGCTCGCCGAGACCTTCGATGCCGAGCGTCATGACGTCGCCGACTTCAAGGAATTTCGGCGGCTTCATGCCGAGGCCGACACCGGGCGGAGTGCCCGTGGTGATGATGTCGCCGGGCATCAGGGTCATCATGCCAGAGAGATAGGAGACGATCTGCGGCACGTTGAAGATCATGGTGGCGGTCGAGCCGGTCTGGCAGCGCTTGCCATTGACGTCGAGCCACATGCTGAGATTGTGCACGTCGGCCACTTCATCCGTGGTCGCGATCCACGGGCCGAGCGGGCCGAACGTGTCATGCGACTTGCCCTTTGTCCACTGACCGCCGCGCTCGATCTGGAAGAAGCGTTCGGAGACGTCGTTGCAGACGGCATAGCCGGCGACATGCTTCAGCGCATCGGCTTCGGACACATACTTTGCCCTAGTGCCGATGATGATCGCGAGTTCGACTTCCCAATCGAGCTTGGTGGAGCCGCGCGGCTTCTCGACATCGTCATTCGGGCCGCACAGCGAGTTCAGTGCCTTCATGAATACGATCGGCTCGGACGGGATCGGCATGTTGGATTCGGCGGCGTGATCCGCATAGTTCAAGCCGATGGCGATGAATTTCGGCTTGCCGCCGACGGGCGAGCCAAAGCGCTGGTTGCCGGAGACTTCGGGGAGCGAGGCGGGATCGATGGCCTTGAGCTTGGCAAGATTGTCCGGCGAGAAAGCGTCATCGGCCAGATCCTTGATCTTGCCGGAGAGGTCGCGCAGCTTGCCGTTGGTGTCGATCAGTCCGGGCTTTTCGCTGCCGAACGCGCCGTATCTTACGAGTTTCATTGTCGTCTCCCTGGAGCCTTTGTTTGGCGGGTGAAGTTGTGGAACACCGCGGGATGAAATTCAATCCGCCTTCGAGCCTCGACGGACGGGCCACTTCCCTCCGGGATACGTGCTCTCAGTTTCGCAGCGCATCAAAGCGCCAGGCGGCGCCGTCGCGCTTCAGGTGCCCGGCGCCGTAATGGCCGCCGATCACCAGCGTCGGCGTGTCGGCAAAACGCGTGAACAGCTCAATGCGTGAGCGCGTCGATTGCGCGGGATCGGAATCGGCCGTCGAGGCCCAGTCGGGATGCGCCATCTGCACGGGATGATGTGCGGCGTCACCGGTCAGCAGGGCTTCCTCGCCGCCCGACCTGATGTGCACGCTCATGTGACCGGGGCTGTGGCCGGGCGTGGGGATCAGCGAGATTTCATTGGCGACATCGGCGTCGGCTGCGATCAGGTCGACGAGCCCGGCATCGGCCACCGGCTTGATGGAGTCATTGAAGACGGCAATGTGATCGGGCCGTTCGCTATGGGTCTTCCAGTAGTCATACTCGGTCTTGCCGAACAGGTAGCGCGCATTCGGAAAGGTCGGCACCCATTGCCCTTCCACCAGCCGCGTATTCCATCCGACATGATCCACGTGCAGATGCGTGCAGAGCACGGTGTCGATGCTGTCGGGCGCAAAGCCGGCATCGGCGAGATGACGCAGGAATGGCGTGTTGAGATAATTCCAGGTCGGTACCGAGCGGCCTTCCTTGTCATTGCCGAGGCAGGTGTCGACGATGATACGCCGCGTAGGCGTTTCCACCACCAGCGCATGGATCGACATTTTCAGCCGGCCCTCGTCATTGGCGAAATCCGGGATCAGCCAGGGCAGGGCCTTCACTTCATCCGGGCCAGCCTGGGGAAGGATGAAGCGCGTGCTGCCCGTCATCCGGCTCTCGAGGATTTGCGTGATCCTGACCTTGCCTACCGTCCACTGCATGCGGCGTTCACTCCCGTGTTCTTATTGGGGCAGGAGGATGCGGATTTTGCGCTGCGGGCGCAATGGATCATCTCGCATTGCTGCGCGTTGGCATGGGCACAACAGGTTTTCGAGGAGCGCATCATGCCAGAACTCGCAATTTCATCCGACAAGGTCGGCTTCCTGATCGAAAAAGCCCGTCAGTTCGACGCCAAGGATATCGAGGTTGATACCGATGAGGGCTCGAACGGTGCCGACGACAAGATGATTGACGTGCTGGAAGACGACGGCAGCGATCCCGTGGTCCGGGAAATCTCCGGTTTTATCGCCGCGCTCAGTGAGGACGAAAAGGCCGATCTCGTTGCCTTGATGCGG
>NZ_JBIISY010000420.1:0-2980 GCF_044340795.1 Tardiphaga sp.
GCAGAATGATCGCTCTCAGGATCGCAAATGCGGCCGCCAGGCCGAATGGGATTCCGGCAACCAGATCACGGTCACTTACCGAGCCAACGAACTGGCCGGCGAGATGGGCGAGGCCTGTAACATCATCAAGAAACTGGAGCGCGAGCGCCTCGGCATCCGCGGCTCCCGTGCGACCGTGGAGCAACTCGCCGAGGAACTGGCGGATGTCGTCATCTGCGCGGACCTAATCGCCATGGGCGTCGGCCGCCCGATGGAAGTGGATAGCGGCATGCCCGTCGGCCTCAAGAACGGGGCGGAGTGGGGCTCGTCGCTTGCGCGCGAGGTCGGTCGGCTTTGCGAGAACGTTCTGTATGACCGCGGACGCATCGCCGAGGTGCACTGCGAGTCCGTTGAGCGTGTCACCCGTGCCATCGCCGCTCATTACGACATCGATCTGAACGCCGCGATCGTCGCGAAATTCAACGCCACCTCCGAGAAGGTCGGCCTCAAGACCCGCATGGAGGTGATATCGTGAAACTCTACGTCGCAGGACCGATGCGCGGAATCCCGCATTTCAACTTTCCGCTGTTCCACGCCGCGACCGCTCGGCTGCGCGCCGCGGGACACCAGGTGTTCAATCCGGCCGAGCGCGATATCGCGGTCACCGGCGTCGATATCTCGGCCAACAATCCGACGGGCAGCAATGAGCAGGCCGAGGCCGACCACAAGTTCAATCTGCGCGAGGCGCTGAAGGACGATCTCGAATTCGTCTGCCTGCACGCCGACGGCGTCGTGATGCTGCCCGGCTGGGTCAATAGCAAGGGCGCCAACGCCGAGGTCGCGACTGCGATCGCACTGAATCTGCGTCTCTTCCACTACACCGAGGCGGATCCGCTTGCTGAAGTGTCAAAAGCTGATCGTCCGACCACTGCATTTGCAGAGGCGTCATGACTCAGGCAGCGAAGAAGCAGCGTCAGGTTATCGGCCGCATGGTCAATGGCGAACTACACGTCATTGCAGAGATCGTGCCGTTTGTTAGTTCGCGGCCCGGGCCCGATGTTTCACATGAAACAGAACAAGAACACGAAAGCGAGTGGCATCGCGTATCCGCTGCGGGGAGGGCTGAGCCGTGACCCCGATCAAGACCGACGACGCGGTGAAATTCTTGCGAGAGGCCGCTCGCTATTTCGACAATCGCCCCACCGGTGGCGAGGACTCTGCGTTCTGGTCAAACGTGGCGAATGCGCAGACGTGCCATCGCATCGCTGACCTCCTGCACGCGCTGCCCAAGCCGAAGGACAAGCCCGTTCGCACCTATGAAGTATCGGTAGTCGGATTCCCGCCGGTGAAGTATTCGGCGCGGTCGCCGGGCAAAGCCCGTTCGCGGGCCTATCGCGACTTCACCGGCGCTTTCGATAGCTACAAGCCATTCGGCGAGTTCATGGCCATGTCGACTGTCCGTCGCATCGCCGATCCGCCGGGCTGTGGGGATCGCATAGTCGTGGCTGGCGAGACCGTGACCCGGGTCTACAGCCCGTACACCAGCGCCTCCGGCGTCTATTTCATGCGTGATGGCAGCGACGCGATCTCGTCCGTCCACCCGTCGGAAATCCAATCTCAAGCGGCAGGAGAAGCGCAGTGAGCGCATCAATCGGTCACAACTCGGCGGCGTCCGTTCTCGACGACCAGACCACCCACAGCTTCGCCAAAGACCAGCTGAAGGCGATCGTGGAGCGTATCGAGCGCTTGGAAACCGAGAAGAAGACGATCTCGGACGACATCAAGGACGTCTACGGCGAGGCCAAGGGCAACGGCTACGACGTGAAGGCCCTGCGCGAGATTATCCGCATGCGTAAGCAGGACGCAAATGAGAGGGCGGAGCGCGAAACCATCCTTGAGACGTATTTGTCGGCACTCGGAATGCTCTAATCTGCTGGAAACGGCAGGGGGAAACTATGGCGCGCGAACCAATATCAAAGAAAATACGCTTCGAGGTCTTCAAGCGGGATAGCTTTACCTGCCAATATTGCGGCAAGAAAGCGCCTGACGTCATCCTCAACTGCGACCACATCAACCCCGTGGTGGCTGGTGGCACCTCTGACATCCTGAATCTGATTACTGCGTGCTTCGACTGCAATTCCGGCAAGGGCGGCCGGTCTCTGTCCGATCAATCGGTGATCACGAAGCAGGTCGATCAACTTGCAGAGCTGCAAGCGCGCCGCGAGCAGATTGAAATGATGATCGAGTGGCGCGAGCAGCTCGCGCAGCTTGATAGCGATGTGGTGGTGCGCCTGGAGGAGAGATGGGCGACTTTGGTCGAGGGTCGTACCTCGCTCACGCCAGCTGGCCGAGACAGCCTGCGTAAGGTGATCTCTCGGTATGGCGTCGACCTGACCATTCGGGCGATGCAGGAAAGCGCAATCACCTATCTGAAGCGCGAGCCCGATCAGACATACAGCTACGACAGCGCCTGCGAAGCCTTCAGCAAAATCGGATCAATCTGCGGCGTGTTGAAAGCCTCCGAGAGCCGCCCGTACATGCGCGAGCTCTACTATGTGCGGGGCATCCTGCGAAAGCGCCTGTCTTACATGAACGAATGGCAGTGCATGCAACTGATGGAGGCCGCGATCGTGGTTGGCGGTGCCGACGTCGAGCGCATCAAAGCGGTCTCCAAGGAAGTTCGTAACTGGAGCCAATTCAAAGAGATCATGGAAGCGTGGGCAACCACGGACGAGGACTAAATGGCCCGCATTAGAAGTATCCATCCCGGCCTTACCTCCGACGAGGCCTACATGTCCATGTCGATGACGGCCAAAGCTGGCTGGACGCCGCTATGGATGCAGTGCGACGACCACGGCATTTTCGAATGGAAGCCGATCGTCTTGAAGGCCCTGATCTTCCCGGCAGACGCGGTGGACTTCGGCGCGCTGCTGGACGAGTGGCTGGGGCTCGACTGTATCAAGAGGGTAGAAGTAGAGGGGAAGCCCTGTGGTATCGTTAG
>NZ_JBIISY010000421.1:0-2966 GCF_044340795.1 Tardiphaga sp.
GACCCCGGCCTCTGACGGTCGCTCCTCTCCTCACATTGCTGCGGGAAACCGCCCCCGCTGCGACTCGATCTTCGCGTGTGATTTGACTCCGTACACGCAGAATATGCATGATGCTTCCGTACAGCTAGGCGGACATCACCATGGTCGTGTTCCTGTTCTCGGCCGTCCTGACATTCATACTCTATGAATGCCTCGCCTTCACGGCCATGCCGCTCCCGCCGCGCAAGGGCTGGTTCCGGATCGGCACCATCAAGATCAACTTCCAGCAGGCATCGGCAATCTGGGCGCGGCGCGTCCTCATCATTGCGATCACGCTCGGTATCAGCCTTTGCATCCTGTTCGTGCACGACACTTTCAGCCCGATCGACCGGTTATCGCGCAACAAGATCAACATCACGATGGGCTTCCTGTTCGGCCCGCTGTTCGCGATCTGGCTCAACGGCATCTTTCGCCTTCCGCCGGGCACACCGCTCAGTCGAAGCCAGACGCTGGGCGGCATCGGGCTGATCGCCTTCTGCATCGTCGGCTCGCTCGGCGAAGAGACCGGAAAATTCGTCCAGCAATGGGCGCGCAAAGTCAGCAACGTGAAAGGCTTCGGTATCGAACTGTCGATGTCCGATCCTGCGCGGAAGAAAGACCCGAGCCAGGGCGCCACACCGCTCGCCGGCAGCAAGAGCTTTTCATCCGGCCGCGGCTCCGCCGGGCTGAGCTATCTCGGCCAGCTCGATGACATCATCGACCGCGACATCTCCTATATCAAATTGCTTGGCGGCAACGATCCCGAGGTCTTCGCGCAATTGGAGCGGGCGAAGAGTTTTGCCCACAGCGCCGTCAGCCCGCCGCTGACCTGCCTTGCCGCATGGTTCGACGAGACCGCCGACAGGACGCTGGTCAACGACCATATCGGCGCCTTCGCGCGCGTGTTCCGGCAGGTGCCGACACTCGACAGCGAGACCCGGCGCAGGGATGCCAGCGAGATTTTTGTGCGCAACATGGCCGCGATCATCGCCGACATTCAGAGAGCCGGTGCCGTCATCACCGTGAAGAGAGCATGCGGCAGCCTGCTGGAGGTGTTCTGCCCGGAGACTCCCGCATCAGCGCGACCGCACGGCCCAGAACAAACCATCGCCGATCAGACCGACTGCATATGGCTGACGGCGCGCTGGGCGGCCGATGAAGACGGGCTGATCAATTCACCCACAGCAACGGCGCATGTCGCGGCGCTCTCCGGCCATCTGGATTCCTTCATCGCCGACGACGCCCTTCATGGCCGCCCCTATTTCGCTATTGCGCATGCTAGCGCGATGGTACAGCTCAAGCAGTATGAAGCGGGCATAGCCATTCTCTATGAGTGGCTCGACCAGTTCGAAAAGAAGTCGGCGCAAACCAAAGGGGCGAGCGATCCAGCCGCCAACTGGATGATCCTGCGCACGCGCTCGATCCTCGCCGCTTATTCCGAGGAATGGATTCTGGCCCAGGGCAGCGCGGCTGCCACCGTGTTTCGCAACGAACATCTGCGCAATCTCGACATCCTGCGCGGCGGGCTGGAGCGCATTCTGGCGCAGCCGGATTTCCTGACCCGCCCCGTCGCTGCTCGCGACCCGCGCGCCTTCGCGATGCCTGGACCGTGCCGCTCGAAGGAGCCGGCGAAGGAACTGGACCTGTGGCGTAAAATTTATACGTCCTACACATCCATGGAGCTGACGCAGATCCAGAACCGGCTTAATCATCCGCAATACCGGCGGCATGCGGAGACGACGAATGCAGACGTGCTAAAACTGGTGAATCGCGACCTGTCCTGCCTGTCGGCCTATCCACCGGTGGCGCTGGTCTATGCGCAGATACTGGAAGCCTATGCGCGCAACATCCTGCTCTATGCGAAAGCAAAGAAGGACGCGGAGAGCTCCGGCAGCCGCCTCAAAAAAGCGGAGCTGGCCATTGCCTATGGGCTGGAGATCACGCGGGCGCAGGCCGAACTCGACCTCAACCGCAGCGGCGGCACTTTTCTCGCGCGCGGCACGCCCAGCGACTGGGTCGCCGCCCGCGAGGCGCTCGAACAGACGTTGCTGGAGATTTTATCGGTGAAAGAGAGTTTGGCCGAGTGACGCGCGTGATTATTGAGGCCTAGGGCCGCGCGGATCAGGATATCGGCGATCGGGAAATCGGCGTCGGTGGATCGAGATCGCCGCGCGCAGGCGCTCGGCCTGCGCGGCGGAGACGGCTTACGGAGGTGTCACCCCGGCATGCGCCGCAGAGACGACCCATGTCATTGCCAGAACGGCGACCTGAACGATAACGACCCTGGACTTGAACAGCGTCATTGCAACCTCCAACATCCGAGAGCCAGAATACTACCAAACCCGACTGAATGCCAGATGAATGCCATGCGACCTTTCGGATGATTGAGCATGCTGGGGAATTTGGGCCGGCACACGGAAGCGGAGGATGCAGGCTGCGATTGCCGGCACATCGACAAGATACCACCGCCGACGACGAATTCGCCTTTTTCAACGTCACTTATGTGGACGGCTCGCAGCGCTCGAACCGCCGCGTCCCCTCGGAGCTGCTCGGCGGCCTCGACGGCGACGAGCCGGCCAAGCAGGCCATCGCCGACCAGGACCGCGAGATCGCGGAAAAGAGCGGCAAGCCCCCGATCGAGATCGCGAGCGTGGAGCGCGTCGGGGCGAAGAAGAAGTAGAGGGTCAATTAGTCTTTCCCAGAAAGGCATAACGACCGAGCATTGAGGCGAATCAGCCCGCAGCAGACTCAATACTTGGTATTCGTACCGGTATCGAAAAGCGTAATACTTAGCTTACCGCTATCTTCATCTCCCGCGACGGGGACTACAATCAACTCCGACTTAAAAGTCTTACGGAAAAATTCCTGAAACTTTTCCTCTTCCCTAAGTCGCTTGAACACCGGCCATTCTCTGATTTGCTGTTCACCAACTTTTTCGCGTCTCGCAG
>NZ_JBIISY010000013.1:0-51841 GCF_044340795.1 Tardiphaga sp.
GCCATGTCGCCCACCTCGCATCGGCACAAAGGATCGTGGAAGATGCTCGGATAAGGTCTCGCCTCGTCTACGACAAAAGCGTTGCAAACACGTCGCGCATCAGCGTTACATGGCTGTCAGCGAATACGTGGGCGGACGGCTCGTTGTACGGCACCACCGCCTTCGAGTTTCCGTGGGACGAGATCGAAGGCGGCAGAAACATTTATTGGGTGGAGGCGATCGATTCCTATAGACCTCCGGCGTTCAGGCTTCTCTTTACCAAGCACTCTCCGTCATTCACCTTCCTGATACCTTATGATCCTAAGACCGACGATGGCCCTATCCGTTTGAGAAACGGAAAATGGTATCGTAATCGCAGGTTCAATTCGGAGTTCATGCTAGACGAGGACATCACTCTAGACCGCTGCGTCGAGATCAACTTCGTGAAGCATCACCATTCGCTGTGCAATCTGCTGGGAGGCTCATGCCCCGATATCAGCCAGCAACCTCTTCCGGAATTCACAGCGAGCAGAATGTTGGCTCACACCCTGGCCAACGACATCCACCACATCGATGACCTTTGGAAACCTCACGGAGTCAAATCGGTGTTTGCGCCCTTGGAAATGGCTCACACAGGCATTTGGCGAAGACTGGTCACTTTCAGTTCAGGCCTTTTCGCAGGTACCGTGCGCCAACCGAACGAATGCAGATTCATCGCGCTTGGCGGTTTGGCTCTTTACAGCGCGGGACGATTGGAGGAGGCACGCAGATTGATCGAGATGATCGCCGAAGAAAAGCACTATGAAGACGCTCTCACGGAAATCATCAGAAGGCATTTCAACGATCCGTCTTGGTCACCTGTCTGATGATCCGGCGACGCGGATGACCGGTCATAAAGCAGCGGCAACGACAAGGAAGATAAGATGCGCCTGAGCAGACTGACCGTCCGCAATTTCCGCAACTTCAACGCGGTCGACATCCCGCTCGCCGGCGACGTGGTGCTGCTCGGCGAGAATGCCATCGGCAAAAGTAACCTGCTCTTCGCCATCCAGCTGATACTCGATCCCATGCTGCCGGATTCCGCGCGGCAGCTTCGACTGTCGGACTTCTTCGACGCCGGTCCCCCCAGCTACGACCAGCCCATAGAAGTCTCGCTGGATATCGCGGACTTCAGTTCGGATCCGGCGCTGATCGCGCTACTCACCGATTTCCGGACGCCCCACGATCCATTGGTGGCGCGGCTGACCTATGTCTTCCGGAAGAAGGCGGACGTGGCGGGCACCGTCCAATCCAGCTCCGATTGTGAATTCCTGGTCTACGGCGGCGGCGACGAAACCCGCAGCGTACCGAGCAAGGTCCGGCGCCGGATAGCAATCGACGTCCTGGATGCGTTGAGGGACGCCGAGGGCCAACTGGGATCATGGCGCAGTTCACCGCTCCGCCATCTTCTGGAAGAGGCCGTCGCTGCGATCGATCCGTCGGATATCTCCAAAGTGTCCGCAGAGCTTGCCGCAGCGACGACCACGCTGGAGTCCTTCACGCCGATCCGCACGCTCGAGGAAGCGATCAGGACGGACATCCTCAACCTTGCCGGCAAGGCCAACGACATCGACGCGCGGTTGCGGTTCGCTCCGTCCGACCCGCTCCGCCTCTTCAGGGCCATCGCGATGTACATCGACGGCGGCAAGCGCGGCATTTCGGAAGCCAGCCTAGGCTCCGCGAACGTCGCCCTCATCGCGTTGAAACTGGCGGAATTCGCCTGGCGGCGGCGGAAGAACGAACGCAACTTCTCCCTCCTCTGCATTGAAGAGCCCGAGGCGCATCTGCACCCGCAGCTGCAGCGCTCCGTGTTCAAGAAGCTCTTCGGCAACGGCGATCCGGCGCAGGCGCTGATCGTCACCAGCCATTCGCCGACGCTCGCCGCCGTAGCGCCGCTGCGTTCAATAATCGTGCTGAAGACCGACAAGACGTCAACCCAGGCGCTCTCGCTCGCGAATCTTCCAGTCTCTCAGGACGAACTGGACGATCTCGAGAGCTATCTCGACGCGACGCGCGCCGAGCTTCTCTTCGCGAGGGGCGTCATCTTCGTCGAGGGCGACGCGGAAGAGGCGTTGCTGCCCGTCTTCGCCAAATCGCTCGGCCACGACCTGGACGATCTCGGCATCACGGTGTGCAATGTTGCCGGGGTGAATTTCCGCCCTTACGTGAAACTGGCGACCGCACTCTCCCTTCCCTTCTCGGTGATCACGGACTGGGATCCCCAGCCCGATGGATCCGCATTAGGGCGCAAGCGAACGTTGGACATCTATCGGGACTACGTCGTGTCGAAGGGAATGGCACAACCGACCGCTGAAAGCTGGCAGTCGTGGGGGAATGCCGACTTTGCCACCTTCACCGGGTGGTTCGCCGGGTTGGGCGTATTCCTCAACGACCACACGTTCGAAGTCTCTGTCGCAAACACGCCGGCCCTGCGGGATCCCCTGCTCGACGTACTCGACGCGCAAGGCTTCGGATCCACTCGAACCAAACGCCTGGAAAGCTGGAGGAACAACACGCCAGTCGATGCCCAACAGCTGCTCGCCATGATCGCAGACGTCGGGAAAGGCCGCCTCAGCGCGAAGCTCGCCAAGAACGCTGCCGGTCTCGCACCGCCGGTCTACATCGCGAGCGCGATCAAGTTCGTGGTGGACCTTGTTCAGTGAGAGGGCCTGGCAGCGCGCCGTCCAGGACCACCAAGGCAATCCGGAACAGACGGCGGCGATAAACGAGACGGGGCACTGCGTCGTGCTGGCGGGCCCCGGAAGCGGGAAGACCAAGACGCTCACCTCCGCCATGGCTCGAGCGCTACGCGACGACGTCCTGGATCCGCGCGGCTTGGCCTGCATCACCTACAGCAACGAATGCGCCGCCGAACTGGAGGGGCGCTTGCAGGCTTTCGGAATCGCGCCTGGCGACCGCACCTTCATCGGTACCGTCCATGGCTTCGCATTGAGCCAGGTGCTGATGCCCTACTCGCGTTGCGTGCCGGGTGGTCTTCCATCCGACTTCCGTCTGGCGACCTCGGACGAAATCAGGGCTGCCATCGTCGCTGCCCACGCCGCCGCGATCAACATCTTCGAAGATCCACACGAACGCTGGAAGTACGCCGCCGAAAAGCGGAAGCGGGACGTCGATCGCTCGCGGCCCGAGTGGTACGGCACGAACATCGAACTCGCCCGGTTCATCGAGGCCTACGAGGCGGAACTCCGTCGGCAGGGTCTGATCGACTACGAAGACATGCCGCTTCTGGCATTCCGCATGCTTAAGGAGCACGGTTGGATCAGGGAGGCCATCCGTGCCCGGTATCCGATACTATTCGTCGATGAGTATCAGGATCTCGGGCATGCGCTGCACGAGCTGGTGCATCTGCTGTGCTTCGACGTCGGCATCCGGCTCTTCGCCGTCGGCGACGTCGATCAGACCATCTACGGCTTCGCCGGCGCCAGCGGAGATCTGCTGGAAGAGCTGGCTGCCCGGCCGGACGTCCGCACGATCAGGCTGCGGTTCAACTATCGCTCAGGTGCCAGGATCATCCGTGCGTCTCTCGGCGCGCTGGGCGAAGATCGCGACTACTCGGGTGTCGCCGGCGCTCCGGACGGCGACCTGACGTTCTTCGAACTGCCCTACGGTCTCGACTATCAGGCGCAGGTGATCGCGACCTCGATCGTTCCCGGACTCATCGCCAAAAACTTCGAGCCGGATGAAATCGCCGTCCTCTATCGAAACCAATGGCAAGGTGACAGGGTCGCTGCGGCGTTGAGGGACGCGAACATCCCCTTCGTCCGGACGGACCCGAAGGCGCTCGTCCGCCGCAACTCGCGGCTCTCCAGGCTGATCGAGGGATGCGCCCGATGGGTCACTGGCGGTTGGCGCGATGGCGACCCGACATATGGACGGCTGCTTTCTCAGGCGATCTCGCTCGTTTTCGGGCGGCGCATCGCAGAGCCTTTGGAGCAGCAATTCTCGACCGAGTTCATGGCGTTCCTTAGCGGATCAATCGACACGACGGAAAGCACGCATGAATGGTTGACGCGCTTCTCGGATGAGCTTCTCGACCCATGGCGGGCGATGGCACGCAATCCGGAACAGGATTGGGACAAGTGCGCGGAGATGATCGCAAACACCGATCCGGCGGAGGGACTGGATCTACCGCTCCGTCATTTCGCCGGACGGATCGAGGGCACCGGACGCGTGACGCTCACCACCATGCACAGCGCTAAGGGCCGCGAGTTTGACGCCGTTATCCTGTATGGCGTGAATGCCAGCGATCTGCCGAACGACCGAGACCGGCGAAACGATACCTCGCTCAGGGATGCGCGTCGGTCTTTCTACGTCGGCGTCACGCGGCCGCGGAAGGAGCTTTGTCTCGTCTATCAGGAATACCACCAATCGCCCTGGATCACGGAACTCATCCAGCGGGTGAATGCGGGTTAGCCGAGCTAACGTCACATGCCATAAGACATCGTCGGCTCACGGTCCGCCTCGACGGGCGCGGCTTCGACGACCGAGACCTCGCCCGTCGTCCAATCCGGGCGCTCTTCCATAACCACCGAGATGCTTACGCCCAAATTGTTCAGCAGCTTGTAGAGCCGGTCGATGCAATAGTCTTCCGTACGGCCTCTCCGCAGTTCGGAGACCTTCTGCTGAGGCAATCCCATGAGCAGGCCGGCCTGTACCTGGGTGAGACCGCGCTTTTCAATGACTTCGTCGATCTTCGCAACGAGCTGAGACTTGAGGAGGCGAAGCTCCGGGTCGGGCAATCCCAGACCCGCAAAAACGTTTCCGGATCCGACAGTGCCCAAAACCGTCTGACGGCGGCTATGGCTTTCGTGGCTCATTCGACTTTTCCTTCAGTTCCTGTTCGTCGAGTGCTGTTTGCCGGTGCCGCCCTGGAATGTTTCAATTCATATGGTGACACCGGCTTCGGCAAGTTCCGACTCGACTTTTGTTCTTCTTATGTTCTAATTCGGCTATGAAGGATCATCCTGCGAGCTGGCGCATGCCAACACCGAAACAAATGGAGCGGATGGAGGCGGAGGCCGTCCGGAAGCTGGCCTCGGGTATGACCGGCGCGGAAAGCGCCGACATGCCGCCCGAATACTGGGATGCCGTGCTGAGCGACCCCAGTGCGGGCGCGCGCCCGTCCGGCGGCGTCCCCCTTCAGCAGCGCCGGCTGTCGGAGATCCCCCGCCACGTGCTGCGGGTATCCTGCCGACGATGCGACCGTGTCGTCGAGATTCAGACCGCTGACGCCATTCGGCTCGCCGGACCGCATGCCGTATGGAAAGACGTCGGAATGCGCCTCCTGGGCGACGGCTGCCCGCAGAGGACCGGTAGCCGAGACGACGACGGCTGCTGGCCGAACTTCGAGACGCCTTGAGCTTCGGCCGTAGCCGATCCCCGTATTGCCCGCACAGCGACCCTGATGGCGCCCAAGTACCACCCCACGCCCCTCTCCGGAGGGGATCGGAGGGCTCTCCAGAAGGAGCTCGGCAAGGCCCGCGCGATGACGACCGTTTTCGCCCAGCAGGCCGAGGAATTCCGGGCCAAGGGTGAGGCTCTGATCCGGAAGGCTGACAAACTCTCTTGCGAGAGCTGGAACGAACGGATGTGGGCGGACGGCGAGCCGATCGATCCGTCCCCCACGATCGACCAGGCCGTGAACGGCGGCTTTCCCTGGCTGCAGATCGAGTGCTCCCGCTGCAGAGCGCCGAGCGAGGTCGATTTCGCCGCCCTTCCCCATCCACCGACCACCTTCGTGCATGATCTCGCCAGTCGGCTGCGGTGCAGGAAATGTGCGAAGGTAGGGCGACGCGCCGGAGCCACGCTGCTTCAGCTCGCGCAACAGAGACGAAATGGCCCTTAGCTGGCCCGGTGCCGGATGGATCGATTGATTGGATTTCCACCGATGGTGACCTTGAGCGACATCAAAGCCGACCTCCCGGCCTGGCCGGACGACGTCATCGAGGGATGGCTACTGAAATTCGCGAACCAACCCGATATGGGATGGCCTCCTCCGGCCTCTCTGGGATCGCATCGCTGGGCCCTGCTCATCACGAACCCTCTCGAATGGTGGAAGAAGGTCAGCTGGAAGCTCGAAGACGCCGATTGCAGCTTCGACAAGCTATCGACGAACACTCAGGATATCGTTCTCAAAATGTTTGATGCGCTGGTCATCGGCAACAAGAACGGCTTCGAAGGTGACAACAGTTCCGAGCGATTTCAGCAGGCACTGAAGCATCTCGGTTTGACGGGGAGGTTCTTCAGTCCTCCGGTGACGATGGCGATCGATTCCGGCCTGAGCTTCCTGGACGGCAATCACCGGATTTTCGCGCATTTCGTTTCGCAGGTAACTCCTGATGTGGAGCTCGAGAAATACAAGCTGAAACGGCCTGGCTCCATCCAGAAAGTCTGGCTCGGATCCCATGAGGACGGAGAGGTCCTGGAAAGCTAAGTGCCATGTGCAATCTCTATTCCATGACGAAGAACCAAGCGGCGATCCGGCAACTCTTCGCGGTCACGAAGGATAGCGCCGGCAACTTGCCGCCTCTACCAGGCATATTCCCCGACAAGATGGCACCGATCGTCCGGAATGCCGATGACGGACGCGAGCTCGCGATGCTGCGCTGGGGCATGCCATCGTCATCGCAGGCGATCTTCAAGAAGGCGACCACGCGTGCCGAGAAGCTGGCGGCGAAGGGAAAGCAGTACGATTTCAAGGAGCTGCTGCGGCTGGAGCCCGACAAGGGCACGACCAACATCCGGAACACGACGAGCAAACACTGGAAGCGCTGGTTCGGCGTCGAGCACCGCTGCATCGTGCCGATCTCGTCCTTCAGCGAGTTCAACAAGGATGCCGGGGGCGACATCTGGTTCGCGCTCGACGAGAGCCGCCCTCTCGTCTGCTTCGCCGGCCTCTGGACGAATTGGACATCGGTCCGGATCATCAAGGAAGGCGAGACGACCAACGACATATTCGCATTCCTGACGACGGACGCTAATGCCGAGGTGCATGCCGTTCATCCCAAAGCGATGCCCGTCATCCTCACCAAACCCGAGGAAGTCGACGTCTGGATGCGAGCCCCCTGGGACGAAGCCAAGGATCTGCAACGCAAGCTTCCCGATGGGTCACTCCAGATCGTGGCGCGGGGACAGAAGAAGGATGGGAGCGATGCGAATTAAGTGGATTGCCCTGCTCGCCTTGATCATGCCGACCGCCGTTGCGGCGCAGGACATCACGCAGCGACCGGCGCGCACGGAAAAGATAACCGCTGCGCCTGCAGGAGTCGGGCTGTACGACGTGTCGCCGGACGGCGCCGTCATGATCGACTGGCGTGCCGTCGAGGCGACCGCCGAAGGTCCGACCGACCGGACTCTGACGCCGGTCGCGCAGATGATGCTGGCCATCCGGGACGGCAAATGGAAGCCGATGTCCCGTTGAACGACGACGAGCAGACCACCGCGCCGCAACGCAAAGTCATCCATATCGACATGGATGCCTTCTACGCGTCGGTTGAACAACGCGACAATCCGGAACTGCGGGACAAGCCCGTCGCGGTCGGCGGCTCCCGGGAACGGGGTGTCGTGGCGGCCGCGAGCTATGAAGCCCGCAGGTTCGGTGTCAGGTCCGCCATGCCGTCCGTGACCGCCAAGCGTCAGTGCCCGGATTTGATCTTCGTGAAGCCCCGCTTCGAAGTCTATAAGGCGATCAGCCAGCAGATCCGCGAGATCTTCGCCGAGCACACACCGATCATCGAGCCGCTTTCGCTCGACGAGGCCTATCTCGACGTCACGGAGAACCTGCAGTCAATTCCGCTCGCCCGCGACATCGCCTTGGCGATCCGAGCGAAGATCAAGACGGAGACTGGGCTGAACGCCTCGGCCGGCATCAGCTACAACAAGTTCTTGGCCAAGCTCGCGTCCGACCATCGAAAGCCGAACGGACAGTATGTGATATCTCCGGAGACGGGACCGGCATTCGTCGAGACGCTGCCCGTCGGCAAATTCCATGGCATCGGCCCGGCGACCGCCGCCAAGTTCAATGCGCTCGGCATCCGGACCGGCCTCGACATCCGCAATCAGACGCCGTCTTTCCTCGAAGCAAACTTCGGCAAGTCCGGCACATACTACTACTGGATCTCGCGCGGCATCGACGAGCGCCCCGTCCGCGCGAACCGCATCCGCAAATCGGTCGGTGCGGAGAACACGTTCTTCGAGGACCTTAACGACTTCGAAGCCATGGCGACCGCCTTGACGCCGCTCGTCGACAAGGTCTGGCGGCACTGCGAGACGACCGGCAACCGAGGCAGGACGGTGACGCTGAAAATCAAGTTCTTCGATTTCGAGATCATGTCGCGGAGCCGTTCTACCGATGTCCCGGTCGGCACCCGCGACGATCTAAACCGGGCAGCGATTCAATTGCTGAAGAGCGTCATGCCGCTGCCGAAGGCTGTCCGCCTGCTCGGCGTTTCGCTTTCGTCGCTACAGCGGACCGATGACGAAGCCGAACAACTCGGATTGCCGATATAGCGATGACCGATAGCACCGGCCCCATTTTCATCCTCACCGCCGAACTGGACGCCGAAAACTTCGCCTGGCTGGATGGCCTGCGACGAGCGCACTTTCCAGCGGAGCGGAACTTCCTGTCCGCTCATCTCACGATGTTTCATCGCTTGTCGCCGCTGCACATCGAGCGCCTACTGGCGATCCCGCCTCCGTCGGGTCCGATGAAGATCGCGTTCACCGGCGTCACCTTCCTTGGCTTCGGCAGCGCGATACGCGCCACCTCGAGCGAACTCGAGCGATTGCGCGAAGAGTTGAAGGATGGCATGGGCGACGGGTTTTCACGTCAGGACGCACGACATTGGTCACCCCACGTTACGGTCCAGAACAAGGTGTCGCCCGAGGAGGCCCGCGATCTGTTCCGGACGCTCGATGACAAATTCACGACACGGGACGGCGAAGTGCTTGGACTGCTTATCTGGGAATATCTCGGTGGCCCCTGGAAGCTGGCTCGCCGCCTGCCCTTCGAGCACCGGTAGGACACGCGCCTGACGATGGCGGCCTCAGGCGACTTTACGCTTGCGGGTCGAAGCCGCCTTCGCGCGAGATGGTTTCTTCGGAGTAGCGGGTTTCACGCTGGCGATCTGCCCCAGCGACTCGGCGATCAGTGCGCGTTGAGCGTTCAGCCAAAACGCCTCGGAGCTACCGTCCGGTCGGCCGGCGTCATTCCACATGTGATAGGCGCGAACTCGGATAGCTTCTTCCATGTACAACATCGACAACTGCTACTGCGACGCGCCAACGATGGATCGGCCTGATTAACAAAAACCTACCGCGAAAATGAAACTTGGATGACCCATCGAGCGATTCCTCACGCGGACCGATCCGACGATCGTTGGCAATTCTTCCGCATGATGCTCATGACCTTGCGGAAAGACGACATCTGCTCCGCGGTCGCCCCCTGCAGAATGGACTCGTCCGCAGCTTTGCGCGCCGGCCCGCTCTTTCGTACGAGCTCCCTGCCCCGCCGAGTGAGCCCGATCATGCTTCCGCGCGTGTCATTTTCCTTGGGACGCCTCTGAACGATTCCGGCAGCCTCGAGCTTCGCGATCTCCGAGCTAATGAACTGGCTGGAAACCGATAACGCCGCCGCCAGGGCGCCCACGGCGACCGATCGCATTTCGGAGATTGCCATCACGGCGCCCAATTGGAACGCCGTCACGCCCGCATCTCGCGCGACGTGGGATCGAGCTTTCGCGACAAGTTGTGAAACCGCAAGCAGATCCCTGACAAGCTCGCTCGATCCGTTACCGTCTTCCCCCGACAACGAGCTCGCATCGACCGTGATGCGCTCCGAAGATCTGTCTTCCGTTTCGATCGCGTCGATATTCGGCACCACTTGGCGCCGGCGTGTCCTCGGCATGTCTCTTCCGTCCACTCGATCTCATACTTCGTGACGGCTCACCGTCGGCACCGGTGGCCGCTGCAGGGCCGCTCTGACGCAACAACGGTGCGACCGCGGAAGTTGCAATGCGCGTGCCCGGAACATGTGTCAATCCAACGCGCGGACGCCGGCAATGACCAATAAGAGCGAGTGCCGCAACGCGCGAGCATTCAAATCGACATGGATACCGTTTGCTGTCCTGTCGAGCAGCGAGACGCGCGACCCCGAGATCGGTTCCAGCCGTACTGAGCGCCATTTTGCGCGTTTCAAGCCACCGCAAGTTCGTCTACGGTTGCGGACCGATTAAGGGCGCGCTTTGCAGCTCGTCGGCTGTCAGAGATACGCCAGATAGATGTCCACCGTATTGGAGCCAAACGTCGGCCGCAGCGACGCCCGACCCGCCTTTCTTCGGGGTGGCGGCTGCTGCGCCGACCTGATTGCCGAGAAAAACTGGGCTGCAACTCCCCTGGGTCCGATGGAAGGTTGGCCACCGTGCCTGCGGAATGCCATCGCCCTTCTCCTTAGATCGCATGTACCGATCGTGATGCTGTGGGGCGACGAAGGCGTCATGCTCTACAACGACGCCTATTCCGGATTCGCGGGAGGACGCCATCCGGAGTTGCTCGGGTCCAACGTCCGCGAAGGATGGCCCGAAGTCGCCGACTTCAATGACAACGTCATGAGGGTCGGCCTTGCCGGCAAGACGCTCCACTACCGCGATCAAGAGCTCACGCTGCATCGCAATGGCGCTCCGGAACAAGTGTGGATGGACCTCGACTATTCGCCGGTGCTGGACGATGACGGCGAGCCCGCCGGGGTCATCTGCATTCTCGCTGAAACCACCGAGCGCGTGGCCGCTGACCGACGGACCGCCTTCCTGCTGTCACTGTCGGACGCACTGCGACCGCTGACGACGCCGGCGGATGTCATCCGCCTGACTGCCGACCGCATCGGCGAATGGTTGGGAGCGAGCCGCGTGTTCTATGCGGAGATCGTCGACGGCAGGATGACCGTCGAGCGCGATTTTACCTGCGGTGTCCCATCCATCGTCGGCGAACATTCACTGGAAGCGTTCGGTCCCGACCTTCTGGCCGCATACAAGATCGGAACGCCGGTCGTGGTCCGGGACGTGACCTCGGACGGGCGGCTAAGCGATGGAGCCCGCGAAGGATTGAGCTCTCGGGAGGTCGGCGCCTTCATCGACGTCGTGATGTTCGAGGAAGCGCAGTGGGTGGGTCTCCTGGCCGTGCAGAGCGCGGCTCCCCGGGTATGGACCAGCGCGGAGGAAACGCTCGTCCAAGAGGTCGGAGAGCGCGTCAAAATCGCCGTCGAGCGTGCGCGTGCAGAACGAGACCGTCTCTGGGACCTCTCGCAGGATCTTCTCGCCCGCGCCGACTATGCCGGCATGATGTCCGCAGTGAGCCCGGCTTGGACACGCGTGTTGGGTTGGAGCCGGACGGAGCTTCTTACGCGCGGGTATGAGACGTTCATGCATCCCGAGGATGCGCCTCCGACGATCGAGGCGATCCAGCGGATGGCAGCCACGCGCCAGCCAACCAGATTCGAAAATCGCATCGCTGCGCAGGACGGAACCTGGAAACACATCGAATGGACTGTGGCTCCTGAGTCCGATGGCGCCAACTTCGTCGCCGTCGGACGCGATCTCAGCGAGGCCAAAGCACGCGACGCGGATCTGCAGGCGGCGCAGGACGCGCTGCGCCAGAGCCAGAAAATGGAAGCGGTCGGCCAACTCACAGGCGGCATCGCGCACGACTTCAACAACATGCTGACCGGCGTCATCGGAGGCCTCGATCTGATCCGGCGGAATATCGCGGCGGGAAAGATGGACCGCGTCGATAAATATCTCGAGGCCGCCACCATCTCTGCGGAACGGGCTGCTGGGCTCACATCCCGGCTACTGGCATTCGGAAGGAGGCAATCGCTCGATCTGCGGGCGACCGACGTGAACGCAATGGTCGTCAGCATGGAGGATCTGCTTCATCGCACGCTCGGCGAACAGATCACGCTCGAAGTCAATCTCGCGGAAGACCTTCGTAACGCCTACACCGACGTCAATCAGCTCGAGAGTGCTCTGCTCAATCTCTGCATCAATGCTCGCGACGCGATGCCCAATGGCGGCAAGCTGATCGTCGAGACCGACAACATCGAGTTGGACGAACGCTATACGCGTGAATACCCCGAACTTGAGCCCGGGCAGTACGTCACCATGAGCGTGACGGACACCGGATCGGGCATGTCGGCGACAACCTTGGAAAAGGTCTTCGAGCCGTTTTTCACTACGAAGCCGGTCGGTCAGGGCACCGGTCTCGGTCTCTCTATGATTTACGGCTTCGCGCGCCAATCCGGCGGTCACATCCGGATCTACAGCGAGCCTAGCCAAGGCACGACGGTCAAGCTTTTCCTGCCACGCTTCAAGGGCTCAACCGAACCGGAAGTCGTCAGCAAGGCCGAGACGCCCCGTGGCGCCGGCGAGACGGTGATGGTCGTCGAGGACGATGCTTCGGTCCGCCTGATCGTGACCGAAGTCTTGAACGAACTAGGCTACAGATCGATCGAAGCGGTGGATGCGGCGACGGCGATCCCGATCCTGGAATCTCAACGGCGTATCGACCTTCTTGTCACCGACGTCGGATTGCCTGGGCTCAATGGACGCCAATTGGCAGAGATCGCGCGGCAATCCAGGCCTGACCTGAAGATCCTTTTCGTGACCGGCTACGCTCGAAGCGCGGCCGTTCGCTCGGGGTTTCTCGATCCAGGCATGGATATGATGACAAAGCCATTTGCGGTCGACGCGTTAGCTACCAAGATCCGCGAAATCCTGCGCGTCTGATCCCGGCCAGCCGAATTGCCGCCGTTCCAAACGGATTACGGGCCGTGCGAGGAACGCCACCCCGTTCCAAGCCGTTGCACATGCCGAAGACAAGTTCGGAGATCCAATGCTGAAATGGTGGCGCCTCATTCGCGAGCACAGACGATCCCGCATCCGTTCCAGGGACGAAGACCTTCCCTTCGCGCCGGACGAACTTGCCCGGTTAATCCGGAGCGGCAGCAGAGATGATTTCAAGCGTCTCGCCGCGGGCCTCAGCGATCCTCGCAGAGCTGGCCGTCCTTTCTAGGCACCACGTGCAAGCAGCTGGACGATCCCCATGAAGGTCCACGACATCCTGCTGGAGTACGGCTACGCATTGTCAGGCATGGCCGGAGCGCCCCGGGACGGCCGCCCGATCATCGCCTTCTCCAAGTGGGAGGGAGCGAAGATCTACTTCTGGGAGGCCTCCCCCGCCCATCTTGCCGGGCCGGCGTGGGTCGAGCGACCAGGTGCCGAGGCAGGATTCGTCGACCGCTACTTCCAGGGCTGGATCGATCTGGCGCGACTGAGGCCGATCGACGAAATCGGGCTGCAGCGGCTTCTGATCGCCCACATCGACGAGGCGCGCTCGAAGGGCGATCCGATGACGGTCCTCGACGACGTCGCCGACCGACAGAATGCCAACGATCGCTGACGCGACGTTCCCCGTGCCCATGTCGCGAATGAACTCCTCCCGTTCCCGTGAGTTGGCCGGGCACAACATCGGAGGACGGCATGAGCATCGAAGAACGCACAGTCGAAAAGCCCGCGCACCAGCGCGGAACTGAACCGCAACAAGAGGCGACAGGTGCCCTGGCGGGCCGTGCCGCGACCATTTCGCCCGAAGCCGGCAAGGACGACGAGGCGTCGCCTGGTGCCGAAGCCGACAAGCGTGCGGCAAAAGACCGGTAAGGAGAATCAGACCATGGAAGAGCGGGAAACCGTCGCGCTGATCGGCAGCGACAAGGTCGCAGGCACCACCGTGTACGGAGCGGACGGCGAACGCGTTGGCTCGATCGAGCGTGTCATGATCGAGAAGACCAGCGGTCAGGTCTCCTACGCCGTCCTGAGCTTCGGCGGCATCCTCGGCATCGGCAGCGATCGCTATCCGTTGCCGTGGAAGAGCCTGGTCTACGACGAGCGCCTGGGCGGCTATGTCAGCAGCGTGACCAAGGATCAACTCGATGCGGCCCCACGCTACAGCAACGAGGCCGACTGGAGTTGGGAGGATGCCGGTCGCACGTCGGCGCTCAACGACTACTACAAGAATCTCACCTGAAACCTTTCGCACACCGGGACATTGCCGAATGCACGTGCCGGGTGCCAACCGGCCGCAACGGGGATGATGGACGCGGTGGTTTTGCCGGTTTCTCATCGCGACAGCAACGCATCGGTACGCGTGGCAATCTAACCCGTTCCCGGCGCGTGCTCTCGTTCGACGACGTCGGATAGTGCAAACGCGCATAGTTTGCCGCGTCCAGAAGGAAACGCTTATGCTCGAAGAAACGATCACCGAAGCCATCAAGGTCGAACTCGAACGACAGGCAGCCACACCCCCTCCAACTTTTCGATCGACGACAAACAGGGTTACCGAGTGAACGGCGTCATCGATCTCGAGGCGCTCGCAATGGCCGTGGCCGGGAGCGTCGCCGGTGGCCCGTGAGCCGGAAACCGATCCGGCCAGGCTCCGGCAACTGGCCGAAAGGGCCCGACGCCTTGCGGACGGCACGCAGGATGGCCTCACTCAGGATCGCCTGCGGGCGGCAGCAAGCGAATATGAGCAACGAGCAAAGGAAATCGAAATGGACGACGGAACGGGCCAGTGAACCGGAACCAATCGCCGGTACACGCCTTGAATCCGCCGTCTAGACGCGGAGTCGAGTATGAGTTGGTCCCCCTCGGTAGTGCCTGCCGGCGTTCATGACACCGTTTACCTCGTCGTCGACTGCACCGGTCCCGGCGGGTGCGTCTGGCGCGAAGCCGACATCAACGGCACCGATCTCGAGACGATCATCGCCGATCTCATGCGGGGGGAATACTCGGACCCGTTGTGCGTAGTCGCGTTCAACACGACCGAGAACTGGTCGAAGGACGTCACCGCCGACATCGCGCGAGAGATTCAGGAACGCAGCGATCTCGCCTACGAAGACGTGCCAGCGTGGCTCGAAGACTTCGTCCATCGCCACGTCCGTCCCGAGCTCCAACTGCCGTTGCGGCTGAAGCCATGAGCGATCTCTGCCCGTCGCTCACCCCCGCGCTGAAGACCATCTCTAGCCGAGACTTCCTCCGTGGGCTGGTTGGATATCCGAGTGCATCGCTTGTCCGAGCCGACAAGGTCACCTACGCCACCGCGCGGGAATATCTGACTTCGCGGCATCGGCGGAATTAAATGCAGGTGTCCGCATGAATCTCAGCACCGGTTCGCTGGTGGCTTTGGTCATCAGCCTCACGATCTGCTTCGCTGCGGCGGCGCTGGGCGCCCGAGTGACCACGCCGGAGATTCCGACGTGGTACGCGAGCCTTGCAAAGCCGTCCTGGACGCCTCCACGAGCCGCTTTCCCGATCGTATGGCCAATCCTATATCTCCTGATGGCAGTGGCGGCGTGGCTCCTGTGGATCGCTCCGCCGTCGCCGGCGCGGACGGCCGCGCTCATCGGCTTCGCCGCGCAGCTCACTCTCAACGCCGTGTGGTCGCCGGTCTTCTTCGGCCGGCACGACCTCACGGGCGGACTGGTCATCATCTCGCTGCTCGTCGTGGTCCTCACGTTCACAATCGCGATGGCGTTCGAGGTCGCTTGGTTGCCGGGCGTCTTGCTGGTGCCGTACCTGATCTGGATCTCGTTCGCGGCCGCGCTCAACTTCCGGATCTGGACCTTGAACTAGGTCACTCTCCCCTTGGCACGGGTCGGCATCACTGGACCGTCGGGCACCCGCCTTCGGCCATTGGCCTAAAGGACTCCTCACCGGACATCTCGGCGAGCTGTTCATAGAAATCACCGCGATACTTCGATTGCTGCGGGCCTTTCACACGCATGAGATAGGTCTTGTGCATGACTCGGCCATCGGCGCGCAGTTTCACGTTCTTGTTGTAGAAGTCATTGACCGGCAGCTCCTTCATCTTCGCGGCGACCGCCTTGCCTTCATCGGTACCTGCGGCCTCGACGGCCTTTAGATAGTGGAGGACCGACGCATAGGTGCCTGCCGTGATCAGGTTAGGGATGAACCCGCCGGACCGAGCCATGTACCGTTTTGCCCAGGCGCGGGTTTCCTCGTCCTTATCCCAATAGAACGAGGTCGTCAGAGTCAGTCCCTGCGCGACGTCCAGTCCAACGCCTTCGATGTCGTTGATGTAGACAACGAGGCTCGCCAGGCTTTGGCCAGCCTGGACGATGCCGAATTCGCGCGCTTGCTTGATCGCGCTCAGGAGATCGCCGCCCGACATTGCAAGCCCGATGACCTTGGCATTCGAGGCCTGCGCCTGAAGCAGGAACGACGAAAAGTCCGGGGAATTGAACGGGAAGCGGACATTGCCGAGCACCTTGCCGCCATTGGCTTCGGCGAAGCGGCCCGCTTCTCGTTGCAGCGAGTGGCCGAAGGCATAGTCGCTCGTCAGGAAGAACCACGAGTTCCCGCCCTGCTTGGTCACCTGCGTCGCGGTGCCCTTGGCAAACGCGTACGTGTCGTAGCTCCACTGAGACGTCGTCGCAGAACATGCCTTTCCCGTTAGTTCGGTCGTCGCGGCGCCCGAGACGAGTAGCACCTTGCCGCGCGGGCGAGCAATTTCCTGCGCAGCAAGTGCGACCGCGGAACCTGCGACATCCGTGATGGCATCGACGCCCTCGTTGTCGAACCATTTGCGGGATAGAGCCGAGGCGATGTCCGCCTTGTTCTGATGGTCCGCGGTGACGACGGTGATCGGCTTGCCGAGTACCTTGCCGCCGAAGTCGTCCACCGCCATCTGCGCGGCCTCGACCGAATACTTGCCGACCAGATAGGCGAAGCTGCCGGAGTGATCGGTCAGAACGCCGATCTTGACCGCATCATCCGACACCTGCGCGTGTGCTGTGCCGCATGCAAGCAGCGCAGCGAAGGCCATTCCAAGCTTGGTTAAGCGCAAAATCATAACTCCTGATGAGGGTCAAATCGAAATGGCGATGCCGTCATGGCCGGGATCCGCTCCACCGTCGAAGCGGTCGCCGTCGATCCGGATGCCGTGAACGGCAGCGAAACCGAATGTGTACGGACTGCGGATGACCTCGTAGCCATCGGCCTCCAGCGAGCGCGTCACGCCATGCGTGATGCGGTTCGAAACGTCGATGGCGTTGCTCGTCGCGGAGAAGCGCGGCGCGCTGACCGCTTCGGTCATCGTCATCCCGAAATCGAGAACATTCAGGATCGCCTGAAGCACGCCCATCGCAATCTGCGTGGCGCCAGGTGCGCCGATCACGAGATACGGCTTGTTCTCGCGGAAGACGATGGAGGGACACACGGAGGTGAATCGTGCCTTGCCGGGTGCGATCGAACCGGCACGGCCGGGACGCGGGTCGAAAACACCCATGCACCCGTTGTAGAGGAAGCCGAGCCCGTCGGTGATGACGCCCGATGGCATGCCGAGCGAATGAGTCATGGTAACGCAGTTGCCGTCGCGATCGACCACGGACACATGCGTCGTGTCCTTCGACGGCATACCCGAATTGAAACGGGGTACGTCCCCCTTGATGCGCTGTTTGATCTCCGCCGCCATGGTCGCGGCATAATCCTGCGACGTCAGCTTCGCGACGGGTACGTCTAGGAAAGCCGGATCACCGACATGGCGATCCTTGTCCGCTGTCGCACGCTTCATGGCCTCGCAGACCACCCGGAGATACTCCGCGCTGTTGTGCCCGATCCGCGCCAGGTCGAAATGCTCGAGGATGTTCATCATTTCGAGCAACATGACGCCGCCGCCCGGTGGATTGTTGGTGGTGACCTCGAAGCCGCGATAGTTGCCACGCAACGGCTCGCACCATTTCGGTTCATAGGCGGCGAGGTCTTCCTCCGTGATCAATCCGCCATTGTCGCGCATATCGGCAGCAATGCGCCGGGCGAGTTCGCCGCGATAGAAGACATCCGACCCGCCCTCAGCGATCATCGACAAGGTCGATGCCAGGTCAGGGTTGCGCACCACGTCACCGACGCGTTTGAGCGTGCCGTCTTCGCGGCAATAGAGTTCGCGGCCAGACTTCGAGAAACTCATGCGCTCCAGGCCGGATGCACGCCCCATCATGCCCGGATCGGACCAAAAGAACTCCACGTGGGGGCGGATCATCCAGCCGCGCTCGGCCCAGGCGATCGCTGGCTCGACGATGCGCCGCCACGGCAGCACGCCAAGTTTCGAATGTGCCTCGTAGTAGGCCTTCAGCGACGCGGGAACGCAGATCGACTGATAACCGAGATCATTGACCTTGCCGCGCAGGATGAAGCCGTAGCCGTCGCGTGCTTCCCCCTCGATCAGCTCTTCCCACATGTCCGGCCGCGCCGCGGCGGGAGCCGGTGCATGGAAGTCGAGATAGCGATGGAAGTTCTTTCCGGGAAAATAGATGCCGGCGCTGCCGAAGCCCGAGATGCCAGCCATCAACGGATCGACGACCCCCTGCACCAGGGCGCAGGCGATGGCAGCATCGATCGCATTGCCTCCCTCACGCAGGATGTCAGCTCCAGCCTCGGCGGCTTCTGCTTGGGCGGCAACGATCATCGCCTTCGATTGAGCCATGCTTCTCTCCCTTCACTCGGCTGACGTACCGATTGGTGAGGGATTTGACAGACGGCATTGATGTCAGTCCAATACCGAATGCGTCTTTATTTATGCTATGGTGTTCTAAATGGTTGCATCCGGCCCAGCTCCTCGCGCGTCGGTCATCGCCCGAATGACGCAATTCCTTGCCGTCGGCGAACTCATGAGCTTCAGCCGCGCGGCTGAGCGACTGGGAATTGCCCAGCCGGCACTCAGCCGCAGCATCCGGGAGTTGGAGAAGGAACTCGGTTTTCGGCTGTTCGAGCGTTCGACCCGGCGTGTCGCACTGACCGACGCCGGCGAGGTCCTTTTTCGTGACGCCACGGACGCCATGCATCGCCTGTCGCGCGGAGTTTCCCAAGCTGCACGGGTGGCTCAGGGGCTGAGCGGCAAGATCAACATCGGCTATTCGATTTTCGCCGCCACAGGCCCGATGTCCGACATCATCATCGAATTCCGCAAACGGCATCCGGATGCACAAGTCGGCCTCCGCGTTCTCGCTTCGCCGGAGCAGTCGGCGGCGCTCGACGATGCGACCATCGACCTCGGGTTTATGATGGCGAATGTCAGCACGACGACGCAGCGTTGGATCCCCGTCACCAGCGAGCGTCTGGTCGCCCTGGTCCAGAACGGCCATCCTTCCGTCCAACGTCAGCGCATCTCGTTCGGCGAGCTCGCGGCGGGACCGCTGGTCGTCGGCACCGTGCAGCGGTGGCGGGGATTTCGGACATTGATGGATGACATGGCATCAGCACATGGACTGTCCCTATCCATCGCCGAGGAAGCCGACGACGTCCCTCTCCTCCTTCAGTTGGTGCGTTCGGGTTTCGGATGCACCGTGCTCGACGCATCCTGCATTCCAACACTGCCACCCGGCATCACACCGCTCGAACTCGACGGTATCGAAACACGCCTCGATATATCCCTCGTCTGGAACGAACGAAACGCGTCGCCACTGGTGGCGCGGTTTGCCGACGTGGCGAGGCAGTTCCTCGACGCACGCGGAAAGTAGGCTTTGCCCGCACCGCGTCCGGTCCCGTTACGCGGAAATAGACGACCCAACGGTTTCTCGCGCCATCGCGACGAAAGCTCTGATCAGCGGCCCGGGGTGTCTGCGCCATGCGATGCTGAGATCGAACTCTGCATGCGTGTCGGTGATCGCAATGGCCTTGATATTCGGCGGCAGCAGCGTCGTGACCGACGAGCTGTAGAGAGTGATCCCGCGGCCGAGCGACACGAGTTGCATGAGCAGCGGGACGTCGTCAGCCTCTTCGACGACCCGCGGGAGAAATCCAGCCTGCAGGCAGACGTTCTCGACCAGCGAGCGGAATGTCCCCCATCGCCGCGGGCTGCCCATCACGAAGGCCTCGCCCGCTAGTTCATTCACGCCGACCGTGCTGCGCGACGCGAACGGATGGCCGAGCGGTAAGAGCAGAACGAACCGCTCGCGATGGATCACGCATTGCTCCAACGGCGCCCGACAGGCACTCGTCAAAAGGAAGCCGAGATCGGTGCGACCGTCTTCAAGCGCTGCGACCTGCTCGTCGGACGAGAGCGAGCGCAGCCCGACCTGCGCCTCCGGATAGGCGGTCCGGAAACGGACGATCAGTTCGGGCATCACACCATTGGCCGCCTGCGCCGAGTAAGCGACGAGCACCTCACCTGCCGTCCCCTCCGCAACTTGCCCCGCCTTCCGGATGGCGCGCTGCATCTGGCCGACGATGTCGCCGGTCTCCCGCGCGAGCGCCTCGCCGGCGGGCGTCAGGGCCACAAAACGAGTGGTGCGGTCGAGCAAGCGGAAACCCAGAACCATCTCGAGCTGCTGAATGGCACGCGTAACGGCCGGTTGAGCCACGTTCAGGCTCTCCGCCGCCCGACGGAAATTGAGGGTTTCGGCGACCGCAAGAAAATAGGGCAGATACGCAAGTTCCCGGGATCTGCCCATTGATGCTTTTCCGTTATCAATAATGCGTTGATTGATATTGGACTTCTTACGTTTGAAGCGTCAAGCCGGACAGAAGCCACCCCCTTCCGGAATTCGTTCCGGCAGCTTCGTTGGCGCCAATGAGGACCCGAGGTCCATAGGGAGCGTTCAAATGCATTCGACATTCCGCCCAACTCCGGGCCCGGTCTCCGTCGCCGTAGCTCAATTCGCGGCTATCGCCGATGTCGCAGCCAACCTGGCCTCTATCGCGCGGCTGGCCGAAACGGCGGCAAAAAACCGGGGCGCTCAGGTCGTCGTGCTTCCGGAGGCCTCCATGTACGCTTTCGCCTCCCCAGCCGAAGAACTTGCGGATGTAGCCCGACGCGAGGGCCGCCGCTTCTCCGATGCCATCCACGCGCTCGCACTTCGCCTTGGCGTCGTCCTGGTCGCCGGAATGTACGAGGACGGAGGGCGCGGTCTGTCCAAGAACACCTTCATCGTCGCGGGGGCCGACGGCTCGACGCTCGGCCGGTACGAGAAACTGCATCTCTACGACGCGTTTCACTATCGCGAATCCGACAAGAACCAGCGGGCGCCGTTGCGGCCGGATTTGGCCGAACTATGCACCTTCGACGTCGCCGGTTTCCGCTTCGGTGTCATGAATTGCTACGACCTCCGCTTTCCCGAAATGGCCCGGGTCCTCCTCGACCGGGGCGCCGACGCCCTTCTGCTGGGTGCCGGGTGGGTTGCCGGTCCGCTCAAGGAATTGCACTGGGAGACGCTGATCCGCGCGCGCGCGATCGAGAATACGTGCTTCGTCGCGGCTGCCTGCCAGCCGGCTCCGCTCTCCGTCGGCCAGAGCATGATCGTCGATCCCGGCGGCCTCGTCCTCGCGACCGTCGCCGCCGACGAGGGTGTTGCCGTGTGCGAACTGCATCCGGCCCGGCTCAAGGCCGTGCGGGACGTGCTCCCCTGCCTGCAGCATCGCCGATACGAAATCACCCAACGCCGGGAAACCGGCGAGACCCGTGTCGCATCAACCTCAGCACCGACTGAGAAAGCATAAACCCAACACTTCGGAGGAAATACAGATGAGCGTCGAAGCGAACATGAGTTACGGCAGCGCCGCTGCTGCGTCAGAAAAAAGCGCGATGCGTCGCGTTCTGAGCTCGGCCGCGATCGGTCAATTCGTCGAATGGTACGACTTCGTGATCTACGCCTACTCGGCTACGATCATCGCAAAGCTCTTCTTTCCGAACTCAGATCCGACCGCGGCCCTGCTCTCGACCTTCGCGGTCTATGCGGTCGGGTTCATCATGCGTCCCCTTGGCGGCTTTCTCTTCGGCAGCCTCGGTGACCGCTTCGGCCGCCAGAAGATCCTTTCCTTCGTCATCCTCCTGATGGGCTGCGCGACGGTCGGTATCGGCCTGCTGCCGACCTACGCCCAGATCGGCATTCTCGCTCCGATCCTGCTGGTCGTGTGCCGCCTCGTTCAGGGATTGTCTGCCGCCGGTGAGACCATCGGCTCCAATTCCTTCGTCGCCGAGCACGCGCCCGCCGATAAACGCGGACTGTATGTCGCCTTTACCTGGTCTTTCGCCGTCATCCCCCCGATCGTTGCGGCTCTGCTGGTGCTCGGCCTTACGAATTCGATGACCCCTGAAGCCTATGGTTCGTGGGGCTGGCGCATCCCGTTCCTGATCAGCGGTCCGTTGGCACTGGTCGGCCTGTACATTCGCAACGTGTTGGAGGAATCGCCCGCCTTCAAGGCGACCAAGGCCGCCAAGAGGGTCACGACCTCGCCGATCAGCGAAGCGATGCGCAGTCAGAAGCGCCAGATGGCCTACAGCTTCGGCCTCACCGCCTTCTCTGCTCTCAGCTTCTACACTTTCGTGGGCTATTTCGTCAGCTACCTCACCACTACGGTCGGGCTGACCAGCAACGACGCCCTGATCTCCAACAGCATCGGCCTCTCCATCGCCTGCGTCACGATGATCGTGTCGGGCGGATTGTCCGATCGGTTCGGCCGCAAGCCGATCCTCATTCTGGGCCTCGTCGTGACGGCGCTGAGCTGCGTCCCCGCCTATCTCATCGCGGCGCAGGGCAATCTCGTCTCGGCTATCATCGGGCAAGGCATGCTGGCCATTAGCTGCGGTCTCTATTGGGGGCCGGTAGGCATCGCTCTGATGGAGCTCTTTCCGACCCGCACCCGGTTCAGCGCCTCGGCGATCAGCTACAACGTCGCCTACACGATCTTCGGCGGCACCGCCCCCTTCGTCGGCACCTGGATGGTGCTGCAGAGCGGCAGCAAGATCGCGCCGGCGATCTACATGGCGATCGTCTCGGTCATCGTCTTCTTCGTCGTCCTCGCGATCCCGGAAACGTCGCGCCGATCGATGATCCACAAGGAAGACATTGCCGAGGCATGACCTCGGCCCCTCCCCGCAAAATCAAGCAGCCACCGTCGCCTGAACGGTGGCTGCAACGGAGTCCTTCAATGCCTCAGGATATTCCCGACGTCAGTCCGGTTGCCGTCGCAACGGTCATTTCCGAATTGCGGACCAAGCTTGGCGAAAAGGTCGTGACCTCCATGGAGGTCCGCCGCCAGCACGCGAACATAACGACGTGGCTTCCGAATGAGCCTGCCGATGCGGTCGTGTTCGCAACCACGACGCAGGACGTGCAGGATGCCGTTCGGATAGCCGCCGCCAATCAGGTACCGATCATTCCCTTCGGTACCGGCACGTCGCTCGAAGGACACGTGAACGCGCCGTTCGGGGGCATCTGCATCGATCTGTCGCAAATGGACGAGATCGTCGCCGTGCATCCGGAGGATCTCGACTGTGTCGTCCAGCCGGGCGTCACCAGGAAGAAGCTCAACGACTATCTCCGCGACCAGGGCCTGTTCTTTCCCATCGATCCCGGTGCCGATGCTTCGCTCGGCGGCATGGCGGCGACCAGAGCATCCGGAACGAACGCGGTCCGCTACGGGACGATGAAGGACAACGTTCTGTCCCTGAAGGTCGTGCTACCTGACGGAGAGATTATACGCACGGCGTCGCGTGCCAAGAAGTCATCAGCCGGATACGATCTCACCCGACTGTTCGTCGGATCGGAAGGCACCCTCGGGATCATCACCGAACTGACCTTGAGATTGTCAGGGATTCCGGAAGCCATCGCCAGTGCGGTCTGCCCGTTCAATTCGGTCGAGGGCGCTTGCCAGGCCGCGACGATGGCGATCCAGTCCGGGATACCGATCGCGCGCATGGAGTTCATCGACGCCCTCGCGATCCGTGCGACCAACGCCTACGCGAAGTTGTCCCTCGCCGAATTGCCGACCCTGTTCCTCGAATTCCACGGCAGCGATGCGAGCGTGAAGGAGCAATCCGAACGCTTCGGCGAGATCGCCGGCGAATTCGACGGCGGCCCGTTCAAATGGACGACTCAGGCCGAAGAACGCACGAGGCTTTGGCAGGCCCGTCACGACGCATACTTTGCGATGGTGGCCATGAAGCCGGGTTGTCGACCGCTTTCAACGGATGTGTGCGTGCCCATTTCCCGGCTTGCCGAGGCGATCACCGAAACCATGCGTGACGTTGAGGAGTATCGGTTGCTCGTCCGATCGTCGGCCATGTCGGCGACGGCAATTTCCATGTCGGCCTCATGATGGATATGGACGATCAAGCGGAGATCGAGCGCGCGCACCTGTTTCTCGATCGATTGTCGGAGCGCGCTCTGCGCCTGGACGGCACTTGCACCGGCGAACACGGCGTAGGTCAGGGAAAGATCCAGTATCTGGACGCCGAGCATGGCACGGGGGCTATGAATCTGATGCGACGCCTCAAGCGGTCCGTCGATCCCGACAATATCATGAACCCGGGAAAAATCTTCATGCTCTAAGACAGCGCTGCACTGTCCGATTGGCGCCGAGAACTTCCCCGTCCATGCGTAGCCAAGCTTCGCGGATGCGGTCGATTCCGCGCGCCGCCGCCAGCGTGCGGACCGAGAACGGCGGCCGATGACCAACTTGGGCTCCGAGCCCGATCAGGGCGCCGGCGGATCGTTGGACGGGACATCGAGCTCGAAGATCTCCCTGACCAAATTTTGCATCGCCTCGACGTCCGCGTCGGTGAGATCAGGGAAATCCTTCTTGCGCTTCGACTTCGAGAGCGTACCGTCGTTCTGCAGCGTGAACTGGACAAACCGGTCGACGAGCCTCTCCGGCATATCCAGGATCTCGCGCACCCGCTTCACCACGCGGTCGCGCCGGTCCATCTCGACCAATTCGTCGGGGATGTCCCGTTCGAGGACCCGATCGATGCATTTCGACAGGAAGCGGACGTGCGCGGAAGGATCGAAGAAGCGGTAGAGATCGGCGGTATCGTTGATGACTTCGACGTTCCCATTGCCGGTCGCGCGCCACTGGATCTGGTCGAAGCGGTCGTTCTGGCACGACTCCAAGGCCTCGATGTAACCGTCCAGATCGTTCCAGATCGCTTTCGAAATCGGGAGTGTGATGCCTAACGGCTTGATCCCGCGCCGCCCCAGTACCTGCTGCAGCAGATAACGGTGCAGGCGCCCGTTGCCGTCCTCCAACGGGTGGATCAGCACCATTCCGAAGGCGGTGGTCGCCGCCTGCACGAGCGGATGCATGCCGCCTTCGGCCATCCTGCGGTCGGTTTCAAGGAGACCGTCCATCAGGTCCGGGAGATCTTCCGGGCGCGCTCCGATCCACACGGGCACCGGGACGCCGTCCACGTGCTCGCCGAGGAAGACGCCGTCGCGCCGCAGGCCAGGCGTCACGTGCCGACGCTCCGACATCAGAAGCGTCTGCAACCGAACGATCAATGCGAGGTCGAGGGGATCGCTCCCGGCCTTGGCGAGTTCGTTTGCCCAATTCTGCGTCATGCCGGGCGTCGGTATCTCCTTTTCGATCAGGAACGTGGACTTCGAGTCCTTCAGCAAAAGCCGCTGCCGCAGGCGCCAGAGCTGACGCTCCCCAGCGCCTCCGGCGATCTTGCTCAGTCGCGCGGTTGCTGCTTCGGCCAGATCATCCACGAGCGGCACGCTGCGGGGCATCATCGGACAGAATGCAGGCGTACCAGGCAGGTTGTTCACGACGCGATGCCGGGGCGACCGGACCGCGGGACCGACGTGCCACTGCGTTGCGTCGATGGCATCCACGTAGGGGCCCAGCTGGTCGCCCGGACCGACCGGTTCGATCCGCCTACCGGTCAGCCATTCGTAGAAGAACCATGCCTGGCGACGGAAGGCGGTTCTCGGCGCTGCGGCGACGAAGTCGGTGACTTCCTGCGGCGGGACGGCCAGGAAAATGCGCTTGAGAGCCAACAGGTCGAGCCGTTCGTGACGCAACGCGAAGCCCAGGTGGGAGCCGAAATCGGAATCGACCGCATAGTTGCGCTCGAAGACCGCGAAGCCATCTTTCAGCGCGTGGTTTTTGCCGAGGTCAGAACGGTGTCTGCCTTCACTGATCACCGAGACCGTCTTCGGCATCGGAACGGGTAGCCTCAACGCCGTTATCAGCGCCGCATAGCCTGCAAGCACGGTGTTGGCAGGCTGCTGCTTTCCGTCGATCGTCAAGGTGCCAACGTTGTCGATACGCATTGCGTTTGCTCGTCGAATGCCCAGTGCGGCGCAGAAAAAGCTGAACTTGAACTCAACTTGGCAGAAAAAGCTGAATTTCGAAAGGATGTCGCAGAAAAAAGTGAATTTCCGAGTTCTGCTGCAGAAAATAGTGAATTTTATGCGCTGCAGGTAGAAAAAACTGAACTGAGTGGATGTCTCCGGACGCCCCGGTGGCCTCAGATCCTCAGAACCGTGCCGACAGCCCAACGAAGGGACTGTAGCGTGGGGACGCAGGCGTCACGCCGAAGTTCACGCCGCAGTCCAACTGCACGTCCTTGGTGACCCGGTAGGCCATGCCGCCGCCGACCAAGCCGGCATCGCCCAATCCTTCGCGAAGCCCCGTCCGTGCCGCGACCTCGCCGTAGGTCGAGAACTTGGCTATCCGGATTTCCGCGTGGGATCCCCGTTCGAAGCGTGCAGGGCGTTAACCGGTAAATTACGATTCAAATTGGTAGGCAGATCTACGCGGCAGCTTGCCGCCGCGCAGGTCACCTTCATGCCTTCGATCATTCGCACCTTCACGACCCGGATCGGCAGCCATCCAACTTTAAGAACGACATCCGACTCATACCCGCGCAAGCGGAAGTCCGACGGCATCCGAGCCGAATGCATTACGGACGCGGGTTGCCGGGAACTGGATCGTAATTGTCCGTGAACGCAGTCATTTCTGCGAGAAACAGCGGCACTACATCTCGGAGGATCGCTTCGTTCCTTAAAACGTCGTCTTGACGCAGCCCATAACCGTAATGGGATCGCACGACGTTGCGGAAGGCGCGAAGTTGGTCCAATGCAGCGAAAACCTGACGCGAGATTATAGGCTCTCGATCCACCAGATCATTGCGATTTGCGGCTTGGAGAAGCAGTTTCTTGTGCCAAGCTCCTCCATCCGCATAGATGTGTACGTCAGTAACCTTCAGCACTTCTTTCAGCGTACGCTCTATACCGGTGTAAATATCCTCAATCTGAGCCGCCCGCAGGATGGTTTTAGCCTCGTTGCCGGCCTTACTTTCCGGCAGTAGGTCGATGACCTCGGTTTCGATCTCAAGAAGCCGTTCGAACGCGCTTCCAACATCTGCCAACTGCAGCCTAGCGCTCAACAAGTTCGGATGCATTTTTGGCAGTCTCCCTCAGGCGAACCATGGCATCCTCTCCGACCCACCTGCAAAAGACCAGATCGAACGGGAAATCCCCCAATTCCCTCTCAATAGCCAAGAACACATCGTGTTCAGAGACTTGATCGCAATCGACCATGAAATCGATGTCCGACTGCGATGAGAAAGTGCCAGACGCTAAAGACCCGACGACCCAAGCTTCGAACCCCATTGCTTCGATCGACCGGAGCGCAGCGACAGCAAGAGGCCGGGCAACCTCTTCGCGCTCTTCGGCGCGACGTTGGAAGTCGTCGGCCATGTCGGCCGTGATGTGGAATTCAGGCAAGCTCATGAAATCTCCCAAAAGCGACACCTGAAACAACTGTTTTCAACTTTTCATCGAATTTTGGCATCCGACGGCGCTCACAGCTCGAATTTTGAATACTGCCTACAGATATGGCATCTGCTCAGAAGGACTCAACGCCCCCCTAGAGAGTATCGTTAACTGACGCGACAAGATGCCGGCACCAAAGGGAATTTGCCACGGATACCAGCATCTCAAAACCGCGCCGACAGCCCAACGAAGGGACTGTAGCGAGGGGACGCGGGCGTCACCCCGAAATTCACCCCGCAGTCCAACTGCACGTCCTTCGTGATCCGGTAGGCCATGCCGCCGCCGACCAAGCCGGCATCGCCCAATCCTTCGCGAAGCCCCGTCCGTGCCGCGACCTCGCCGTAGGTCGAGAACTTCTCCGTCCACGCATAACCGAGCGTCGCGGATGCTGTCGTCTCAATGTGACGGCCGGCGGCATCGAGATTCTTCACGGAATGAAGGCCGGCGTTCATACCGAAGGAGAAGTTGCCGCCCAGCTCAGCGGCGAAGAACGTCTGCAATCCGCCATCGACGGCCTCCGGACTGACACCGTTGTGCGTCTCCGTCGGCAGCGACACGTACGGGAGGACCGCGAACGCCGTCGAACTCGACTTGCCGAAGGTGTCGTTGCCCCAGATGTTCCACTTCGCCCGCAGCACGACGGCTCCGGATCCCGAGGCGACGGTGCCGACGGCGGGACCCACGGTCCGTTGCCGCGCATAGGGTGCCACGATGATCGTCGCCTCCAGATCGTGCGTGAGGCCGATCCGAATGTTGCTCCCCATCAGCTCGTAGCCTCCTGTTACCGCCCCAACCGCATCCGGACGCGAGCGCGCATAGCCGAATGCCGTCGTCTCGACCTGGACCCGCCCGGCATCGACTGTGAACGGCACCTCTGTGATGTCCGGACGATCGGTCGTCATCTCGCGCATTAGCCGATCAGGTGTGGGGTTGGCCAACGAGTAGATGGTCTTGTCATCGGCAGCCGACGCCGTCACGCCGCCCGCCGTCAACAGCGCGCAGATCGCAGCGACCCAGATAAGCCGAGAGCCTGCAAGCCTCGTCTCCGACGGCAGCCTCAGGACCCACTCAATCAATGTCAGGACGCTCAGATGGGTATCGCTAATGCAACTCATTCGCAATAACAGTCACGAGACGGTTCCCGTGTCAAGTTGTTGCAAGTCGTTCGCAAATGAAACAGGCGCCCGTAGGCGCCTGAATCTCCCCTCCCGATCGACGGGCTATCTCGTGGTGGCCACCATGACCGAAGCCACCGTGGTGACTGACCACTCCTTGAACGATGACCAGATCCACGACCCGCGAGCGGGAACGCAACGCGATGTGGCGTCGGTTGGCCGACGAGCATCCGCCGATCCGTCAGAGAGCGCCTCGTTGAGTGGCACATACTGTCAGACGACCTCTCTGAAAGCGTCATCGATCAGACTGGCACCAGTCTAACTTGGCATGCAAAGCTGCTCGGCCTCCACGTCATTGCTCCGGACCTGCGCTCGGAACGTCGCTGGGATCGCGTAATGGGTGACGAGGGTTGGCGTGCCCTCGACGTGGCCAAGGCGCAGGTGGACACCGGACGGGTGCTTCTACTCTCAAGCGTCCACGCTCTCGGCCCCGCCTTTCATGGGTCGACGCGGTACGGAACCTGCTCCCCAACATGCACAAATACGGCTATCGGATTTCCGTGTGGAATCCGCACCACCGCGCCGGCCGTGAGGCCGGTCCGGAGGCGGCGAGGTCTAGCCGTAACCTGAACCTCGCTCGCGCAGGGGAATCTCGCCCCCGTCCGGCGAAGGGAGGCGTCAGCCGAACCCCGTCCGACGATCGCGAGAGGTCGCGAGACCTCCGGCTCCGTCGGATCGCGCCCAGCGGCGCGCCCACCGTCGTCCTTCATGGACCGCTGACAATCCGCGCGACAACTGGCTCCACGACGACCACACATGCCTCCGCGCGATCCTTGCAGGTCGCGGGAGGGTGACGCGGTCGCCGGAGGCGAGAAGCACCTGGATGCCCCCGCCGGAAGCCGGCAGTCGTTCGGAAAGGGCCATCGCCCGACGGGCGATCGCCAAGGCCGCGGCCGCGTGGACGCTCGACCCGTAGCGGGGAGCGAACTTCACCAGGCCGATGATGGAGGTGTAGGCAGGATTCACCAAAACAAGCCGGACGGACCGGCGCACGCAAACGCGCGCCAATGCCTCGGCGAAGGAAGAATACGCGAAGGACGACAGCATGCGAGCACGCTTCTTGCCGTTCTGTGTTTCCAGCTCCGCGCGCTTGCGCTTGAAGTCCAGCTTCTCGGCCGCCACCGGCACGCCTAGCCGGTCCGCGAACGCCGCGATCTCCGCGGCCGCCTTGCGGATCATGTCGAGCCGCTGTGCGCTGGTCTTGCCGTAGGTGACGAGCTCGATGCGCCGCTTCATCATCGGGCTGCCAGGCGCGTCTTTGATAGTCGTCAGCGGATTTCCGAAAGCATCGACCAGCGTCAACGCAATGTGGTCGGCATTAAGATCGACGCCCAGACAACCGTTCGCGAAGCCCGCGATCGCGGGCTCGTCGAATTCCTGCCGCAGCATGATCGAGACGAACCATTGCCCGCCGTCGTCCCGGCGGAAACGGTATGACAGCGGCTTCCCGCCTGCGAGCGCGTCTCGGATCTCGGCGGCTCCGTGCTCGAAATGCAGGCCGGTGAAATATGCCGCACGTACCACATGACCGCCTAGCAGCATGTCGCTCTCGGACCAAATGCCCGCAGCTTCCGGCAACCGAAGTTCGAGGGAGAAGGTGCCTTCCTCGCTGCCTTTGAGCCGGGCGAACTGGTTGCCCCCGATCTGCCGGGCATCGCCCTCGATGAAGAACTGACTGTCGCGCGCCGAGCGCCAAGCTCTCAGCCAATCTTTGTGGTCGTCAAATCCGTTTGCTGCGAGATGGTGCTGGGCGTTGAAAAGCTTCCGGGTCCCGAAGCAGATGTTGGGATTGTCTATCCGCTGTCTTGCCTGGATCTGCCTTGCCTGGAGCGTCGCCAGGCGCCGCCGGTGCTGATGCAGGGAGAACCGCAGGCGTCGCCGACGCTCGCCGTCGGTCGCCCGACAGAACCTCTCGGCGTCGGCGATCTTCCTGCGCAGCGCGGCGGTGCGGACGTCGAGTTCGGCCACGCGGAGCTTGGCGAGCTCCGAGATCGCGTCCAGCTGCGCTTTCAGTTGACGGTGGATCCCATCCAGCGTCTTCGCGGATATGCCGAACTGCTGATAGAACGAGACGGCGAGATCGCCGGTGAATTTGCGGCCGGTGCGCAGCGCGGCATAAAGCTCCCGTTCGACACGCGACTCCAGCGCCGCCCTCGCGGAGAGAGCTGGATGGTTGCCGATCCGGGTCGTAAAGGTGCGGACGATCGAAGGCATTAAGGTGACCTGCGCGGCGGCAGGCTGCCGCGTAGGTCTGCCTACGATTTGAATCGTATTTTACCGGTTAATACCCAGCACTTTTTGAACGGGGGATTCCACACCGAAACCCGGACAGCCGCAAAAACAAAACAGGCGCCCCCCGGGGCGCCTGCACAATCTCCCGCCCGATTTTCGGGCGCTTACCAGTGGTGGCCACCACCATGACCGAAGCCGCCGTGTCCAAAGCCTCCATGTCCGAAGCCACCGTGGTGACCGAACCCGCCGTGACCGAAGCCATGATGGCCAAACCCACGACCGAAACCGATGCCGCCGAATCCGAACGGCCTGCCGTAGCCACCGTAGCCGTAGCCGCCGTAGTAGCCGCTCCCGTAATAGGCCGGCTGCCAGCCGCCGTAGTCGTAACCCGAGTAAGCCGGCTGAAGATACTGCGATCGGTACTGACGGGCGTAGCCCGACCCGTACATGCGATGATGCCCGCGATGTGCGTGATGGCGATGCGAACGATGATGACGTCGGCTTGCTCCGACATCGGTCGCCTTGCTCTTCGCCGACGTCGAGATCTTCTGCGACTGTTGCGACGCTGCGACGGCACCGGTGCTTATGAACGCGCCCGAGAAGGCGATCGTGGCCGTCAATGCAGCAGCGCTTATCCAAGTCTTCATTTCGAATCCTTTGTTTTCCCAGCAACGACCAACGCCGGCGACACACGCTGTTTCCAGCGAAAGATCAAAGGCACCATCACGATCGCGCGACACCATCGAGTGTTGTAAAAATACAGCGGAAAACACCGATGATTTCATCATACATCTCCATCGAGCTAACATATCCGCTACTACAATTCGCTCATCCTAACATTCGCATCGACGAGCCTCGAAGCGCTGGCGTCATGCGTACAAGGTTGCTATCTGCGTCGCATGCGACGATTAGCAGCGACCAGCACGAACGGCATCGATGTATCGGGACGAAGCGTGTCCGATGAAGGCGATGAACCTTCGACGCGCTCCAAGACCGAGATCGTCGGTCCCCTTCTCTATCTCCAAGGGCTGCGCGACGGACGCGTCCATCTCGTAGCCCTGATGGTGATGCCGCTCGCGGCCGCCCTCCCGGTCCTTCGCATCGACGACCGTTTCGTCACTGCGGCATCCATTCTCGAATGCGATGGCCGGCGCATCCTGCGCTACGCCTTCGATGTCGCGCCATCCTCCGACGGATCCTACGAGATCGACGGCCGAAGCTACGCGCTGAACACCGCGTTCGACGGCGACCTCCGCATCGCCTTCGTGTCTTGCAACGGCCAGGAGGCCGGCGACCAGGGCCGGGACCGCAGCGAACGCAACGCGATGTGGCGGCGATTGGCAGACGAGCATGTCGCGAGCCCGTTCAAGCTGCTCCTTCACGGCGGCGATCAGATCTATGCCGACGAGGTCCTCGACGCGCATCCGCTGGTCCGTCGGTGGGCAGATGGCGAAACCGTGCGCCCGACGCAGTCCGAGCTCGACGAACTCGTTGGCGCGTTGCGCCAGGCCTTCTTTACCCGATACGTCGGCGTCCTCGGCGAAGAGGAAAGCTCTTCGTTGATGGCGTGCATCCCGTCCCTCGCCATCTGGGACGATCACGACATCTGCGACGGATGGGGATCGATGGACGCGGCGAAGCTCGATGCCCCGGTCGGAAGGCTGTTGTTCGAAATCGCGCGCGAATTCTACCTCGTCTTCCAGTTCGGAAGCGAGCCCGACGACCTTCCGGAAGGCATCATCGATCAGACGGGCACCAGCCTCACCTGGCATCTGAAGTTGCCCGGCCTCCACGTGATCGCTCCGGACCTGCGCTCCGAACGTCGTTGGGATCGCGTAATGGGCGAAGAGGGCTGGCGCGCCTTCGACGTGGCGATGTCGCAGGTCGACACCGGACGGGTGCTGCTCCTGTCGAGCGTCCCAGCTCTCGGTCCCCGCCTGTCGTGGGTCGAAGCGGCGCTGAACCTGCTGCCGAACATGCACAAGTACGGAGACGACCTTCGCGATCAGTGGCAGAGCCGCGCGCACCGCACCGAATGGCGGCGCTTTTTGGAGCGCCTCGCGGAGATCCACCGCAACCCGGCGACGCCAGTCACACTGCTCTCAGGTGAGATCCACCTGGCGACTCGCGCGACCTTCGACACGGCACCGGCACCGATGCACCAACTGGTCGCTTCCGGCATATCGCATCCCGCCCCGACCGTCGCCTACGCGCTGGCGCTCGATCTCCTGGCGCGACTCGGAGAGACGCCGGTGCCGGGCAAGCCCATCCGCCTGCATCCGCTGCCGGGAAAGACCTCGATCTACATCTCGCAGCGTAACTATCTGGTACTTGAACGCCGATCCGGCGAATGGACGGCATGCTGGGAGCTGGAGAAGGACGGAAGGACGGCGCCTCTAAAGCTTTAAGCGCCGCGATCCCACTCTGCGAAACAGGCCCAAGATCTCGCCACTACCGGCGTACAATCAGGAAAGGTTCCTACGACTTTGGCTCACGAATTCGTGTGCGCGATTGTGCACATGTGTGGCAAACCGGTGACGCCAATGAGGCTGGAAGCTTTCTAGGGTCCCTCCGTGATTCCAACGGAGACCATCATGAAAAAGTATCTTCTCGCCTCGGCCGCCATCGCGGTTCTCGGCACCACGGCGGCTTCGGCAGCCGACCTCGCCGCCCGCCCCTACACCAAGGCTCCGATGGCGGCGCCGGCAGTGGTCTACAACTGGACCGGCTTCTACATCGGCGGTCACCTCGGCGGCGCCTTCCGCGGCAACTCCAACAACATCCTCGGCGGCAGCAGCGACGGCAGCTTCATGGGCGGCGGTCAGATCGGCTGGGACACGCAGTTCGCGCCGAACTGGGTCTTCGGCCTCGAAGCAAACTATAGCTTCCTCGATGCCCGCGGCGTGATCGCCAACCGCGGTCTCGGTTCGGTCACCGGTCGTCTCGGCTACACCTGGGGTCCGACCATGCTCTACGTGAAGGGCGGCTACGCCTGGGCCGACTCGCGCTTCATCAACGGCTTCACCGGCGACTCCGGTCGTAACGGCTACACCGTCGGCGGCGGTCTCGAATACCTGTTCACCCAGAACTGGTCGGGTAAGATCGAGTACCAGTATTACGACTTCGGCACGACCAACTTCGCGACGCCGGTCACGCTCATTCCGGGCAACTTCCGCAACGACGAGCACACCATCAAGGTCGGCCTGAACTACCGCTTCAACTGGGGCAGCACCCTCGGCGGCTTCTAAGCCTTCGCCTCCGACAACGAGCCCGGCCTAGTGCCGGGCTTTTTCTTTTGCGGACGACACGTGGCGATCGACGAAAATCGTCTGCCCGCCATCTACGTGCAGGCCACCCCGAGATCGCGCGCTTCGCGCCGGATGACTTCCTGGATCTCGCGTAGCGGTGACTGAAACGCTCCTTCGATCGCGTTCGCGTATGCGAACGTGTCTACGATCGCGTTGCTCGGAGCGCTGGCCAGATGGCGGCGCACTTCGTCGATCAAATCCTTGTTCTCAATCATCGCGACGCCGCTCCAACCGTTCAGCGCCGATCGTAGAATGAGTTGGGACATCGAGCCAGTGAGCAAAAGGTCTCGCATGGACAGCTCAGCTCGCATTTTCGCGGAGGAAGGAACGTTGCGGCCATCCTCCCGTTCGACTCCAGGAAACGACAGCCATGGAGATCGACATGAACTTGAAGAAGACAGCACTCGTCGCGGCCGCAGTCATCGCTCTGTCCGGATCCGCCTTCGCCCAAGGCGGCGGAGGCGGCGGTGGTGGTGGTGCCGGAGGCGGTGCGGGCGGTGGCGCCGGCGGAGGCGCAGCAGCATCCGGAACGTCGGGCGGTGGCTCCGGCGGCATGGGTGGTTCGGGCAGCACGAACTCCGGCAGCAGCGGTGCCAACACCACGACTTCCGCGCCCTCCTCCACCACCGGCTCGTCCAGCACGGGCGGTACAGCCGGCTCGCCAGCGACGAACTCGCTCGGCAACACGAACACCGGCGTCATGCCTTCGACCGGCGGCAACACCGGCAATCGCTGATTTAATTCGCCTCGCGCTTGAGGGCTCCGTCGTTTGGCGGAGCCCTTTTGCTTGAGCCCGCAACGAAGTCTGTCGCGCCCGGGACCTATGGCCGCGGGAACGAGTCCAGACGGAGTCGATTGCCGAAGTGCGAACCAACCACGGAGCACTCGCAATGAAGAAGATCGCAATCACGGCCGCAGTCGTCTCGTTCATGTCGACGGCAGCCTTCGCTCAGACGACAGGTGAGAACATGCGCCAGCCCAACGCTCCCGCAGGCGCGACCAACCATCCGATGCAGGATCCCAATCGCACCGCCATCGAGAACGGCAAGACGAGTGGCTCGAACATGCGCTCGCCGGACAACTCCACGAACGTCAATCGCGGCGCCGCGACGAAGGACGGTGACGGCCAGACCAAAGGCGGCATGAAGACCCACTGATCCCGCCTCCAGATCTATCAGCGCAGCGAGGGCCGGCAGCGATGCCGGCCCTCGCTGTATGTGGAAGCGGGTATGCGGAAGACTCCTACGATTCAGAAATCGGAGTTCATCGACGACCTCCCCTCCCGAAGCAAAAAAGGCCCCCGAAGGGGCCTTTCGCATCTCGACGGCAATCAGTAGCGACGATGCATGCGCGGCGCACCATGTCGCGCCGGCGCGCCGTGACGTCCCATGCCGGGCGCCACCATCATGCGCGGCCCGCCATGTCCCCGCCGCACCATCGCGGGCCGATTGCCGCGGTGGCCGCCGCGCCAGGCGCCACCACCATGGCCTCCGCCTTGAACCACGACACCGCCGTGCTGCGCCTGAGCTTGCGACGTGAACGTCGGGACCGCGAGACCGAACGTGGCGACGGCGGCGATCGCCAGAATTAGTTTACGCATCTTCTTCTCCTCGATTGAAACGCACTGGACGAATGCGGAGATCGACCGTGCGTTCCCCTACTATCAAACGAATCCTTGCGATGTCTCATTCGCGCATCAACTCACGTCGCTCAACTATCAAAACCAACGCGTTGTTCGCTGTTCATCCCGAGATCGTCTATAAAAACCCATGATAAAATCATGAGTTTTTATAGACGAATTACATCGACGGATTTCCTCATTGTGAAAGCGCGACACGCGCACAGCTTCGATCGTTCGACGATGCGGGTTTAGTTGAACTGTCGCAAACCGTCCCTACGGTGCCCGCGAGCTCAAAAGACGGCTCGCCCGGAGATTCGGATCCGCAACTACACAAATCGGACGCCTGGTCTTCGCCAACACATCACCGCAAACCTACACACGCCCGCGAAGCGATTCACGGCGCGCGCGAGGCTTTGCCTATACAGGGGCACTACTCCATGAATTTCGTCACCAAGGGTTTCCTCGCGACGGTCGCCGTCGTCGGCGCACTCGGCACCGGCCAGGCGCATGCACAGTCCGCAAGCGACGGCGAGATCGCCGCGCTAAAGGCGCAGCTTCGCGCGCTCGAGAAGAAACTCGACAACGTCCAGAAGCAGGCGAACCACACGCAGAAGCAGGCCGACACCGTCCAGGCCAACTTCGCCAACGCCAACGCGGCCATGCACAAGAAGGCCGTGCCCTTCCTCGACGCCACGCTGAAGATGCCGGGCAATCGTCCGACCTTCTGCACCGCGGACGGTCTGAACTGCGTCGCCGTCACCAGCCGACTGCACTTCGACGCGGGCGCCTACTCCTACAGCCCGAACTCGGCCGCAACGGCGCCTCAGTCGCTGAACGACGGCATCAACGCCCGCCGCGCGCGCCTCGGCGTCATCGGCGTGTTCAACAAGGATTGGGAATACGGCCTGATCTTCGACGCCGGCGGCACCACCGACGGTGCGGCCGTGCTGAACAACGCCTACGTCTCGTACAAGGGCGTCAAGGGCCTAGTGATCCAGGGCGGCTATATCGACGTTCCGTATACGCTCGACCAGGCAACGAGCTCGAATAACGGCCTGTTCATGGAACGCGCCGCTCCGCAGGCGATGGCGACCGGCATCGCCGCCGGCGACTTCCGCTCCGCGTTCGGTGGCTACACCTACGGCGAGCGCCACTGGATCGGTGCCTACGTGACCGGCCCGACCACCGGCACCACCACCGTCAACCATGCGCAGCCGCAGCCGCTCGGTGCAACCTTCCGCGCGATCGGCTTGCCGATGCGCAACGAGGTCGGCACGATCCTCGTCGGCTTCGACGCCCTCTATCTCGCCCAACCAGGCGGCCCGACCAACAGCACGCTCGGCCTCAGCGACCGCATCGAGGTCCGCATCGATCCCGCCTCAAACGCGCTGCTGAACACCGGCACGATGCAGAACGTCGATAGCGCCCGCGTCCTCAGCGGTGAAGCGGCCGCACAGTTCGGCAGCTTCATGGCCCAAGGCGAATATTTCGATTTCGCCGTACAGCGCACCAACGGTCTCGGCGACCTGAGCTTCAACGGCTTCTACGGCCAAGCGAGCTACGTCCTCACCGGCGAGCAACACAAGTACAGCACGACCTCGGGCTCCTTCGGCGGCATCAATCCGAAGCATCCGGTGAACTTCGCGATCGGTGACTACGGCGCTTGGGAATTGGCGGTCCGCTACAGCTCCGCGAACCTCAACGACCTGAACATCCGTGGAGGCGAGCTCAAGAACACCACCGTCGGATTGAACTGGTATGTGAACCAGAACATGCGTTTCATGTTCAACTGGATCAATGGTCGCGTCGACAAAATCAATGCCGCCGGCCTCGACGCGGGCGCCAGCTACAACGTCTTCGCGATGCGTACGCAGGTCGCCTTCTAAGACGACCGAGGGCGGCGCAAGTCGCCGCCCTCGCGACTTCGAAATATTTGATTGCCTTTGTCGGCAACCTTGCCGACTTCGCGCCGTTTTAAAGGCCTCAACGGAAGGAGGCACTCATGGTCGATACTACGCAGATTAAAGAGCATATGGACGTGATCTCTGCAGACAAAAAAGTGGTCGGCAAAGTCGACCACTTGGACGGGCCGGACAAGATCAAGCTGACAAAGGCGAGCTCGCCGGACGGCCAGCATCACCATTTCATTCCGACGGAATGGATCGATCACATTGACGAGCATGTCCACCTGAATAAGTCCGGTGACGACGTCACCTCGCACTGGCAGCATGGCAAGTCCTAACTTTTAGATCTGGAGGCGCGGTCCTACCCGACCGCGCCTCTGTCCGATATCAATCGGGATTCGGATCTTTCTTCCTGAAGTGGTCGAGCACGAACACCCGAAGTGCCGACGAATAGTTGAAGTGCTTCTGCCCGCTCAGCACCCGGGTGGCCAGTTCTGCGGCGGAGCACTGCTCCTTCGCTGCGATCTCCCGGAACGCTTCCCAGAATTCATCCTCCAGCGTGACGTTCGTCTTCCGGCCATGCAGCGCGATCGAGCGCTGCTTCATCTGGCCCGATCTTCTATTCCTACTGCCGAACTGCGGCGCCTTCACCAGAGCCCTGTTCACTGCTTCACGGCCGCCATCGCGCCGCCGAGAAGCTCTTCGTTCTCGGCGAGTTGGATCCAGGACAACGCCGTCTGCACGCAGCGCATCGCCTCGTCGCCCTTTCCCTCCATGTGCAGGGCCTCCGCCGCGCGCGCGAATTCGGCGGCCCTTCGACGGAACCGCACGGATATCGGCGTCATCGTCATTCCACGATCCATCCTACTCTCCAGTCCGCAGAGCAGCCGATGCAGCACCTGCATCGCATCCGTGATCATTGCGCCGGCATCCTGAGGAGCCGCAGCGCGTTCATCGTGACGAGAACGGTCGCGCCCGTGTCCGCCAGGATCGCAGGCCATAGGCCGGTGATCCCCGCCACCGTCGTGACGAGGAAGAGCGCCTTGAGACCGAGCGCGACGCCGATGTTCTGCTTGATGTTGTTCATGGTCCGCCTTGACAGTTCGACCATGGCGGCGACGTCGGCGACCCGCCCATGCAAGACGGCGGCGTCCGCCGTCTCCAGGGCGACGTCCGTCCCGCCCCCCATGGCGATGCCGACATCGGCGGCCGCGAGAGCGGGCGCGTCGTTGATGCCGTCGCCGATCTTGGCGACCTTCTTCCCGCCGTTCCGGAAGCCCGAGACGATCTGCTGTTTGTCCTGCGGCAGCAGTCCGGCCCGGACGCGGATCCCGATCGTCCGCCCGATGGCGGTTGCGGTACGCTCGTTGTCGCCGGTCAGCATCATGGTCTCGACGCCGAGGTCGCGTAGGCGCTGCAATCCCTCCGTCGCGTCCGGACGCGGCTCGTCCCGCATGGCGATGGCACCGGCAGGTGCGCCGTCGACGATCAGGACCGAAGCGGTCTTTCCGACTTCGTTGAAGGCGACGATCAGAGCCTTCTGCTGTTCGGCGAGCGATGCGAGTTCTTCTGCGGCCTGCGGCGAGCCGAGGAAGACGAGCCGCCCCTCTACCGTTCCCCGGACGCCCTTGCCGCCGATGGCGCTGGCGTCGGTAGCCGCCGGCACGACGATGCTCCGATCGGCGGCTGCGGCCAGGATGGCGGTCGCGAGCGGATGGCTGGACCCGGATTCGAGCGCAGCCGCGAGCCGCAGCACCTCCGCTTCCGGAACGCCGAACGACGCTACGTCGGTGACTTGCGGCTTGCCGGCCGTCAGCGTGCCGGTCTTGTCGAAACATGCCATCTGGATCCGGCCGACCTCCTCCAGGACGGCGCCGCCCTTGAGAAGCAGGCCCCTACGAGCGCCCGCCGACAAGCTCGCCGCGATCGCGGCCGGCGTCGAGATCACCAGCGCGCAGGGGCAGCCGATCAGAAGGATGGCGAGGCCCTTGTAGATCCATTCCTGCCATTCGCCGCCGAACAGCAGCGGCGGGACGACGGCGATCATCGCGGCCACCACGACCACGCCAGGCGTGTAGAATTTCGAGAAGCGATCGATGAAACGCTCGGTCGGCGCCTTGGACTCCTGCGCTTCCTCCACCAGGCGGACGACCCGCGCGATGGTGTTGTCGGCGGCCGCCGCCGTAACCCTGACCCTCAGCACCCCATCGCCGTTGATCGTGCCGGCGTACACGGTCCCGTCGATACCTTTCCGGACGGGAGTGCTCTCGCCCGTGACCGGCGCCTCGTCGATCGCGCTCTCGCCGGCGACGATGACCCCGTCCGCCGGAATGCGGTCGCCCGGACGGACCTGGATGACCGCCTGAACGTCCAGGCTCGCGGCGGGGACTTCCTCCACGCGGCCGTCCCGTTCGAGCCTGGCGGTCTCCGGAACGAGTTTGGTGAGGTCCTGAATGCTTGCTCGGGCACGGCTCGCGGCGACGCCCTCCAGCAGTTCGCCGATCAGGAACAGGAAGACGACCGTGGCCGCCTCCTCCGTCGCCCCTATGAAGACGGCACCGATGGCGGCGATCGTCATCAACATCTCGATCGAGAACGGCGTTCCGGAGATGGCGGCGTTGAAGGCGCGGCCTCCGATCGGCACCAGGCCGATCAGCATCGCCGCCAGGAACGCCGGGGTCTCCACGGCCGGGACGAGCTTGCCCAGGACGAAGGCCGCTGCGAGCGCGACGCCGACGGCGATGGTCATCGTCGCCTTGGCGGTCCGCCACCAGGGGGTCCGGGCAGCCGGCCCCGCGTCGGCGCAGGAACCTCCGTGGTCATGGTGATCGTGGGAATGGCTGTGGTGATGGTCCGACGCCTTGGAGTGCGCGTGGCCGCCTTCCCCTCCGACGTCGAGCACCTTGTACCCCAAGCCTTCCACCCGTTTCCGCATCGACAGGACGTCGGACGCCGCATGCTGGACCGTTACCGTGCCCGCTGGAACCGACACCCTCACCTCGGACACGCCCTCGACCCGCAGCAGGGCGTTCTCGATCTTCGTGGCACAGGAGGCGCAGTCCATGCCCTCCACACGCATCCTGGTCTTTTCGGCTGTCGCAGCGTTCATGGCCGACCTTTCATGCATCGCGCCGTGCGCCGGGACGGCGCTGCGGCGTCTGGTTCAGTTGATCCCGGATCAGTTCCGCCTCGATCCGGAACAGACCCGTCGGCGGAGGCGTCACGCATGTCACCACCTGCCCGGTCTCCCGATCGCGCACGCACCATCCGTCGTCGTCCCGGCCGATCTCGAATCTTCCATTGTCGTCGCCGGCGCGCCGTCCCATCAGTCCTCACCCGCTCCTGCCAGCTTCCGGAGCTCCTCGGCGGGCTCGCCTTTGAAGACCGTCTTGGCCAGGACGTCGTAGGCGTGCGTGGCCGCCATCATCCGGCTCATCTCGTCCGCAGGCCTGACGTTCGCCATCTCGAGGACGCCCGTCGCCAGGCGTCCCTTCCCGGACGGGATGTCGATCGGCGGCGTCGCCGACGAGAAGAGACCGCCGCCTTCCGGTGTCAGTTGCTGTCGGTCGGCGAACCGGACCATCCGCAGGCCGGCGACGCGTCCCTGCGATGTCGAGATCGAGCCATCCCCCGATATCGTGACGGGACCGTCGCGCTGCTGCACCACGAGTGGGCCGTTGCTCGTCATGACGGGCGCACCGTCCAGCGTCGTCAGCTTGCCCTTGCCGTCCAGCGTGAAGGCTCCGGAGCGCGTGTACCGGGGACCGGACGGCGTATCGACGACGAAGAAGGACTGATCGTCGATGAGCGCCACGTCCAGGAAATTGCCCGTCGCCTTCACGCCGCCGACGGTGAAGTCGGTGAACTGCGACGTCGAGACCATCGAACGCTTGGCGAGATCCGGGACCTCCGCCTCCTTGGCCTCGGTCAGGTACTCCTTGAACTGCACGCGTCCCGCCTTGAACGCCGGCGTCGTCTGGTTGGCGACGTTGTTGGCGATCGAGTCCAGGTGCTTCCTCATCGCGAGGAGGCCGGACAGTCCGATCATTTGCTTGTCGCTCATGACACCCTCCGAGGGACCAGCCGGCTCAGAAGCCGAGTTGCGCTTCAGCGCTTCTCATCGCTTCGTCCTCGACCTGGATGGTGACGTGGTCGATGCCGAATTCCTTGCGTATGCGGGTCTGCGCCTCCCGCAGCACCTCTCGCCACCGGGCCGCGTCCTCGACCACGAGGTGACCGCTCATCGCGTCGGTCCCCGAGGTGATCGTCCAGACGTGCAGATCGTGGACCGCGGTGACGCCGGGGATCGCGCCCAGGCTCGCGGTCATCTTCTCGACGTCGACGTTGGCCGGCGTCGACTCCATCAAGATGTTGACCGCCTGCTTGAGCAGGATCCAGGTGCGCGGCACGATGAAGAGACCGATGCCGGCACCGATCAGCGGGTCCGCCAACTGCCAGCCCGTGAACATGATGATCAGAGATGCCGCGATCACGCCGACGGAGCCCAGCATGTCGCCGAGGACCTCGAAGTACGCGCCCTTCACGTTCAGGCTTTCCTTCGATCCGTCCATCAGCATCCACATGCTGACGAGGTTCACGGCAAGGCCGATGAGCGCGACGATCAGCATCGGTCCGCTCAGGATTTCCGGCGGTGCCAGGAAGCGCTGATAGGCCTCGTAGATGATGTAGATCGTCAGCAGGAGCAGGATGACGGCGTTGGTGAGCGCCGACAGCACCTCCATTCGGAGGAAGCCGTAGGTCCGCTGCGGCGTCGCCGGCCGCGCGGCGAACCTGATCGCCAGAAGCGCAAGCCCGAGCCCTACGACGTCGGTCGCCATGTGCGCTGCGTCCGCGAGCAGCGCGAGACTGCCGGTGATCAAGCCGCCGATGATCTCGGCGACCATGTAGGTCGCCGTCATCCCCAGCGCAATCGCGAGCCTCTTCGAATGTTTTGCCGCCGCCGTTCCGTGTGAACCGCCACCGTGCATCTCAGATTTCCTTTGCTTCCGGCGCGTTCAACGAAGCGCGCAACTTCTCTTCCAGTTCGTCCAGCAGGAACAGGCTGACGTCGTCCACGGAGCCGTGGCCCTTGGCGAAGGGCTGCTCCAGCAGTCTGATGAGGTAGAGGACGTAGACGAACATGTAGGCCATGAAGCCGAACAGGATCGCGGACGCCGGATCTCCCTCCGTCTTCAGCAGCATGAGCAGGATGATGATCGACGAGACCAGCGTCTGGACCAGCACCCGCACGGAGGGCACGAACTCGACGCGCTGGATCGTGTAGATCCGGAGTAACGAGCTGCGGAGCCGGTCCTGCGAATTGCGGAGCCTGACGACGAAGTTCGAGGCCATTCCGAGACCTTCGAGCCGGCCGAGAATGGGCGTCAGTTTGGCGAGCTCGTCGAGCGCCGGCGTGATGTCCTTGTGGTCCTTCGCGTGTCCGAGACCGGTTCGCAGTTTCGCGAGAAGCGCGACCATGATCCCGCGGTGTTTTGCGACGTCGAACGTCGTCTCCTCCTCCGCGAACATCTCGAGATCGCCGTCGATCGCCTCGATCTCGGTCCGGATGGCCGCCGGAATTCGCTCCGCCTCCTTGTAGTCCGCCAGGATGCTGGACAGCATGAAGCCGATGATGAAGATCGCGCCGGCAATGCCGCTGGTTACCAACCGGTTGAGGTCGAGCAGTTCGAGGCCCGAATAGTGGATCGCAAGCTTGATGGCGCTCAGGATGAGCACCACCGACGCCACGATGATGAACAGCCTGAACTTCTTGCGGTAGCTGATGTTTGCGCCGCCGAAATGCAGGTGGCCTATAAGCGAGTGTTCCATCATCGTCTCCTGCACTCGATCACTGGCGAGAACCCGTTGCGCGCCCACGAATAGGTCTCGGTCGTCCAGCCCTTGCGGACCGCGAGGCATATGCGGCCGCCGTCGTTGCTGAGTGTCGTCTCGTCCGCATAGGCCTGGAAGACGGGCGACCAGCCCCGTCCGCTACGGACGAACACCTCATGAAGGCATCCTCCCGAGCGGCAGACGGCCGCCCGGTTCGTGCAGGTGAGCTTGTCGTAGTGAAACGACATGAATTCACGGCCCTCGCCTCCTATCGACACCGAGAACAGGTGCTGCGCCGACGGCTCGTTGCCGCAACTCGCGGCCCGGCTCCGGACGACCCTGCGGAGCTCCTGCGGCAGGTTGTCGATGTGATACGGAGCGCGTGGAGGTTCGTCGGCGAAGCCGGCACGCGCCGCGGCGCCGTCCGGAGTCAGCAGGATCGTCAGCAAAACGAGTGCAATCGCGCGCATCGGTCTCACCCCGTCTTCGCCGGCTTGGCCCTGCCGGCCTTGGCCCATTTCCGGAAATAGGCAACGCCGGTCATCGCGGCGATGCCGGCGATGCTGACGAGCAACTGGAACCAGAACGCCTCGGAGACGAGGTCGATGGCGAAATACGCCACGAACGCCAGGAACACGCCCGCACAAAAGACTTCGAGCGACTGCTGGCCGGATACGATGATCGGCCGCCACACCGGCCACTGCAGCGCGGGCGCGTCCCGGGAAATCAGACGCGACACGACGATCGCCAGCGCCAGAAAATGAATGATGCGGTACGGCGCAAGGTTGGTCTTGTCGTTCGGAATGAAGAAGGACCGAACCGCCTCCGGAAGGATCGTCTCATTGCCCGTGTGCGCCGCCACGGTGACGACGGCGGAGAAGACGAGGATGGCGATGCAGACGGGCATGACGACGCGCGAACGCAACGCCTTGTGCAGCGTCGCGCGGTCGATGACCGCAGTCCATGCTCCGATCACGAACAGGAGCTGCCACGCGAAAGGATTGAAGTACCAGGTGCCGGACGGAAACCCCGACAGATTCCAGCCCATCTGACGGGCGACGACGTAGAGAACGAGCGACGCCGCAAGCGTGACATTCGGCGCTTTCGTCAGCAGCCAGAGGATCGGTGGAAACGGGGCCATCAGGACGATGTAGAGCGGCAGAACGTCGAGATTGAGCGGGCGATATTCGAGCAGCAAACCATGCTTGATGAATTCGACCGGCTCCGCGATGAGCAGGCGTATGTTGAATTCGTCGAGCAGGTGCGCGTGGCCGTAGCGTTGAGCCACATAGCCGATGGCGACGACGTAGAAGACGAACAGCAGGATGTAGGCGACGTAGATCTGCCAGACCCGACCGAGGACGCCGACGGAAGCCTTGAAGAAGCCGGCCGTCCGCATCATGCGTCCGTAGACGAACGCCACGGTGAAACCCGACACGAACACAAACAGTTCGGCCGCGTCGCTGAAACCGTAGTTCCGCGCGGTGATCCAGGCCACCAGGTTGTTGGGCACGTGATCAAGGAAGATCGCCCAATTGGCGAGTCCTCGGAAGAGATCGAGTCTCAGATCCCTCCCCGAACCCTTGTCGTTCGTTGCTTCGGTCATCTTTTCCATTCAGGAGCGCCGCACATGGCGGCGCTCCGATCAGCGAGACGGACGTATCCGGTCAGTTCTTGAACTTGGCCTGGCCGGACTTGCCGGCCGCGGTCTTCAGGGTCACGGCGACGGACGCGCCCTTCGCGATCTCGCCCTTGGCCTCGGCCTTGAGCGCATTGCCCGCGGCGACGAGCGGGATCGTCTCGCGGTCGCTTCCGGACGTCAGCATGACCGATCCGGAGAAGCCGTTCGTCGAGACAGGCTTCTTGGCCTCGTCGAACACGTTGAACGTCAGCGTCTTGCCGGAAGCGACCATTTCGACTTCCACGCCTGCGACGTCCTCCATCTGGCCTCCGTTCGGCCCCTTCTCATGGGCGTGCTGTGCCATCGCCGGCGTGGCGAGCAGCAGCGCGGATGCGACGAGCAGGATCTTCTTCATCAGTGGTCTCCTTTGGTAGCGTGGACAGGCATCGCCTCCACATGGGCAGGCGAAGATTCCCGGCGGAATAGGATGTAGAGCGCCGGAAGGACGAGAAGCGTGAGAATGGTCGACGAGATGATGCCGCCGATGACGACCGTCGCCAGCGGACGCTGAACCTCGGCACCGGCCCCCGTCGCGATGGCCATAGGCACGAAGCCGAGCGAAGCCACCAACGCGGTCATCAGCACGGGACGCAGACGGGTCAGCGCGCCTTCGCGAACCGCGTCCATCACCGTCTTTCCTTCGAGACGAAGACGCTCGATGAAGGTGATGATGACGAGGCCGTTCAGCACGGCGACGCCCGAAAGCGCGATGAAGCCGATGCCGGCGCTGATCGAGAGCGGGATGTCCCGCAGCAGCAGAGCGAAGATGCCGCCCGTCAGCGCCAGCGGTACGCCGCTGAACACCAGCAGCGCGTCGGCGGCAGACCCCAGGCTGAGGAACAGGAGCAGGAAGATCAGCAGCAGCGCGATAGGCACGACGATGGTCAGACGCTGGGTCGCCGAGACGAGCTGCTCGAACTGACCGCCCCACCCGATCCAGTAGCCCGCCGGCAGCTTGACCTTCTCGGCGACCTGCTGCTGCGCTTCGCCGACGAACGAGCCGAGGTCGCGGCCGCGCACGTTGGCAGAGACCACGATGCGGCGCTTGCCGTCCTCGCGGCTGATCTGGTTCGGTCCCGGCGAGACCGAGATCTCCGCGAGTTCCGCCAGGGGCGCGTAGCGCATCTGGGCCAGAGGCGACGTCCCGAACACGGCCGGTGTGGCCTTGTTCTGGTTCGGCTGGCCTTCGACGGGAGGCAGCGGGATCGGCAGCGCCTTGATCGCCTCGACGTCCGTCCGGAGTTCATCCGGAAGGCGTACGACGAGATCGAACCGGCGGTCGCCCTCGAACACAAGACCGGCGGTCTTGCCGCCGACGGCGATCTCGACCAGGTTCTGGACGTCGGAGACGCTGATGCCGAAGCGCGCCAACGCCTTGCGGTCGAGCTTGACCGTCAGCACCGGCAGACCCGAGACCTGCTCGGTCTTCACGTCCGCGGCACCCTGGATGCCTTGCAGCGCGGTCTGCACCTGCCCGGCGATCTGGGCGAGGACATCGAGATCGTCGCCGAAGATCTTGACGCCGACGTCGCTGCGCACGCCCGAGATGAGTTCGTTGAAGCGGAGCTGGATCGGCTGCGACAGCTCGTAGAGGCTGCCGGCGACCTCTTCCGAGGCCTCCTCGATCGCCTTCATGACCTCGAGCTTGGGCTTCTTGGGATCCGGCCACTGATCACGCGGCTTGAGCATGACGTAGCCGTCCGAGATCGACGGCGGCATCGGATCGGTCGCGACCTCGGCGGTGCCGGTACGCGCGAAGGCCTCCTTCACCTCCGGGATCTTGTGCAGACGCTCTTCCAGAGCCTTCTGCATCTCGAGCGACTGGGTCAGGCTGGTCCCGGGAATGCGCATCGCCTGGATCGCGACGTCACCCTCGTCGAGGCTGGGGATGAACTCGCCGCCCATCCGCGTCGCGGCGTATCCACTGACTATGACCAGAACCACCGCTGCGGCGGCTACGACGACACGGAGGCGGATCGCGGCATCGAGCAGCGGAACGTAGGTCCGATGCGCGGCGCGCATGAACCAGTTCTCCTTCTCCGAGACCTTCCCGGTGACGAACAGGGCGACCGCGGCCGGGACGAAGGTCATCGACAGGATGCTCGCGCCGAGAAGCGCCATCAGAACCGTCAATGCCATCGGCGTGAACATCTTGCCTTCCACGCCCGTGAGGGTGAGGACCGGGAGGTAGACGACGGCGATGATGAGGGTGCCGAACAGGCTGGGCTTGATGACCTCTCGGGAGCCTTCGATGATCGTCGCGAAGCGTTCATCGCGCGTCAGAAGACGCCCCTGCTTCGCCTGTTCGTGGGCGAGCAGACGCAGGCAGTTCTCGACGATGATGACGGCACCGTCGATGATGATGCCGAAGTCGATCGCGCCGAGGCTCATCAGATTGGCACTGACCTTGTTCTCGAACATGCCCGTGATCGTGAAGAGCATGGACAGCGGGATGACGAGCGCCGTCGCGAACGCCGCCTTGAAGTTCCCGAGAATGAGGAACAGGATCACGATGACGAGCAGCGCGCCTTCGACGAGATTCTTCTCGACCGTCGCGATGGTCGCGTCGATCAGGTGCGTACGGTCGTAGATCGCGCGGAGAGAGATGCCTTCCGGAAGCGACTTCTGGATCTGTTCGAGCTTCTGCGCGACGCGCTGCGCCACGGTCCGGCCGTTCTCGCCGATCAGCAGCATAGCCGTGCCGAGCACGACCTCCTTGCCGTCGACCGTGGCGGCACCCGTCCGCAGATCGGTGCCTTCCTTGACCTCTCCGATGTCCAGGATGCGGACCGGGACGCCGTTGCGCGAACCGATGACGATCTGGCTGATCTCCTCGACGTTCGCCACCTGCCCCGGCGTACGGACGAGATACTGCTCGCCATTCTTTTCGATGTAGCCGGCGCCGACGTTGTTGTTGTTGTTCGCGAGCGACGTCATGACGTCGCGGAAGCTGAGCTTGTAGGCCATCAGCTTGGCCGGATCCGGAAGCACGTGGAACTGCTTCTCGAAGCCGCCGATCGTGTTGACCTCGTTGACGCCGGCGACGTTCCGGAGCTGGGGCTTGATGATCCAGTCCTGCACGGTCCGCAGGTCGCTCGGCGTGAATGGCTTGCCGTCGGCGCTTTTCGCGCCCTCCTTCGCCTCGACGGTGTACATGTAGATCTCGCCGAGGCCGGTCGAGACCGGTCCCATCGCCGTCTCGATGCCGGTCGGCAGGGAGTCCTTGACCCGCTGAACGCGTTCGTTGACGAGCTGACGGGCGAAATAGATGTCGGTCCCGTCCTTGAATACGATGGTGACCTGGCTGAGGCCGTAGCGCGAGAGCGAGCGCGTGTTGACGAGGTTCGGCAGGCCGGCCATCCCCGTCTCGATCGGGAAGGTGATGCGCTGCTCGACTTCAAGCGGCGAGAACCCCGGAGCGTTGGTATTGATCTGCACCTGGACGTTGGTGATGTCCGGCACGGCATCGATCGGAAGGCGCGTGAAGTTCCAGACGCCGAAGGCGCCCATCATGAGCACGCCGATCATGATCAGCCAGCGCTGATGGACGGAGAAAGAAAGAAGCTTGTCGATCATGTTCGAATTCCCGACATGACGATCCCCTGTGGGGACCCGTAGAGGCTCAGGTGGACGCGGACATGCCGCGTCCGGACGGGTTCAGTGCTCATGGGACGCCGATCCCTTTCCGAGCTCCGCCTTCACGATGAAGCTGTTCGTCGCGGCGTACTTGTCGCCTTCGAGCAGGCCGAAGAGGATTTCCACGTTTTCCGGATCGTGCGCCCCGGTGTCGACGTCGCGGGCCTCGAACTTCTCGCCGTTGCGGACGAACACGACCTTGCGGTTCTCGACGGTCTGGATCGCGGACGCCCGCACCGCGAGAGGCACCTTCTTCGCCGCGAGGATCAGGCGCGCCGATACGAAGAGACCAGTCCGCAGGCGCATGTCGGGGTTCGGCACGACGGCGCGCGCCAGCGCGCTCTGTGTGTCGCTGCTGCCGACCGGAGAGATGTAGGACAGCGCCGCCTCGATGGGAGCGCCGCCATCGCCGACGTCGATCAGGATCTTGTCGCCGATCCGGACGCGCGGCAGGTTGCGCCGGTAGACCGACAGATCCACCCAGACCGTAGAAATATCGGCGACCGTGAAGGCCGGCTTCTGTTCGGAAGCGTACTCGCCGAGAGAGATCTGCCTGTCGATCACGGTGCCCGAGATGGGCGCGCGGATCTCGTACACCGTCAGGCTCTGGTTGCTCTCGATCTTCGCGAGCAGTTCGCCCTTCTCGACGTTGTCGCCGATCCGCTTCTTGATCTCGCGGACGATGCCCGGAAAGCGCGGCGTCACCTGGACCAGCGCTTCCTGGTTCGGTTGGAGGATGCCGTTCAGCGGGAGCGAGTCGCGCAGCGTCTCGGGTCCGACAGCGAGGATCTCGATGTTGGACGATGCGACGCGGGCGTCGTTCATCTCGACGGCCCCCTCCTCGCCGTGCCCCTTCTCCTCCTCGCCGGCGCCGCCCTTCTTCTCCCCCTTGGACTTTTCCCCCTTGCTCTTCTCGCCCTTGGCGTTCTTCGACGTGGCGGCGGTCTGCGCGTCGTTCTTGCTCGGCGCATAGGCGTAGACGCCGGCGCCCAGAGCGAAGATCGCGACCGCCCCTACCAGAATCATGACGGGCTTCTTCATCGTGCGCTCCCCCGAGCCAATGCAAACGGATTGCCGACAAGCCCCTCGATGGTGGCGACGGCGACATGGAAATTCTGTTGGGCTTCCTGCTCGCGCAGGCGCGCCTGCGCGACGCTCGCTTGGGCGTCCAGCACTTCAAGAAGCGTGTAGCGTCCTTGTCCGTAACCTTCGAAGATCGCGTCGGCCGCGTCCTTCGACTTCGGAATGGCGCTCTCGCGCAGTATCGCGAGTTCGCGCAGCGAGCCGGTCAACGAGTCGTAGGCGCGGCCCGCGATCACGACCAACGTGTTGCGGTTGCCCTGCCGTTCGGCGGCTGTCTTGGCGAGGCTTTCCTGCGCGGACAGGATGTTGCCCTGGTTCTGGTCGAACACCGGGATCGGCACCGACAACGACAGACGGACAGCGCTGTCGCCGGTGTCGTTGTATTTCCGCCAACCGGCCGCGACTGTCACGTCCGGATACGGCTTCAGGCGCGCGAGTAGCAGTTCAGCGTTCCGCTGCGCGTAGATCGCCTTCCAACGGACCAATTGCGGATTGGCCTCGATCGCCGCAACAACGGACTGGAAGCTGGGCGGCCGACCGACCGCGTCCAAACGTCCCGAGACCGAACTAAACTTCGGCGCGGTGTCGCCCATCAGGATCGCGAGTTCGCGACGGGCCGTAGCGAGATTGGCCTTGGTGCGCTCGAGGTCGGCCTTGACCAGAGCGGACGCGACTTCGGCTCGGCCCGTCTCCGCGATCGACGATGCGCCCGCCTCCACGCGACGCTGCAGCAACGGCGTGAGCTTGTTGATCGCCTCCACCTGCTCTTCGAGAATGTGGATGCGGCGCTGCAGGCCGAGGACGCTGACGAAGGCGATGGCCGTCTCGGACAATACCTCCAGACGCACCGCCTGGCGGCCGATGCCGGCGGCATCCAGACCGGCCTGGCCGGCGGAGATGCGCGCGTCGCGCTTGCCCCAGAGCTCGAACATCTGGCTGACCTGCAGCGTGGACTGCGCCGAGCGCGTTCCTCTGTAAGCGCCCGATCCGAACGAGTCGTCCTGTTCGTAGGAGACGTCCGGATTGATCAGCGCTCCGGCCTGGATGCGTTGACCTCGGGCGATCCCGACGTCACGCTCGGCTGCGGTCAGACGTGGGCTGGCGGCGAGCGCGCGCTGCAGCGCCGCCCCCATGGTGAGGGTCTGCGAATGGGCCACCCCCGTCGGCAACGCGACGAGCAGCACAGCCGCGCACGCGAGACGCGTGGCGTATTTCGGGAACATGATGAAAAGCCTGACGAACGACGGATTCTGGGCGCGATGCGCCCGGCGATTACGTTCAGGTCAGGGATTTGGGGGGCGGAGGATCGATGCCGCGCGGCAGGCTGCGACGCTCGACATCATGAGCGACCGGCATGCGGCTCGTCATTTCGACGGCGATGAAGGTGCCGAAAAGCGGCGCAGGCATGGAGACCGAGAAGCATCCATGGCAGTGGTGATCGGCCAGAACACCCTTGTCCGAAGGACCCGGATCCTGATCGGCAAGCGAGACGATGGTCGCCCCACCCGCGTTGGTCACATCCAGTTCGAACAGCCCGTGCATCGCACCGGCGAAGAGATACGACGCCAGCACGACCATGACCAAAGCCTTGCGCGAGAAGCGCAGCGGGCCGTGGCGGAAGATGCGAGCGAAAAGCGTCACTATCGTTGTCTCTTTCGAACTATCCGAGTGGGGTAGCATGGATCGACGAATCCTGTCGATGACGAAT
>NZ_JBIISY010000422.1:0-2964 GCF_044340795.1 Tardiphaga sp.
TCGCGCAGGATGTCGAGCTTCTCACGGGTGATCTCGCCGGGGCAGCGGATCGCGAGGCCGGGGCCCGGGAACGGGTGGCGGCCGACAAAGATGTCGGGGAGGCCCAGTTCGCGGCCGAGATCGCGCACTTCGTCCTTGAAGAGTTCGCGCAGCGGCTCGACCAGCTTCATGTTCATGCGGGCGGGAAGACCGCCGACATTGTGATGCGACTTGATGGTCACCGAGGGGCCGCCGGTGAAGGAGACGCTCTCGATCACGTCGGGATACAGCGTGCCCTGCGCCAAAAAGTCCGCGCCGCCGATCTTCTTGGCTTCAGCATCGAACACGTCGATGAACAGACGGCCGATGGTCTTGCGCTTCACTTCGGGATCGGTGACGCCTTCGAGTTCGCCGAGGAACTGCTTCGACGCGTCCACATGCACGAGCGGGATATTGTAGTGGCCGCGGAACAGGTCGACGACGGTCTTGCCCTCGTCCTTGCGCAGCATGCCGTGGTCGACGAACACGCAGGTGAGTTGGTCGCCGATCGCCTCATGGATCAGCACGGCAGCCACCGCGCTGTCGACACCGCCGGAGAGGCCGCAGATCACCCTGCCCGAGCCTACCTGGGCGCGGATCTTCTCGATCGCTTCCTCGCGGAAGGCACGCATGGTCCAGTCGCCGGTGAAGCCGGCCACCTTGCGCACGAAATTGCGAATGATCTTTGCGCCGTCCGGCGTATGCGCGACTTCCGGATGGAACTGCATCGCATAGAATTTGCGGACGTCGTCGGCGATCACCGAGATCGGCGAGCCCGGCGCCTTCGCCACGCCGCGAAAACCTTCCGGCAGTTTTGTGACGCGGTCGCCATGGCTCATCCAGACGTCGTATTTGCCGCCCTTCTCCCACACGCCCTCGAACAACGCGCAGTCGTCGGTGATCTCGATGGTGGCGCGGCCGAATTCGCGGTGATGGCCGCCCTCGACGGTGCCGCCGAGCTGCTGCGCCATGGTCTGTTCGCCATAGCAGATACCGAGCACCGGCACGCCGGCGGTGAGGATCGACAGCGGCACCGACGGCGCGTCCTTGTCGAGCACCGAGGCCGGGCCGCCGGACAGGATCACGGCTTTCGGCTTCATCTCGGCGAAAGCGGCTTCCGCCTTGTTGAACGGGACGATCTCGGAATAGACGCCGTCCTCGCGCACCCGGCGCGCAATCAGCTGCGTCACCTGGGAGCCGAAATCGACGATCAGAATCTTGTCATGCTCGGCGGCCACATGGGCGGAGTGGGCCGAGGACGGAAGCGAGGATGTGCTGGGGGCTGTCATAGCGAGGAATTACGGCACGCGAGGCCGGTTCGCAAGGGTTGCCTGCCGCCACAAATACCGTCATGGCCGGGCTTCTCCCGGCCATCCACGCCTTTTGCAGCCTAGTGACCGGATGCGCCCAGTGCGGCGCCGGCCTTGTCATGGGTGCCCAGCTTTTCCACCAGGGTCCTGGTGGCCTCGTTCATGCCGATCAGCTCCACGGGGATGCCGTGGTGGCGGAACTTGAGGACCACCCGGTCCAGCGCATTGACGCTGGTGAGGTCCCAGAAATGCGCCGTGGACAGGTCGATCACGACGCCCTTGAGGTCTTCCTCCCGAAAATCGAAGGCGGTGTGGAACGCCTCGGCTGTGGCGAAGAAGATCTGGCCGGTGACACGGTAGGTTCGCACAGCCCCTTCCCGCGCTGACGCCACGCCGAACAGTTTTGTCACCTTGTGGGCGAAGAACAGGCCACTGAGGATGACGCCGAACAGCACGCCCTTGGCGAGATCATGGGTGGCGACAACGACCACCACGGTGCCGAGCATGACCACGCTGGATGATTTCGGATGGGTCAGCAGGGTGCGCACCGATCGCCACTGGAACGTGTTGATCGAGACCATGATCATGACGGCCACCAGTGCCGCCATCGGGATCTGCGCCACATAGGGCCCGAGCACCACGATCAGGAACAGCAGGAAGGCGCCGGCCCACAGCGTCGAGAGCCGGCCGCGACCACCGGACGACACATTGATCACCGACTGGCCGATCATCGCGCAGCCGGCCATGCCGCCGAGAAAGCCTGAGGTGATGTTGGCCGCGCCCTGCCCGGCGCATTCGCGGTTCTTGTCGGACGTCGTGTCGGTCATCTCGTCGATGATCGCCGCGGTCATCAGGCTTTCCAGCAGGCCGACCATGGCGATGGCGAAGGATGTCGGGAAGATGATCCGTAGCGTTTCCAGCGTGAACGGCACCTGCGGGATCGCAAAGAACGGCAGTTCGCTCGGCAGCGCGCCCATGTCGCCGACAGTGCGGACATCGAAGCCGAAATACATAGACGCCGCGGTGAGCAGCACGATGGTCACCAGCGGCGATGGCACGGCCTTGGTGATGGTGGGCAGCCCATAGATGATCACGAGACCGATGGCGGTCATTGCGTAAACCGTGGGGCCGCGGCCAAGCAACTCCGGCATCTGCGCCATGAAAATCAGGATCGCCAGCGCATTGACGAAACCGGTCACCACCGAGCGCGAGACGAAGCGCATCAGGGTGCCGAGCCGCATCAGGCTGGCAATGATCTGGATGACGCCGGTGAGGATGGTCGCGGCGAACAGGTAGTTGATGCCGTGCTCCTTGACGAGCCCGACCATCAGCAGCGCGGTGGCGCCGGTTGCCGCCGAGATCATTGCCGGCCGGCCGCCGGCAAAGGCGGTCACGACGGCGATGCAGAAGGACGCATAGAGGCCAAGCTTGGGATCGACGCCGGCGATGATCGAGAAGGCGATCGCTTCGGGGATCAGCGCGAGCGCTACGACAGTGCCCGCGAGCAATTCACGGGTGACGTTCGGAGCCCATTCGCTCCGCAGATGGACCATATCCATGGTGATGTTCGAACTTTCCTGTCTCACACGCGTGGGCGCGTGAGGCGCGCAAAAGGGCAGACGGCCGCAGCGGGGCC
>NZ_JBIISY010000014.1:0-51697 GCF_044340795.1 Tardiphaga sp.
CCGCCGAAGAAGATGCGTTCGAACTGCCGATGGTGCGCAAGTTCGCTGCGCGTGAGCTGATCGCCGGCATCTGGGACTGGGACATCAGCAACGACCGCAACCATCTCGATGCCGGCGCGGCCAATCTGTTCGGCGTCGATCCGGAACGCGCCGCGCGCGGGCTGCCGAATGTAAACTATTTTGGCGCGATCCATCCCGACGATATCGCCCACCTGCAGGCTGCAGTCGCAGCCTCCATGCGGCGCGGTGGCATTTTCGAGTGTGAGTACCGGCTGATCAGGAACGATCGCGTTCACTGGATTATGGCGCGCGGCAATTGCACGCTCGACCGCCACGGCCGACCGGTGCGGCTGCCCGGCGCACTGATCGACATCACCCACGACAAGAAGATGAACTGACGATCCGACTTACGCGGCGCTGCTGCGTGCGCGGTCGATCATGGCGTCCATGTCGATCTCCGGCGCCATCGACGGCGAGTCGACGTCGCAGACGGCATAGCGGTTCTTGCCGTCATTCTTGGCGACATAGAGCGCCTGGTCGGCGGCGGCGATCAGCCGTTCCGGATACTGGCCGATCCGCGACTGCCACTGCGCGACACCGATGGATGCCGCGATCTGGACTTCGCCGGGCATGCAGGCGGCGGCGTCGGCGCGACAGGCATCAAGAATGCGATGCGCGATGGCTGCGGCCTCAGACACAGAAGTCGACGGCAGCACGATGCAGAACTCGTCGCCGCCCGAACGCGCCAGTAGATCGCCGGGGCGCAGCTTGCTCTGAGTCATGACCGTGAAATGGCGCAGGCAATCGTCGCCGGCCGCATGGCCGTGGCCATCATTGATTTCCTTGAAGCCGTCGAGATCGATGGCCAGCAGCGCAAACGGCTTCTGCGTGCGATGCGCCAGTGCGCACTCCTCCGACAGGCGCTGCACCAGATGGCGACGATTAGCGACGCCGGTGAGATCATCCACCAGCGCGAGTTCAGCAACCTCGTCGCGCAGGCGGTCGATGGCCATCACCAGGAAGGCGAAATTCCACGACATCGTGAGGAAGACCAGCACCAGCAGAAGCACCGCCTGCACCTGGTTCAGCTCGACGAACCCCATGGTGCCGCCGGACTCGAGCAGGCCGCAGAGCGAGCGGACCGTATGCGCCACGATCACCAGAACCGCGAGAGTGGCGGACAGATAGCTGCCGGCTGTGCGACCGCCATTGCTGCGCGACAGGGACAAGGGGATGGTGCCGGCAACCGAGATGGACTGCACCACCGCATAGACGGCGATGCGCATCGCAATGCTGTCATGCCAGACGGTGAAGATGGCGAGACCGACGACACCGACGGCGATCAGCGCAAACTCCCAACGCCAGTTCGGCGGCCGGTCGTAAAAGCGGCTGACGCCCATGACGGCGAGACTGGTGGCAATCAGCAGCATGCCATTGCCGAGCACGATCGGAACCAGCGGGTCGATTTCGACCAGACTGCGCAACAGCGAGACCACCATGCCGATCGCTGCAGTGAAGGCGGCTGCCGCCCAGTAGCGCGCGGCATGCAGGTTGGGATAGCTGCGGGCGACATAGGCCCAGACCACGCCGAGCGCGAGAAAATTGACGTCGAAGACCGTGAACAGCGTCGGTACGCTCAACATGGGATTGCTCCCATTGGCTGTACGGCGCGCTTGCGCACGCTGAGTTTGATCGCTGTCATCCCGCTGACCTGCCGTTCCCGTAGAGGCCGCAAATTGCAGCCGTGACGCTTAACGGAATGTCACCAGCGCGGGATAATCCACACCGTGGTTTTGAAAGCGTGAAGGCAAACCGGCAAGTCTTCCTTAACCACGGGAACCCGCCGGGTTCGCTGGGCGGGCGCGATCAACCTCCAGCCGCGAGGCGATCAGCAAAATAGCCGATGGTTTTCCGGTAGATAGTCGCCCGGTTCCACTCCCGCATGGCCTCGAAATTCGCGGTGCCCTCGCCGTAAGGCTGGCCGCCCTTGAAGCCCGCGGTCTTCAGCAGATTGGCGGTAGACGCCAGCACGTCCGGCACCGAATGGCGGAGGTCGACATGGCCGTTGCCGTCGAAATCGACGCCGTACTTGATGTAGCTGGACGGCAGGAACTGGGTCTGCCCGAGTTCGCCGGCATAGGCGCCGACCAGATCCTTCAGCGGCAGGTCGCCACGCTGCACGATCTTCAGCGCCGCCAGCAATTCGCCCTGGAACAGCTCGGTGCGGCGGCAATCATGCGCCATGGTGGTTAGCGTGCGGATCACCGGCATCTTGCCGATATCGCCCTTGCCGAAGTCGGACTCGAGTCCCCAGATCGCGACAACGATCTGCGGCGGCACGCCGAAGCGCTGCTCGATGCGCGACAGCAGCGAGGCGTGGCGCTGCATCATCTGCAGGCCCATCTTGATGCGGCCGGCGCCGACGCGGGTCGAGACATATTGCTCGAAGGTCTTGTTGAAGGTGCCGCGCTGGCGGCGGTCGAAATTCAGCACCGCCTGGTCCTGGGTGACGCCGGCAAAAGCCTGCTGGATCACGCCTTGCGAGACACCGGCGGCCGCGGCTTCCTGCGACATCTGCGCGACGAAGCTCTGGAAATCACCACCGCATTTGGCGGCGTAGGACGGTGTGGCAATGGCGGCTGAGGCAATCGACAAAGCGGCAATGGCGGCGAGACGAAACGACATGGAAATCCTGCCCGGTTGCGGTTGCGCGAGTGTGGCATGACGGATGTGTCGGAACAACGGCGGTCCTTATCTCTCCCCGGCCGCGTGGCTTGAGGGAGGGAGCACGACGTTGGGAGCATCGCTTGTTCACATGTCAAACAGCCACGTCATTGCTGAAATCATGAGATCCCGTTCTCGCGGCGCCGGAGCGTCCGAGGTGTGAGCGGTTTACCCTCGAAGACACGAGGGGAGGTGGCACGCCGCAAGGCGCACTTGGTGGGACTGGACGCGATCGGTGCGCACTGGATCGCCAGTGCTGGCCGGCCGCGCAACGCCTTACGGCGCGCCACCGCGACGTTTTTCCAGTCGAAGGACCGTTCTTCCGGGCAAAGGCAGTTGGCCCGCAGGCCCGGCAGTTTCCTGCCTGTCGCCGATGCCACGTCCAGCCGCGCAATAGCGGCAGACCCCCATAGTGGGGCCGGACGGTTACCCCCGACCGCCCGAGTGCAAGAGGATGCGTGGTCCCCCTGCCCGCAGGCGCCGCATCCTGCCCCACTCAAAGACGCCTCATGAGAGCGCCCCTCGTGGACAAGACGGGAGGGATAATGGCGGAGATGGGAATTTTGTCAAGAACAAAATAGGAACAAGCATCTCGCGCGCGGCGCACTTGTTGTCCCTCCCTCAAGCGCGGCGCAGCCGCGCGCAGCGGGGAGGGTGGCACAATGCGAGCGTTCAGCGAGCATTGTGACGGGTGGGGTGCTTCCCCAAACTCCGACGGCACGTGGGGCGCCCCACCCCGCCCCTCCCCGCTGCGTCGCTACGCGACTTGGGGGAGGGAGAACATCTGCCTGCGCCAATCACTAACCACTCTTCGCAAACAATTCCCGCCCGATCAGCATGCGCCTGATCTCGCTCGTGCCTGCGCCGATCTCGTAGAGCTTGGCGTCGCGCAGCAGCCGCCCGGTCGGATAGTCGTTGATATAGCCGTTGCCGCCGAGCAGCTGGATCGCATCCAGCGCGCATTGGGTGGCGCGTTCGGCGGAATAGAGGATCGCGCCGGCGGCGTCCTCGCGCGTGGTCTCGCCGCGGTCGCAGGCCTTCGCCACCGCATACACATAGGCGCGCGAGGCGTTCATGGTGACATACATGTCCGCAACCTTGCCCTGCACCAGCTGGAAATTGCCGATCGGCTCGCCGAACTGCTTGCGCTCATGCACATAGGGCAGCACCACATCCATGCAGGCCTGCATGATGCCGAGCGGGCCGCCCGACAGGACGGCGCGCTCATAGTCGAGGCCGGACATCAGGATGTTGACGCCCTTGCCGACGGCGCCGAGCACGTTTTCTTCCGGCACTTCGCAATCCTCGAAGACGAGTTCGCAGGTATCCGAGCCGCGCATGCCGAGCTTGTCGAGTTTCTGCGCGGTCGAAAAACCCTTCATTCCCTTCTCGATGATGAAGGCGGTGATGCCGCGCGGACCGCCATTGGGATCGGTCTTGGCATAGACGATCAGCGTCTCCGCCACCGGGCCATTGGTGATCCACATCTTGCTGCCATTGAGGATGTAGCGATCGCCCTTCTTGTCGGCGCGCGTCTTCATCGACACCACGTCGGAGCCGGCGCCGGGCTCGGACATGGCCAGTGAGCCCACATGCGCGCCGGAAATCAGGCCGGGCAGATATTTGCGCTTCTGTGCATCGCTGCCGTTGCGGCGCATCTGGTTGATGCAGAGATTGGAATGCGCGCCATAGGACAGGCCCACCGAGGCGGATGCGCGCGACACTTCCTCCATGGCGATGACGTGTTCGAGATAGCCGAGCCCTGCCCCGCCATACTCCTCCTCCACCGTGATGCCGTGCAGGCCGAGCTCACCGAGCTTCGGCCACAGATCGATCGGGAACTGGTTATTCCTGTCGATGGCGTCGGCGCGCGGCGCGATCTCGTTCTGGGCGAAATCGCGCACCGTTTCGCGGATCGCCTCGGCGGTCTCGCCGAGATCGAAGTTGAACATGTGTTGGGCGTTCGGGATCATCGGGCGGCCTCCGGTCGTCTCGCATTTATGGCGCGCCGAGCGCGCGTTTGGCTCATTGAAGACAGCAAATGCGCTGGCAAATCAACCATTTCGGCTCGTCCGAAAGTTGTAGTCACGCTTGCGTCAATCCTCATTCCAGCATCTAATTAGACGCAATAAAGACACCGCGACGCAAGACGGTGTGCATCAGGGACGAACGAAACCGGGGAATTGTCATGCACGGGACAATTGAGTCCGATCGCATCATCGAATCCGACCACATGCTGCGCCAGCGTCGCGCCCGCGACGCCGCCTATGCCACGCCGCTCGAGGACTTCGATCCCGGCAATCCCGAACTCTTCCGCGACGATACGTTCTGGCCCTATTTCGAGCGCCTCCGCCAGGAGGAGCCGGTCCATTACTGCCGCGACAGCATGTTCGGGCCGTATTGGTCGGTGACCAAATACAACGACATCATGGCGGTGGAGATCAACCACAGCACCTTCTCATCGGCGGCCTCGTTCGGCGGCATCACCATTCGCGATGCCGGCGTGCAGTTTCGCCGGCCGATGTTCATCGCCACCGATCCGCCGCATCACTCGGCCCAGCGCAAGACCGTGGCGCCGATGTTCGCGCCCAACCACATGGACGAGCTCGCCGGCCTGATCCGCTCGCGCACCGCAGAGGTGCTCGATGCTCTCCCGCGCAACGAAACGTTTGATTGGGTCGATCGCGTCTCCATCGAACTCACCACGCAGATGCTGGCGACGCTGTTCGATTTTCCGTGGGAGGAGCGGCGCAAGCTGACGCACTGGTCCGACGTCGCCACCATGCTGCCACCGACACCGGAAGCGGAAGCGCAGCGGCAGAAGGAGCTGCGCGAATGCGGCGAATTCTTCGGCCGGCTATTCCAGAAGCGCATGAACGCGCCGCCGAAGAGCGACCTGCTCTCGATGATGGCGCATAGCGAAGCCACGCGACATCTCGATCCCGAGAGTTTTCTCGGCAACATCATCCTGCTGATCGTCGGCGGCAATGACACCACGCGCAACTCCATGTCCGGCGGCGTCTATGCGCTGAACCAGTTTCCACAGCAGTATGATAAGTTACGCGCCAATCACGCACTGATCGACAGCATGGTGCCGGAAATCATCCGCTGGCAGACGCCGCTCGCGCATATGCGACGCACCGCGATCGCCGATACCGAACTCGGCGGCAAGCAGATTAGGAAAGGCGACAAGGTCGTCATGTGGTATGTCTCCGGCAATCGCGATGCCGAGATGATCGAGCGGCCGGATGAATTCATCATCGACCGCGAGCGCCCCAATCGCCATCTCTCCTTCGGCTTCGGCATCCACCGCTGCGTGGGCCTGCGCCTCGCCGAACTGCAATTGAAGATCGTGTGGGAAGAAATCATGAAACGCTTCGAGCGCATCGAGGTCGTTGGTGAACCGCACCGGGTCTTTTCCTCATTCGTGAAGGGCTATGAGACGCTGCCCGTTCGCATCCACTGATCCACACAGAATCGCTACCAGAAGAGCAGACGCCATGAACATCCAGAACCGTATCGATCCCGACAAGGCGACCCGCGACCGCATCGCGCGCGAGCTCGCTTATTCGATGCCGCTGAAGGACTTCCATCCCGGCGCGCCAAAGTTGTTTGCCACCGACACGCTATGGCCATTCTTCGAACGGCTGCGCGCGGAAGAGCCGGTGCACTACTGCACCAATGCGCCGATCGAGCCCTATTGGTCGGTGACCAAGTACAACGACATCATGAAGGTGGACACCAGCCACGGCATCTTCTCGTCGGATTCAAAGCTCGGCGGCATCGGCATTCGCGACGAGCCGGAAGGCTATAGCTGGCCGAGCTTCATCTCCATGGACGAGCCGAAGCACACGCCCCAGCGCAAGACCGTGACGCCGATGTTCACGCCCGAACATCTCGACGAACTGGCAAAGCTGATCCGCACGCGCACAGCCAAGGTGCTCGACGGCCTGCCGCGCAACGAGACCTTCGACTGGGTCGATCGCGTGTCGATCGAGTTGACCACGCAGATGCTGGCCACGCTGTTCGACTTCCCGTTCGAGCAACGGCGAAAACTGACGCGCTGGTCGGATGTCGCCACCGCGCTGCCCAAGAGTGGCATCGTGTCCTCGGAAGACGAACGCCGCCGCGAGATGGGCGAGTGCTTCGCGTTTTTCCAGAACCTCTGGAATGAACGCGTGAATTCCGAACCGCGGAATGACCTGATTTCCATGATGGCGCATAGCGATGCGACACGCTTCATGGAGCCCGACAACCTGATGGGCAACATGATCCTGCTGATCGTCGGCGGCAACGACACCACCCGTAACACGATGACCGGCTCGGTGCTCGCCCTGAACGAGAATCCGGACCAGTACCAGAAGCTCCGCGACAATCCGGCGCTGATCGAAACCATGGTGCCGGAAGTGATCCGCTGGCAGACGCCTTTGGCGCATATGCGTCGGACAGCATTGCAGGATACCAATCTGGGCGGAAAGGACATCAAGAAGGGCGACCGCGTCGTCATGTGGTATGTTTCCGGCAATCGCGACGACGAGGTCATCGAGCGGCCGAATGAATTCATCATCGATCGCAAGCGGCCGAAGATTCACCTGTCATTCGGTTTCGGCATACACCGCTGCGTGGGCATGCGCCTGGCGGAGTTGCAATTGAAGATCGTTTGGGAGGAAATACTGAAACGGTTCGAAAACATCGAAGTTGTGGGGGAACCCAAGCGCGTGTATTCGAGCTTCGTCAAAGGCTACGAGCATCTTCCGGTCCGGATTACATGAGGCCAGGGATCACGTAGCCGTCCAGGATCACGTAATTTCCCATCAAGAAGAGAAGCCTCCTTGACGAAACATGCAGCCGCTGAAGCGGACGAATATGCTGACATCCGCGATGCCGTCGCCAAATTGTGCGCGCAGTTTCCCGGCGAATACTGGCGCAAGCTCGATCGCGAGATGGCCTATCCGAAGCAGTTCGTCGATGCGCTGACGGAAGCCGGATATCTCTCGGTGCTGATCCCCGAGGAATATGGCGGCTCGGGCCTCAAGCTCTCCGCGGCGGCGGCGATCCTGGAAGAGATCCAGCGCGCCGGCGGCAATGGCGGCGGCTGCCACGCCCAGATGTATACGATGGGCACGGTGCTGCGTCATGGCAGCGACGCGCAGAAGGCGCAGTGGCTGCCGAAGATCGCCTCGGGCGAGGTTCGCCTGCAGGCCTTCGGCGTCACCGAGCCGACCTCGGGCACAGACACGTCATCGCTGAAGACGGTGGCGAAAAAGGACGACAACGGCGACTACATCGTCAACGGCCAGAAGATCTGGACCAGCCGCGCCGAATATTCCGACCTGATGCTGCTGCTGGCGCGCACCACGCCGAAGGACCAGGCGGCGAAGCGCACTGATGGCCTGTCGGTTTTCCTCGTCGACATGAAGGAGGCTAAGAAGAAGGGCCTCGAGATCCGCCCGATCCGCACGATGATGAATCATGCGACCACCGAAGTGTTCTTCACCGACATGAAGGTGCCGAAGGAAAACCTGATCGGCGAAGAGGGCAAGGGTTTCCGCTACATCCTCTCCGGCATGAATGCCGAGCGCATCCTGATCGCCGCCGAATGCGTTGGCGATGCGAAGTGGTTCATCGCCAAGGCGAGCGCTTATGCCAAGGAGCGTCACGTGTTCGGACGGCCGATCGGCCAGAACCAGGGCATCCAGTTCCCGATCGCCAAAGCCTACGCGTCGATGCGCGCGGCCGAACTGATGGTGAAGGAAGCGCTTCGCAAATATGAAGCGGGCCTCGAATGCGGCGCCGAGGCCAACATGGCCAAGATGCTCGCGGCCGATGCGTCGTTCGAAGCGGCCAACGCGTGTATCCAGACCCATGGCGGTTTCGGCTTCGCCGAGGAATACGACGTCGAGCGCAAATTCCGTGAAACGCGACTGTATCAGGTGGCGCCGATCTCCACCAACCTGATCCTTTCCTTCGTGGCCGAGCACGTGCTCGGAATGCCGCGCTCGTACTAAGTCACCCACTCCTCGTCATTGCGAGGAGCGTAGCGACGAAGCAATCCAGTTCTTGCTTGCAGCTTTCTGGGTTGCTTCGCTGCGCTCGCAATGACGACTAACGTCATTCGGGGAAATCACATGCTGCCGCTCAAAGGCCTCACCGTCGTCGCCGTCGAACAGGCCGTGGCGGCGCCCTATTGCAGTTCGCGCCTGGCTGACGCCGGCGCCCATGTCATCAAGATCGAACGGCCCGAAGGCGATTTCGCCCGCGGCTATGATGCCGCCGCGAAGGGCCAGAGCAGCTATTTCGTCTGGCTCAACCGCGGCAAGGACTCGGCTGTGGTCGATCTCGCGACGCCGGAAGGCCGCAAGCAGCTGGAAGAGCTGATCGCCACCGCCGACGTCCTGATCCAGAATCTCAAGCCCGGCTCCATGGACAAGCTCGGCTTCACGCTGGAGCGCCTGCGCAAGGATTATCCGCGGCTGATCTGCGCTACCATCACCGGCTATGGCGATAGCGGCCCCTATGCCCATCGCAAGGCCTATGACCTGCTGATCCAGGCCGAGAGCGGCCTCGCTTCCATTACCGGCGGCCCGGAAGGCCCGTCGCGCGTCGGTGTCTCCATCGTCGACGTCGCCACGGGTGCCACTGCGCATGCGGCGATCCTGGAAGCGCTGATCGGGCGCAGCGTGTCCGGCGAAGGCGCCGATATCCGCATCTCCATGTTCGACGTGATGGCCGACTGGCTGACCGTGCCGCTGCTCAATGCCGAGAACGGCAAGGAGCCGAAGCGCATGGGCCTCGCGCACCCTTCCATCGCGCCCTATGGCGTGTTCAATTCGAAGGAAGGCAAAGGCATCCTGATCTCGATCCAGAGCGAGCGCGAATGGAAGATCCTTTGCGCCAAGGTGCTGGGCAATGCCGATCTCGCCACCGATGCGCAGATGGTCAACAATGTCACCCGCGTGCACAACCGCGACTACACCGACAAGGTGGTCGGCGACATTTTTGGCTCGCTGTCACGCGAGGAGCTGCTGAAGCGCCTCAGCGATGCGGACATCGCATTCGCCGAGGTGAACACCATGGCGGATCTGTCGAAGCATCCGCATCTGCGTCGCATCACCGTGGACACGCCGAACGGCCCGGTGGCCTATCCCGCGCCCGGTGCGATCTGGATAGATGCGGACCGCAAATATGGCGCGGTGCCGGGCATCGGCGACGTGCAGAAGTAAGGAACACAACATGACCGACACACTCGACATCGATCATCTCAAGCAGTGGATCGGCCGCACCGACGAGGCGTCCGACGCCATCACCGCGCAGCTGGTGAAGGGCCTGCGCGCGACGCTGTTCCTCGATATCGGCACGCCGAAGACCGGCGACATCGCGCCATTCACCACCCATTGGTGCCTGGCGCAGCCGGTGGCGGCCATGGACAAGCTCGGCACCGACGGCCACCCTGCCCGCGGCGGCTTCCTGCCGCCGGTGCCGCTGCCGCGCCGCATGTGGGCCGGTGGCGAGGTGCAGTTCATCGCACCGCTGCAAGTCGGCGATGAGGTGACGCGGTCGTCGAAGATCCTCGATGTGAATGTTAAGACCGGCTCCACCGGCACCCTGTGCTTCGTCAATGTCGAGCACACCATCACCACGCCGCGCGGCGTCGCCATTCGCGAGCGCCAGGACATCGTCTATCGCGCCATGCCGACCAGCATGGCGCCAGCAGCCCCAGCACCAAAGGAAGTGCCGACCGCACAACATCAAGAAACGCACTACGCCGATCCGGTGCTGCTGTTCCGCTACAGCGCCCTGACCTTCAACGGTCACCGCATCCATTACGACCGCGACTACGTCACCAAGGTCGAGTTCTATCCCGGCCTCGTCTTCCACGGCCCGCTGCAGGCGGCGCTGCTGGTGGAGTTTGCGGCGAAGCTGAAGGGCAAGGCGCCGGCCAAGTTCGCCTATCGCGGCGTGTCGCCACTGTTCGATGGCGCCGATTTTACGGTGAATGCGAACGAGACGGCGGACGGGCTGGAGCTCTGGACCGCCAATGACAAGGGCGCGCCGACGATGAAGGCGACGGCGAGCTGGTAGCTCCGCCTTCCTTCAATTCCACCCTCATCCTGAGGCGCCGCGCAGCGCGCGGCGTCTTGAAGGATGACGACGGAGCTCAGCATCTCATGGTTCGAGACAGTGCCTAGAGGCGCCTCCTCACCATGAGGGCTCGAGTGCGTGGCGAGGGTTCAACAACTCACGGTCCCGGCGACACCGCCGCCAGTGCGATGATTCCGTCGCTGTCCATCGAGATGCGCCAGTGCGAGGCGCCGTTTTCGTGCCAGACCGTGTAGGAGTCCGTGCCCTGCGCGCCGACGCCCAGGAACTTGATAGACTTGACCGCGCCCAGCTCCTGCATGTTGGCCTGCAGCTTTGGCAACTGCTTCCGTGTCGCTTCCGCCAGTGCCGGGCTCATTTCGGCATAGTTGGGCTTGCCGCTCATGGTCCCCGCAATGAGGCGGCCGATGGCAGCCTCGGAGTGCGGATTGGCGGTCTGGCTTTTCATCCGATCGACAGTGCGCGCCTCAACTGCCTGCGCCGCCGTCGCATCGATGCGCGGCATCGTCATGTTGCCGCCGCCCTGATGCAGGATCAGCGCGTTCGCCGGTCCGCCAGCGTCGGCCACGAATGTGAACTGCGCATTCACCGCCTTGGAGAAGAAGCGGGTGTCTGTCTCGGCGAAAATCGGCGAGTTGCGCTGCCCGGTCAGTTGCGCCAGCAGGTGATCGCCCTCGCGCGTCACCGTCATGACGGCGTTTTCGTGCAATCGATAGAAGCCGACATAGCGATCGAGCAGAGCGCTGTCCAAGGTGATCTCCTTCCGTGACGGCTGGTTTGCGGCGCTCGCAGCATTGACTGCAGGCGCGGTCGGCGTGTTGTCGGGCGGGCTTACCTGCGCCGCGCCCGCAACCAGCGACAGCCCGAGGCAGGCGAGCGCCGCCGCTGATGTCCATGTCCACTTCGTCTTCTGCCGCAGCATGTTGCCGATCCTTTGCTCGAGGAAAGATTTCGATTCCGACATCGCGGCCACCACGGCGATGTTGCCGGACTGCCGTTCGCCAACTGCAATCAGCGTCTCGCCATAGCGCCCGACGTCGTAGCCGCGTCGCAGCACCCGCGCATCGCAATCGATCTCGATGGCGAAGCGCAGCCGGCGGAACTGGAACCACAGCGGGATGTTCCAGGGAATGCAGATCAGGATAGCGAGCGCGACCATCAGCACCTGCGCATCACGCCCATCGAGATGCGCCTGTTCATGGGCGATCACCAATTCCTGCTGTTGCACGGACGCGGTCGTCAGCCAGCGCGGCACGACGATGCGGGGATGGCGCAGCCCGACAATCGCAGGGCCGGTGTTGTCGGAGATATCAACCGGCACGCCGGCCATGCTGCCGCGCGCCCAGCGTCGTCCTTGTCGCTGCAGGTGCCAGGCGCTGCCGGCGACGACGAGCAGCAGCCCGAGCGACATGGCCAGCCAGCCGGCTTTCAGCATCGTGTCCAGACTTGGCGAGGTCGCGATCGGGCCGGTGCCGGCCGCGACCCAGCTGGATGGTGAGAAATCGCGCAGTGTGATGTCGCGCAGCACGGCGGTGGTGGGCGTCGTCGCCGGCGCTGTGCCTGGCATTTGCGGCAGCTGCACCGACACCGAGGAGACCACGAGCGGAATCAGCAGCGACGCCACGATGCTGGTGACCCACACCCAGCGTGTCGGCTGCTTGCGGAGACGCGCCGACCGCTCGAAGGCCCATGCCGCGAGCCCGAGCAGCAGGCTCACCACGATGACATAGCACATCCAGCCAAGCATCAGTCGTCTCCCTGTCCGGACTTGTCAGCAAGCAGCTTCCGCATCTTGCGGATCTGCTCGGCACTGAGCTTCTGATCCGCCACCAGACGCGTGAACAGCAGCTCGGTCGATCCCTTGAACAGTTTGCGCGTCAGGTGCTGCAGCGCGCTTTCCTGCGCGGCCTTCTGCTTGACCGCCGCGAAATAGCGGTGGCCGCGCCCCTCCTGTTCGTGCGCCACATAGCCCTTGCTTTCCAGCGTCCGCAGGATGGTGAGGACGGTGGTGTAAGCGAGCTTGTCATCCAGGGCGTCCTGCACCTCGGCCACCAGCGACGGACCTCGCTCCCACAGCACGTCCATCACATCGGCCTCGCGATCCGTGAAGAAAATGTCCACCACGCTCCTCCTACTATGAGTTTAGTAGACGATGTCACGCGCACCTGACCTTGTCAACTATTGCTATAGTTTATCGATTGACCTGTCCTTGTGAGGGAAACAAGTGTCTCAGTGCCATTCATCACGGCATTGACACCCCGCGTCTTTCCGCCGTTGATGAGTCAACAAGACACGGCAGAACAACTGCCCGCATCGTGAGGAAACCGCCTTGGCCCGCGCCCCCAAAACCACCACCGTCAAAGACGCCACGCTGCATCTGCTGCGCGGCTTCGGCATCGATCGTGTATTCGGCAATCCCGGCTCCACCGAACTGCCGTTCCTGTCCGACTGGCCCGACGACATCGACTATGTCCTCGGGCTGCAGGAAGCCTCCGTGATCGGCATGGCCGATGGCCATGCGCAGGCGACGCGCAATGCGTCTTTTGTCAATCTGCATTCCGCCGCCGGTGTCGGCCATGCGCTCGGCAATATCTATACCGCGCATCGCAACCAGACGCCGATGGTGATCACCGCCGGCCAGCAGGCGCGCAGCATCCTGCCGCTGCAGGCGTTTCTCTATGCGGACCGTGCATCGGAATTCCCGCGGCCTTATGTGAAATACAGCGTCGAACCCGCGCGCGCCGAAGACGTGCCGGCGGCGATCGCGCGGGCCTACTACGTCGCCATGCAGCCGCCTTGCGGGCCGACTTTCGTGTCGGTGCCGATCGATGACTGGGCCAAGCCCACGCAATTGATCGAAGCACGGCATGTGAGCCGCGAGATCGGGCCGGAGCCCGAAGCGATGCAGAGGCTCGTGGCGGCACTCGGAGCAAGCAAGAACCCTGCCCTCATCGTCGGCCCGGGTGTCGATCGCGCTGGCTGCGTGGATGAGATGGTGGCCGTGGCGGAGAAGACGAAAGCCGCCGTGTGGGTCAGTCCGTTCTCCGCGCGCTGCAGTTTTCCGGAACGGCATCCGCAATTCCACGGCTTCCTGCATGCGTCGCCGGCACAGCTCTCCGATGCGCTCAAAGATTACGATCTCGTTGTCGTCATCGGTGCGCCGGTTTTCACCTTCCACGTGGAAGGCCATGCGCCGATCTTCGACGGCGGCACCACGATCTTCCAGGTCACGGATGATCCGGACTCAGCCGCGGTCGCGCCGATCGGCACCAGCATCATCGCGACCATGAAGCCCGCACTGACGATGCTGCGCGATCTGATGCCGGAAACAAAACGAAACATTGCCAAGGGACGCGTGCTGCCGCCGGCGCCAGCGGCGGCTGATCCGATCCCGATCGACTTCCTGCTGCACACCCTCTCGCAGGCGATGCCGGCGGATGCGATGCTCGTCGAGGAAGCGCCCTCGCATCGCCCCGCGATGCATAAATATCTGCCCATGCGCGGCGCGAATTCATTCTGCACGATGTCGTCGGGCGGCCTTGGCTGGTCATTGCCGGCCTCGGTCGGCATCGCGCTCGCGTATCCCGGCCGCCGTACGGTGTGCCTGATCGGCGATGGCTCGGCGATGTATTCGATCCAGGCGCTGTGGACTGCGGCCCAGCGAAAACTGCCGATCACCGTCGTGGTGATCAACAATTCCGGCTATGGCGCCATGCGCTCGTTCAGCCAGGTGATGCAAGTCAGAAATGTTCCCGGCCTCGATCTGCCCGGAATCGATTTCGTCAAAATTGCCGAAGGAATGGGCGCGCATGCCACGCGGGTCAGCACCCATTCGGAACTTGAAAAGGCTTTCCGGCATAGCTTGCAGCATGCGGGCGTCAGCCTTGTCGAGGTGGTCGTCGACTCCGCGGTTCCCGTGCTTTATGGACAAAAGCATTGATGACGATGCGGGATAACGGAAGAGGACGCATGACGAAGGCGCACGACGGCAAGCCGAACGACATCCGCCCGTCGGGCCGGATGACCCACAGCTCGCATTGGGGTGCCTTCTCTGGCGAGTGGGTCAACGACCAGCTCGTCATCTCGCCGCATCCGATCGATCCCGATCCGAACCCGATCATCCAGAATTTTCCCGAAGCGCTGCGCCACAAGGCGCGCATCGCCAAGCCGATGGTCCGCCGCGGCTGGCTGGAACATGGTCCGGGCCCGAGCGATCGCCGCGGCCGCGATGGCTTTGTCGAGATGGAATGGGACGAGGTGCTCGACCTGCTCGCTGGCGAGCTGAAGCGCGTCAAGGACAAGCATGGACCGCAGGCGGTGTTCGGTGGCTCCTATGGCTGGTCGAGCGCCGGCCGCTTCCATCACGCGCAGAGCCAGGTGCATCGTTTCCTGAACTTTGCGCTCGGCGGCTATGTGCGTTCGGTCAATTCCTATTCGGCCGGCGCCTCCACGGTCATCATCCCGCGCATTCTCGGCGACTATGAGGACATGACCCGCCGCAACATCGGCTGGGACGAAGTGGTCGAGCATTGCGATCTCGTCGTTGCCTTTGGCGGCATGAACACCAAGAATTCGCGCGTCGCCGGCGGCGGCATCAGCAAGCACACCGAACATCGCGACATGATCGCGGTGAGCAAGCGCGGCGGCGAATTCGTGCTGATCTCGCCGCTGAAGACCGACCTGCCCGACGAGGTGAACCAGGACTGGCTGCAGGCGACTCCGGGCAGCGATGTCGCGCTGATGCTGGCACTGGCGCATACGCTGGTGATGGATGGCACGCATGACCGCGCCTTCATCGATCGCTGCAGCGTCGGCTTCGATGAGTTCGAAAAATATCTCATGGGCCGCAGCGACGGCCAGCCGAAGGATGCGGCCTGGGCGGCTGACATCACCGGGCTCGAAGCGGATGTGATCCTCAAGCTGGCGCGCCGCTTGCCCGGCAAGCGCGTGCTGTTCACCGTCGCGCATTCGCTGCAGCGGGCGCGGCATGGCGAGCAGCCGGTATGGATGTCGGCGGTGCTGGCGACCATGCTCGGCCAGATCGGGCTGCCCGGCGGCGGCTTCGGCTATGCGCTCGGCGCCATCGCCAATTACGGCCGCCGCTACAATGCAGTGCCGATCGCGGGCCTGCCGCAGGGCAAGAACGGCGTTGCCGATTTCATCCCGGTCGCGCGCATCTCCGATATGTTACTGAAGCCGAACCAGCCGTTCGACTATAACGGCAAGCGGATGACCTATCCGGATATCAAGCTGGTCTATTGGGCCGGCGGCAATCCGTTCCATCATCACCAGGACATCAACCGCCTGCGCAGCGCCTTCGCGCAGATCGACACGCTGGTGGTGCACGAGCTGGCCTGGACCGGCACCGCGCGCCATGCGGATATCGTGCTGCCCGTCACCATGTCGCTGGAGCGCGAGGACATCGGCAGCGCGCAGACCGATCCCCTGATGGTCGCGATGCACCAGATGGCCGAGCCGTTCGGCCAGGCGCGCAACGACTACGAGATTTTCTCGGGGCTGGCCGAGCGCCTTGGCAAGGGTGCGGAATTCACCGAAGGCCGCAGCGTGCGCGAATGGCTGCAGCATCTCTACAAGACGACCTATGACGGGCTGGTCGCTGGGGGGCATGAGGCGCCGGACTTCGAGACGTTCTGGGCGAATGGCGAAGTGCTGCTGCCGCAAAAGCCGCTGGATGGCGGCACGCTGCGCGCGTTCGTGAATGATCCCGCAGCGCATCCGCTGCCGACGCCGAGCGGCAAGGTGGAGATCTTCTCCGCCACCATCGCGGGCTTCAATTATGCGGACTGCCCGGGTCATCCGGCCTGGCTTACACCTATCGATGTGCCGACGGCGGAGACGCCGCTGCATCTCGTCGCCAACCAGCCGGCCTCGCGCCTGCACAGCCAGCTCGATTTCGGCGGCCACAGCGCTGCGGAGAAGCGCCGCGGACGTGAAGTGGCGCGCATGCATCCGACAGATGCCGCGGCACGTGAGATTGCGGATGGCGACATCATCAGGCTGTTCAACGAGCGTGGCGCATGTCTCGCGTCGGTGGTCGTGACCGAAGACGTGATGGCCGGCGTGATCCAGCTGCCGACCGGCGCCTATTACGATCCGGAAGACATCAACGAGGACAAGCCGCTCTGCGTGCACGGCAATCCGAATGTGCTGACGCGGGATGTGGGCACGTCGTCGCTGGCACAGGGATGTACGGGACAATTGACGGTGGTGCAGGTGGAGAAATTCACCGGCAACCTGCCGCCGATCCAGTGCTACGATCCGCCGGTGCCGGTGGCACGGCCTAAGCCGCCACGGCTGGAAGCGGCGGAGTAGTTTTTATTTTGTAGGCCACAGGCGCCTCTGATCTCCCTCCCCCAAGCGGCGCAGCCGCGCCGTGGGGAGGGTGGCGCGTAGCGCCGGGTGGGGTCTATCCCCACGTGACGTCAGAGCGTGGGGAGAGACCCCACCCGCCTCGAACGCTTCGCGTTCGATCCACCCTCCCCACTGCGCACAGCTTCGCTGTGCTTGAGGGAGGGAAAGGAGAGCCGCTATTTCCCAAACTCCTCCCGCATCTTCGCCTGGATCTTGGCCATGCCGCCGATCCAGCGGTCATAGTTCTCCGTCTTCTTCCGCATGTAATCGATGACCTGCTTGTGCGGCAGAATGAGAAAGCTCTCCGCCTCGATCCCCGCCAACGCGTCCGCGGCCACCTGCTCCGGCGACAGGTTGCCGTCATTCGACTGCGGGCCTTTCGGGATGTTCTTCAGCATATTGGTATCGACGCCCTGCGGGCACAGGATCGAGACCTTGATGCCATGGGCGCGATGCGAGATCGCAAGACTCTCCGCAAAACCCACCGCCGCATGTTTCGTGGTGGAATAAGCGGGGCTGCCCACCTGCGACAGCAGGCCCGCCGCGGAAATCGTATTGAGGAAATAGCCGCCGCCGCGCTCCTTCATCAACGGGACCAGATGGCGGGCGGCATAGACATGGGCCATCACATGGATCGCCCAGCTTTTCATCCACGGCTCGTCCGAGGTGCCGCCCGCATTCGGGCTCAGGGGATCGAAGCCGCCGCCGATGCCGGCATTGGAGCAGAACAGATCGATGGGCCCGAATTGCCGCTCGGTCTCGTCGATCACATGCTTGATGTCGTCCTCGCGACCCACATCGCATCTGAACGACGCACCGCCGATGCCGTCGGCCACCGCCTTAGCACGCTCGCCGTCGAGATCGACGACGACGACTTTCTTGGCGCCGGCCTTGTGAAACGTCTCGCACAGCGCCTGGCCGATGCCATTGGCGCCGCCGGTCACGACGACGATCTTGCCGTCCACCTGCATGCCTTCACTCCCTGCATTTTTTCTGGGCGGCTTACGCCGCGGTGCTCAGCACCATGTCGAGCACCGCCGTATAGTGGCATGCGGCACCAAGCAGGACAAATGCGTGCCAGATGGCATTCTGAAAGCGCAGGCTGCGCCAGGCATGGAAGATCACGCCAAGCGTATAGAGCGTGCCGCCGGCGGCGACGAACCACATGGTGAGCGGCGGCAACGGCGTGAACACGGAGTCGTAGGCCATCATGCCGCTCCAGCCCAGAGCGAGATAGAGCAGCACCGCGAGGCGATCGAAGCGGCCGGGATAGCGCAGCTTGATGACGATGCCGGCAATCGCGACGCTCCAGACGAAAGCAAGCAGCCCCGCGGCGAGCCAGCCATTCGCCATCTGCGCGAGGAATGGCGTGTAGGTGGCGGCGATCAGCAGATAGATCGCGGAATGATCGAAGCGCCGCAGGAACCATTTTCGCGGCGACACCGGCCACATGTTGTAGGCCGCGGAGAAGCCGAGCATGGCCAGCAGGCCGGCGGCATAGATCGAGACGGTGACGAGTTCGGTGGCCGAGGCGAAGACGGCGGTGAGGACGATCAGCACCGTGAGCGCGATCAGCCCGCTGAACACGCCGACGCCATGGACGATGCCATCGGCGATCAACTCGGCGCGGTCATAGTTCCAGCGGATCGCGCCGGCGACCATGGTGGCGGAGTTGGCGGTGAACTGCTTCAGGCGGAAAACGGTCATGGCGAATGCTGGCCGGTCGGCTGGTGATGCAGATGACGCGCCCGCCCCAGGCGCGCCGGTTAATTCCCCATGATCCCGCGATAGATGATGCACTGCGGAAGGTCAATGAAAGCTGAATGACGAAGCTGTAACACTCCGTCAGCGAACTTGATTTCAGCCTGATAATCGCCACCTTGTGATCGCGTTCCATTTTCTGAACTCGCGCCCGCGAACGCATCAGGAGTACCCACGCGCAATATGGCCAGCCTTTCCGAACTTGTCGAAGAAGCCCGGCTGTCCGCGCGCGCATTGCTCGATTATGGCGACGGTCTGTTCAATCCCACCTTGCGGCTTGGCGTCACAGGCCTGTCGCGCGCGGGCAAGACGGTATTCATTACAGCACTCGTCCACGGCCTGACCCGGGGCGGCAAGTTTCCGGTGTTTGAATCGCTGGCCACCGGGCGCATCGCCAAGGCGCGGCTCGCACCGCAGCCCGACGATGCAGTGCCCCGCTTCGCCTATGAGCAGCATCTGGCCACGCTGATCGACGAACGGCGCTGGCCGAACTCGACCACCGACATCAGTGAATTGCGGCTGGTCATCGACTATCAGCGCAAGAACGGCGCCGAGCGAACGTTGACGCTGGATATCGTCGACTATCCCGGCGAGTGGCTGCTCGACCTGCCGCTGCTGAACAAGAGCTACGAGGCATGGTCGGCGGAAAGCCTCGCGCTGTCGCGGCAAGGCCCACGCGCGGCGATCGCGGCCGGCTTCCTCGCACATCTCGCGACGCTCGATCCGGCGGCGCCGGAGAACGAGCAGTTCACGCTGACCGCCGCAAAACTGTTCACTGATTATCTGCGCGCCTGCCGCGACGAACGCTTTGCCATGAGCCTGCTGCCGCCCGGCCGCTTCCTGATGCCGGGCAATCTCGCGGGATCGCCCGCCCTCACCTTTGCGCCGCTGGATGTCCCGGCCGATGGCAGCGCGCCGGATGGCTCGCTGTGGGCGATGATGAAGCGGCGCTATGAGGCGTATAAGGACGTCGTCGTCCGGCCGTTCTATCGCGATCACTTTGCGCGGCTGGACCGGCAGATCGTATTGGTTGATGCATTGTCGGCCTTCAATGCCGGGCCGGAGGCGCTGCATGATCTCGAAGCGGCGCTGGCCGGCATTCTCGACAGTTTTCGCATCGGTCGCAGCTCGATCCTGAGCACGCTGTTCCGCCCGCGCGTCGATCGCATCCTGTTCGCCGCGACCAAGGCCGATCATCTGCACCATCTCAGCCATGACCGGCTGGAGGACGTCCTGAAGCAGATCGTGCGCAAGGCACTGGCGCGGTCGGAATTGTCCGGCGCCGCCGTGGACGTGGTCGCCATCGCGGCGGTGCGCGCCACCAAGGAAGCCCTGGTGCAGCAGGGCCGCGACAAGCTGCCGTCCATTCTCGGCACGCCGGTGGCCGGCGAGTCCGCCAATGGCGAGATTTTCGACGGCGAGACGGAGGTTGCGACCTTCCCCGGCGATCTGCCGACCAAGCTCGACGGCCTGTTCACCGGCGGCGCCTTCACCGGTCTCTCCAGCGCAACCGCGGACAAGGCCGATTATCGTTTTCTCAAATTCCGTCCGCCGCTGCTGGTGCGCGAGGCCGGCGCCGAACCCGCGCTGCCTCACATCCGCCTCGACCGCGCGCTCCAGTTCCTGATCGGAGACCGCCTGCAATGACCGACCGCACGCGCCGCCCGGCCACGTTCCGGCTCGACGATCCTCATGTCACCGTGATGGATGGCGATGACGATATCGGCCGCCTCGCCCGCGGCGCCATCCGCATCACGCCGGAGCCCGAGCCGCAACTGCCTGTCGCCATGGACGAGCCGCTGCGCCCGGCCCGCAAGGGCTTTGGCTGGGGCACGCTGTTCTGGAGCGCGCTCGGCGGCCTCGTGCTGCTCGGCACCGGTCTCGGCGTCGCCAATCTGATCCGCGACCTGTTCAGCATCAATGACGGTCTCGGATTCCTCGGCCTCGGCCTTGCCGCGCTGGTGTCGCTGGCGCTGGTAGTGATCATCGTCCGCGAGGCGCTCGGCCTGATCCGGCTCGCGACCATCGAGAAGCTGCATGCGCGCGCGCTGGAGGTGATCGCCAGCGACGACCGCAGCGAAAGCCGCGCCGTGCTGGCCGACCTGCTCAAGCTCGCCCACAGCAATCCCCGCCTCGCCCGCGCGCGCACCGCGCTGCAGGCGCATGCCGGCGAGATCATTGATGGCGCCGATCTCATTCGCCTCGCCGAACGCGAGCTGATGTCGCCGCTGGATATCGAAGCCCGGCGACTGGTCTCCGTCGCTGCGCAAAGAGTCTCCGTGGTCACCGCGATCTCGCCGCGGGCGCTGGTGGACATGCTGTTCGTGTTCGCCGCGGCGATCCGTTTGGTGCGGCAACTCGCAAAACTCTATGGCGGCCGGCCGGGCGCGCTCGGCATGATTACGCTGCTGCGCCATGTGATCAGCCATCTCGCCATCACCGGCGGCATGGCCGCCAGCGACAGCATCATCCAGCAGGCACTCGGCCACGGCATCGCGGCCAAGCTGTCGCAGCGACTGGGCGAAGGAATCTTGAATGGGCTGCTGACGGCGCGACTCGGCCTTGCAGCGATCGACGTGACGCGACCATTGCCGTTCACGGCGCTGCCGCGGCCGCAGCTGGCGGATCTGGCCAGGGATCTGGTGCGAAAGAAGGAAGAGGCGAACCTGTAGGGTGGGCAAAGGCGCGCTTGCGCCGTGCCCACCTTCCAGTGCACGGCTGGTGAAGGTGGGCACGCTACGCTTTGCCCACCCTACAGGCTCCAAGCCGTAATCCGCCGGCCGAGTGTATAGTTGAAACGCCGTGGCGGACTACGCTTCGCTGATCCGTCCTGCGGCACGGGCCAGCGCCGGCGGCCGATAGAACGGCGTGTCCGGCGCGGGGTTCAGCTCCGGCGTCCAGCCGGTGAGCTTGTCGATCTGGAACGCGCGCATCGGTGTGCCGCGCCACATGGTGTTGAGCTGGGCCAGTGGCTGCAGCGTGGCACCGGCGCCGAGCAGCAAGGCGCGTTCTTCCCCATCCGGCTGTGCGATATAGAGGCCGGGCTTGCCTTTGATGCGATCCATGCCGGGATCGCGGAAGCCGAGGAAGCGCGAGCGCTCGTTGACCTGGATCACCGGCACGCTGTCCTTCAGGTGCCAGCGCAGCATCGCATAGACACGGTAATTCGTCGTGGCGATCCAGGTCGCGCCCGTTGCTTTCATCTCCTGCACGGCGCGCGCGGCGAGCCCGTCATAGCCGGCCTCGGTGCCGATGGGATCGTTGCGGCCGAGCAGATTCCATGGCGCCGCGATCGAATAGAGGAATGCGAGCACGACAAAGGGAATGCCCACCACGATCGACGTCGCAATCCAGCGATGGCCGGCACGCACCGTCGCGGCGGACCAGCCGTCGTCCGCGAGGCGCGTTACATTGATCGCCGCCACCGCAATGGCCGGCGGCCACATGAACATCGGCCAGGTATCGCCGACGCGCAAAGTGAGCGAGCGCCACAGGAAATACAGGAATGGCAGCAGCACGCTCAAAGACAGCAGCAGCGCCACCGGATCGCGCCGGCGGGCACCGCGCCACAGCGTCAGCACGCAGGCAGAGACCAGCACCGGAAACAGCACGAAGCCCACCTGCGCGAATTGCAGGCCGATGAATTCGCCCAAGGTGCCCAGCGAGAATTCATGCGGCGCCGTCACGCGCACGAACTGGAACTTGAACGATGCCCAGTCATGCATCGCATTCCAGATCACCACCGGCGACGACACCGCCAGCGCGACCAGGACCGCGAGCCACGGATACGGGCTCTTCAGCCAGCGCAGCCGCCAATCCGGCACCAGCATGAAGACGAGGATGGCGGGCACGACGAGCACCACCGTGAGCTTCGACAACAACGCGAGCCCGCCGAAAAAGCCTGCCGCCAGCCACCAGCGGCCATCACTGGTTTCGGCCAGGCGCACCAGCGACCACAGCATCGCCGTGGCGAACGGGATCATCGCGACGTCGGGCGAGACCTTCGCCATCAGCAGGCCGTAATACAGCGCGGCCTCGGTCATCAGCACGGTGACCACCATCGCCCGCAGATCCTGCGTGACGCGGCGGACGATATCGACCAGCAGCCCCTGCGTGACGGCCAGCGCGACGATGCCGAAAAAGCGGACGCCGAAGGCCGTGTCGCCGAAAATCGCGGTGCCGAGACGGATGAACCAGGAGATCATCGGCGGGTGATCGAGGAAGGACAGCACGCTCTCCTTCGACCAGGTCCAGTAGTAGGCCTCGTCGGTGCGCAGCTCGAACGCGCCGGCATAGACCAGCCGCATCACCAGAAGTGCGAGCAGCAGTGCCCCCACGGCGGCGAGCGACCGGCGCGAGACATTGCGGGCGAGAGGTGTGGGAGAGAATGACGTCATGGCGGGCTTTTGGGCTGGTCACGCCATGGTGTCAACTTGTTGACCACACTCGTGTAGGATGGGTCGAGCGGCGCGAAAACCTATCGATTCCAGTGCTGGCGGTTGATGGATTTTCGCTTCGCTCAACCCATCCTACGCATTCTCCATGGCCTCAGCATGCCCCGGACCACCCTTCCGCTCCCTGCCTCGCATTCTTCCGCCCCTTGGTGGGAAGGCATCGGCCTGCGCCAGATCCGATTGACCTCGGCGCTGGTGCTGTTCACCTATCTGCTCAGCCACTTCATCAATCACGCGCTCGGCAACATCTCCATGGACGCGCTGCAGGCCGGCGTCGTCATCCATGCCGGCATCTGGCAGTTCTTTCCGGTCGCCGTGATTTTCTACACCTCCGTCCTGATCCACGGCTCGCTCGGCATCTGGGCCATGTATGAGCGCCGCCAGTTCCAGTGGAAGACGACCGAACCGCTGCAGCTCGTGCTCGGCCTCAGCATTCCCGCGCTGATCGTCGCCCATGTGGTGGCGATCCGCCTCGGCGAGAACATCTATGATATCGATCGCAGCTATCCGCAGGTGTTTGCGAGCTGGATATCCTCCTCCCTGCGGCTGTGGGCCATGTACACCGTGGTGCTCGTCGCCTGGACCCATGGCTGTATCGGCCTGTATTTCTGGCTGCGCATGAAGCGCTGGTTCAGGCGCGCCGCGCCGTGGCTGCTCGCCGCGGCCGTGTTGCTGCCGACGCTGGCGCTGCTCGGCATCTTCCAGGGCCAGCGCATGGTCGCGGCCAGCATCGCGTCACCGGAATGGCGGGCCGCCAATCTCGGCGTCGAGCAGGTCGGCACGTCCGCGCAGCAGGACGCGCTCGCGACCATCACCGACAATCTCCTGATCGGCTACGCCGTGCTGTTGCTGCTGGTGCTCGCCGCGCGCGGCATCCGCATCCTGCTGGAGCGACGCGCCGGGATGATCAGCCTCGCTTATGGCGGCGGGCGTACCGTGCGCGTGCCGGTCGGGCTCAGCGTTCTCGAAGCCAGCCTGCGCCACAAGGTGCCACATGCCAGCGTCTGCGGTGGCCGGGCGCGCTGCTCCACCTGCCGCATCCGCGTCACCAGCGATCTCGCCGCCCTGCCCGCGCCGTCGGCGCGCGAGAGCTTCGTGCTGAACCGGCTCGGCACCGATAACGATCCCGCGATCCGCCTCGCCTGCCAGCTGCACCCCACCGCCGATCTCGCTTTCGTGCAATTGCTGGCGCCGCATGTATCGAGTGCCAATGCCCATGCGACGCATCCGGCGCGGATCGGCCAGGAGCGCTATCTCGTCTGCATGTTCATCGACATGCGCGGCTCCACCATGCTGGCGGAAAAGCGGTTGCCTTACGACACCGTGTTCATCGTCAACCGCTTCCTCGCGGCGGTGTCGCAGGCGGTCGTTACTGCGGGCGGCAAGCCGAACCAGTTCATCGGCGATGGCGAGCTCGCTTTGTTCGGACTCAACTGCGATCCGCAGACCGCATGCCGCCAGGCGTTGCAGGCCGCAGCCAGGATCGCCGAGAATATCGACGAATTGAATCAAGCCCTGAAATACGACCTGCCGGAGCCGCTGCGTTTCGGTATCGGCATCCATGGCGGCGAAGTCATCGTCGGCGACATCGGCTATCGCGACAATATGGTGTTCACCGCACTCGGCGATCCCGTCAATGTCGCAGCACGGCTGCAGGACATGACCAAGACCCTGTCATGCGCCGCCATCGTGTCGGAAGACGTGTTCATCAGTGCAGGCTTTGATACCGAGACACTGGCGCCGCACGATCTTCCTGTGCGTGGCCGCGTGGCGCCGATCAAGGTGCGTGCGGTGGGCGATACACGGCAACTGCTATCACTTGCCCCCAGAGAGACCACGCCTGCCTGATCGCCGGTGCGGTGCAGTATGGCGCGACACAGCTACCCATCATCGCCCTCCGCTGCGGCAAACCGCCCCGCGCGCGACCAAAGCACGCGACCGATTTCAAAGTGAGCACGAAATTCGCGATTGCCGCCTACCCTTTGTGCTGTCAAGCTGTGCTGCCCGCGCATAAGCTGCACGGGTCGGATCAATCGGTTGGCGGGGACCGGTCATTCGTTCTGGTGTGAGATCCCGCGGAGACGACGTGATGGCTAAAGGTACCGTGAAGTGGTTCAACCCGACCAAAGGCTATGGCTTCATCCAGCCGGCAGCCGGTGGCAAGGACGTGTTCGTGCATATCTCTGCAGTTCAGAAGGCCGGCCTGACCTCGCTGAACGAGGGCCAGACGATCGAGTTCGAAGAAGTCGCAAATCGCGGCAAGACATCGGCCGAGAACCTCAAGGTCTGATCCAGACCTGAGACGGCGTGATTGGGGGCCATTGGCCAGCAGCGAAGTCTCGCCTAGAGCTTTTGTCTGCAGCGGCCAGTGGAGATGAAATCAAGAACGCCAATCGTGTGAAACATGTTCGGCAGGGCGGCTGGTCAAGCCTCCCTCTGCGGGATGCTTTTGCGCGCTGAAACTGCCGTCATTGCGAGACGCCCTCCGGGACGCAGCAATCCGGCCCTGCGCGTGCGGCTTCGACGGCCCTTCAGTTTTCCTTGACCCATTGCGTGACCGGCATGACTGCCGGCGGCTGCAGATAGGCCTGGGTCCACATATCCACCGCCCACTCGGTACCAGTCGCCTTGTCGCGCAGCACCGCCGTATTGTGCGGGGTCTGCAGCGCCAGCGCATTGCCGCGATAATGCGGATTGCCGATGGTGTGATGCTTGAGCATGCCCCAGTTCTGCATGATCAGCAGCAGGCTGGTGACGTTGCGGGTCGTGTCCCAGCAATCGTAGTTGTGGGCGTCGTCGCGATGGCGGATATCCGCCTTGGCGACACGCCTGTCGGTGCCGAGCACGGGGCCGAGGCGGCGATCGAACCAGACCACCGCCTTCTGCACCGCCGCGCGCTCGGCGGGGGCGGATGCCTTGCCGGAGCCCATGATCTTTCCAAGGGCCGCGCGATCGGCGGTCGAGAGATCGAGGATGTGGCGGCGACGGCAGGTGAAGCCGTAGCAGACGGTCATGGAACTGGCCGAAGGCGGATAGATCGACACCGAGGTGTAGAGATCGGCAACGGCGGGCGACATCTCGATGGCAAGGGCCGGCGATCCCTGCGCGAAACCGAACATGGCGACGGCGAACAGCGCGCCGCGTTGCAAATTTCCGAACGACATCAATCCGTCACCGCCCCTTCGAAGCCTTTTCCGAAACTAGCCGAGGGCTCGTATGATGCCAAGCGTCGGGCACTGCCCGAGTCGTTCCGCTTGCGAGGCTGTGCATGACGTCCGCTTTTTCGGCCCCTTACGCCCCCGACGATACCGGCATCGCCGCCAAACTGCTGGCAGAGGCGAGACTGACGCCGGAGCAGGACTCTCGCATCGACCGCGCCGCAACACGCCTGATCGCCGCGATCCGCGCCCGCGACGATCGCTTCGGCGGCGTCGAGGACATGCTGCGCGAATATGCGCTCTCCACCAAGGAGGGCCTTGCGCTGATGGTGCTGGCTGAAGCGCTGCTGCGCGTGCCGGATGCGCGCACTGCCGACGCCTTCATCGAGGACAAGCTCGCCGACGGCGACTTCATCCACCATGAAACGAAGTCGACCGCCTTCCTGGTCAATGCCTCCGCCTGGGCGCTTGGCCTGTCCGCCCGCGCGATACAGCCCGGCGAGACGCCGCAGGGCACGCTCGGCCGGCTGGCCAAGCGGATCGGCCTGCCCGCGGTGCGCACCGCGACGCGACAGGCGATGCGGCTGATGGGCAGCCATTTCGTGCTCGGCGAAACCATCGGCGATGCGCTGGACCGCGCCGCCAAGGCCAGCGATCGCGCGCCGCGCTATTCCTATGACATGCTCGGCGAAGGCGCGCGGACCGCCGATGACGCGCAGCGCTATCACGACTCCTATGCGGCGGCGATCGACGCCATCGGGCGTGCCGCGGGCAACAAGCCGCTGCCCGACCGGCCGGGCATTTCCGTCAAACTCTCCGCCCTGCATCCGCGCTATGAAGCCGTGAGCCGCGATCGCGTGATGATCGAACTGGTGCCGCGGTTGATTGCATTGGCGCAGCAGGCAAAAGGCTACGATCTCAATTTCACGGTGGATGCGGAGGAAGCCGACCGGCTGGAACTCTCGCTCGACGTGATCGACGCGACCATCGCCGATCCCGCGCTCCGGGGCTGGGATGGCTTCGGGCTTGCGATCCAGGCCTATCAGAAGCGCTGCATGGCGGTGATCGATCACATCGATGCGCTGGCGCGCAAACATGATCGCCGGCTGATGGTCCGGCTGGTGAAGGGCGCCTATTGGGACACCGAAATCAAGCGTGCGCAGGAACGCGGGCTGGACGGCTACCCCGTGTTCACGCGCAAGGCGATGACGGACCTCAACTACGTCGCCTGCGCGCAAAAACTGCTGGCGCTCCGGCCGCGCATCTTTCCGCAATTCGCCACGCATAATGCGCTGACGGTGGCGACCCTGCTCGAACTGGCCGGAGGCAGCGGCGGCTATGAGTTCCAGCGCCTGCACGGCATGGGCGACGCGCTCTATGCCCAGCTCGGCAAGGACCGACCTGACATCCGCTGGCGCACTTACGCACCCGTGGGCAGCCATCGCGACCTGCTCGCTTATCTCGTGCGACGGCTGCTGGAGAACGGCGCCAACTCTTCCTTCGTCGCGGTTGCCGCGGATGAGGCCGTCCCTGTCGCGACCTTGCTGCAGCGGCCGGCAGATCTGATCGGCAATGCCGCGCGGGCAAGCAACCAGCACATTCCGCTGCCACGTGATCTTTATGGTCGCGAACGCGCCAATTCATCCGGGATCGAATTCGGTGACCGCAAGGCGCTGGACCGGCTGCTGGCCGATATCGCCGTCAACAAGACGGCGACAGGCGGGATCAGCAACGCATCGTCAACGCAAGCGAACAAGGCCGTTGCGGATGCGCTGGCGGGTTTTGCGCGCTGGAGCCACGTCTCTGCGGATGCCCGCGCCACGATGCTCGACCGCGCTGCCGATCTGCTCGAACAACGCCGCCCCTCCTTAATTGCGCTGCTGCAAAGCGAAGGCGGCAAGACCCTCGACGACGCGCTCGGCGAAGTCCGCGAAGCCGCCGATTTCTGCCGCTACTATGCCGCGCAGGGTCGCAAACTGTTCGGCAGCGGCGAGGTGATGCCCGGCCCGACCGGCGAGCGCAATGTGCTGCAGCTCCGCGGCCGCGGCGTGTTCGTCGCTATCTCGCCCTGGAATTTTCCCCTCGCCATCTTTCTCGGCCAGATCGCCGCCGCGCTGATGGCCGGCAATGCGGTCGTGGCCAAGCCGGCCGAGCAGACACCGCATATTGCGGCGATGGCGACCGCGCTGCTGCATGAGGCCGGCGTGCCAGCGCAGGCCTTGCAGCTCGTGCAGGGCGACGGTCGCGTCGGCGCTGCGCTGGTCGAACATCTCGATGTCGCCGGTGTCGTCTTCACCGGGTCCACGGAGGTGGCGCGGATGATCAACCGCACGCTCGCCGCCAAGGACGGCCCGATCGTGCCGCTGATCGCCGAGACCGGCGGCATCAATGCCATGATCGTCGATGCCACGGCACTTCCCGAACAGGTCGCCGACGACGTGGTGATGTCCGCGTTCCGCTCGGCAGGACAGCGTTGCTCGGCGCTGCGACTGCTGGTCCTGCAGGACGATGTGGCCGATCGCATGATCGAGATGATCGTCGGCGCCGCGCGCGAGTTGAAGATCGGCGATCCCGCCGATCCCTCGGTGCATGTGGGCCCGGTCATCGACGTGGAAGCGAAGCAGAAACTCGACGCCCATGTCGCGCGGATGAAGAACGAGGCACGCCTGCATCATGCCGGCACTGCGCCCTCCGGCAATTTCGTCGCGCCGCATGTGTTCGAACTTTCCAGCGCGCGACAACTCACCGCGGAAGTGTTCGGCCCGGTGCTGCATGTCGTTCGCTACCGGGCCGCCGACTTCGACCGGGTGCTGAGCGACATCGCCGCCACCGGCTATGGCCTCACCCTCGGCATTCACTCGCGCATCGACGACATGATCGAGCGGACCATCGCACGCCTGCAGGTCGGGAATGTCTATGTGAACCGCAACATGACCGGCGCCGTGGTGGGCGTGCAGCCCTTCGGCGGATTTGGCCTGTCGGGCACCGGGCCGAAGGCCGGCGGGCCGCATTATCTCGCACGCTTCGCCACCGAGCAGACGGTGAGCATCAACACCGCGGCTGCAGGGGGCAATGCAGCATTGATGACGGCGAGTGACTGAAGCTCACCCCTCACCCTGAGGGACGGAGTGCGGGATGACAGCACAGCCCCCCATTTCCGACCGTTGCATCACCTGTGCAAGATGGTTCAAATGCGCCGCTGGAGTCGCCATGGAATTAAATTCCGGCAGACGGCAAAACAAAATGCGACGGGAGTGACGCGATGGAAGACGGTTTGTTCAAGGGGCTGAAGGTTCTGGATTGCGCGAGCTTCATCGCTGCACCGGCCGCTGCCACCGTGCTGTCCGACTTCGGCGCCGACGTCATCAAGATCGAGCCGCCCGGCGCCGGCGACCCCTATCGCAACCTGCCCAACCTCCCCGGCTATCCCAAGAGCGAGCACAACTACGCCTGGATGATGGAAAGCCGCAACAAGAAGAGCCTCGCGCTCGACCTTGCCAAGCCGGAAGCCCGCGAGGTGCTCTACAAGCTGATCGCCGAGGCCGACGTCTTCATCACCAATTTCCCGCCGCCGGTGCGCCGCAAGCTGAAGATCGCCTATGACGACATCGCCCATCTCAACGATCAGCTGATCTATGCCTGCTTCACCGGCTATGGCGACAAGGGCGCCGAGGCCGAGAAGCCGGGCTTCGACAGCACCGCCTGGTGGGCGCGCTCCGGCATGATGGATCTGGTCCGCGCCGATGAGGACACGGTGCCGGCGCGCTCGATCGCCGGCATGGGCGATCATCCCTGCGCCATGGCGCTCTATGGCGCCATCGTCACCGCGCTCTACAAGCGCGAGAAGACCGGCAAGGGCTGCCAGGTGAAATCCAACCTGATGGCCAATGGCGTGTGGTCATCCAGCGTGCTGGCGCAGGCGAAACTTTGCGGCGCGACGTTCGAGAAGCGCCGCGGCCGCCATGAAGCGCTCAATGCGGTGACCAATCACTACAAGACCCGCGATGGCCGCTGGATCATGTTGTCGCTGCTGGCGGAAGAGCGGCAGTGGCCGGCTTTCACGAAGTGTCTCGAGCGTCCCGATCTGCTCGAAGATCCGCGCTTCGCCACCAAGCCGGACCGTCACGCCAATTCGGTCGAGCTGATCAATATCCTCGACGAGGTGTTCGCCAAGCGCGACTTCGCCGACTGGCGCCAGCGTCTCGACGGCCAGGGCCTGGTGTTCGGCTTTGTCGGCATTCTCGACGATATCCCGAACGACCAGCAGATGAAGGACAATGACGTGCTGGTGCCGTTCGAGAATTCGGACATCCTCACCATCAACAGCCCGATCTGGGTCGGCGGCGAGACCAAGCGCAAGCCACGTTTGCCGCCGTCCATCGGGCAGCACAGCGACGAGATTCTGCGGACCATGGGCTATGACGATCACGAGATCGAAAAGCTCAGGGCGGCGGGCGCTGTGCAGTAGCGGCCTCTTTTCCCTCTCCCCTTGTGGGAGAGGGTGGATCCAACGCGAAGCGTTTGAGACGGGTGAGGTGTAGCCACAAGCTCCGGGCCCAGCATTGCCCCTCATCCGTCTTCGCTTCGCGAAGCCACCTTCTCCCACAAGGGGAGAAGGGAAAAGAATTCACCGCGCCAGCAACCAGCCGAAGAAACCGAGCCCGAGCAGCACTGCGACAGCCACGGCCCAGACGCTCACGCGGATCGCGCTGCCCGTCTGCTTGGCGCTTTCATTCTCGGCGATGACGGCGTCGCGGTCCTTGATCTCTTTTTCGGTCTCGTTCATCGCCTCGCCCCTGTCACTTCACGAAACACATGCCGATGCGCGATCTCGCATCGTCGCCCACCGGCTGGCAACTCAGCCCCTCGGCGCAGCGCCATGATCCGAAGCTCGCATCGATCTTGCCGGCCCCGTCCCGACGATAGCAAGTCGCGCCCCAACCATCGAGCAGCGATGTGCCTGCCAGCTCGGCGCTGCCACGCGTCTGCGGGCGATCCGTGAATCCGCGGGAAAAGTCCGGCGCCTTCCCATCGCGCATCGAGATGACGATAGCGCGACGGCGGATCTGGTCACCCACGAAATGCGGCGACGCCGGCACCGCGCCCTGAACGGTCTCGACTGCGAGTGAGTCCGTGCCGGTGAAGTGAAAACCGCCGATGCCGCGGATCTGATGGCAACCGCCGCACGTGACATCGTTCAACCGCCGCGCAAAACCCGCCGGGGTGCGGATGTTCTCCAGCGCTCCGCCCTGCGCGGCCGCGCGCTCCAGCGCCGTAACCACGTCGCGCTCGGTAAACACGCCCTGCTTCTTGCCATCGGTCATCAAGCCGAATGCGGGCTGCAGCGCGGATGGCGCAAAGCCTGCCGGCGTCGCGGCGAGCGACGTGGTGGCGAGAAATCTCTCGGGGATCAGCAGCGTGCCGCGATCGAAGGCACGGAGATTGTCCGGCGCCAGCAGCCAGTCGCGAAAGGCGCGGCCAAGCGCAGGGTCCGCCAGCAGGCGGTCGCGGTCGATCTGGTTCTCCATCGACGCCTCGTGGAAGCGCTTCAGCACCGCGTCGAAGTGGAACACCTTCTGCAGATAATCGGTGCGAAAGTCTCCGGCTTCCGACTTCGGCCGATGTCCGATCTGGATGTTGGTCTCGATCCGATCGATCTGTGTGGCGTTGACCGATGCCAGCGGGCCATCGTTCGCGATGAGGCGACCGGCAAGCGCTGTCCCGGTTTCCGTGAACGCCGATACGGCAAGCCAGCGCGCAGCGAGATCGGCGCATGTGATCTGTTCGCCCGGCGTCTTCGCATGCAGAACCAGATTGAGCGTCATCGGCAGGCGCGGCGGCCTGTCACCCGCGCTGGTGCGGGTGAGGCGATAGATCAACCGGATTTCGCCGCAGGCGTCCGGCGCCACATAGGCGCGGTCAATACGGTTGACGATGCCGGCCAGGACGAAGCGCGTATCGGACGATGTGAGCATGGCCTTGTCGAACAGCAGCACGTCATGCCCCGCGCCAATGCCGATGCTCTCCTTTGGCGACCGCGTGCGGTGATCGGCGAGATAGCGCGCAAAGGCCTCATCCAGCGCAATGCGGATTGGCGCCAGGCCCGGCAGAGCGAACAGCGCGTCATTGGTGATGGGCGCCACCGTAGCCGGTGCCAGCAATTGCGCGAGGCCGAAACGCGACGCCTCCAGCGCGTGCAGCGTCTTGGCATCGGTGACCGCCAGGCCACCGCCCGCTTCCGCCCGCGCGCAGGCGGGCGCGACGCACAGCAGCAAGGCAAGCAGGAAAAAACGACATCGCACGGCACAATCCCGACAGGTCAGGCCGCAAGGCTAGCGCAAAACAAAGGCCGCTGCACGGGCAGCGGCCTTCTGGAGTCCGGAGACCTCCGAGGTTACCGCGCGACGATCAGGCCGCGGCTGGTTACCACCGTCCACTTGCCGTCCTGCTTGCGGACGGCATCAACGCGGCCAAGGCCGGGGACGGGATCGCCGGGATAGACCTCGAAAATGCCCTGACGGCCTTCGATGGTGGCGCCGCCGGCGGCCACATCGACAATGCGCCAGCCGTCCACCATGGGAAGGCGTGCCACTTCGGGCTTCGGCGCCGGAGCCGGCGTGTTGTTAATCGAGCCGGTCGCTTCCTTGGCGGGGACGGCTGCGACGGGCGCTGGTGTCGGAGCCGGAGCAGCCGCGACGGGGGCCGGCGGCGGCGCGGTGCGCAGTTTCTCGACGGCTTCGTTCAGCTTGGCGATTTTGGCATTCGGCTCGGCCTGGGCCTTTTCCAGCTTGTCGAGGCGATCGTTGAATTTGGCGCGCGCGGTTGCGGTCGCCTTGTTCGCCTTGTCGGCATCGACCTTCAGCGCGGCCACTTCGCTTTCAAGGCGGGTGATATGTTCTTCGAGGGCCACGGTCGTGGCTGACTTGCTCTCATCGGCCGCGAACAGCTTGCCGAGACCGCTCATCGCCACCGAACCGCCGACGGCGCCGACCGTGATGCCGACCGCGATCATGGCCGCAATCGCCAGCATGCGCGCGGTGCCGGCCTTCTGCTCGTGCTCGATGCGCGGCTCGGAATTGACCATGTCTTCCCAGGAGCGCTCCCGCTTGTGGTCGTCGCGCTGCGCACCATCCAGCGACGGCCCCATCAGCGTGATGCGACCGGGCGCGCCGAGCTTCGGCGCTTCCTTCGTCGCACCACCCGCGCGATGTCCATCGCCCTGACCGGGCACCAGATTGGGCGAATCCACATGCCTGTTGCGGTCATTTGCGTCAGGGGTGAAATCGGCGCTGTGCTCGCTCACGGTAAAAGTCTCCAGGATCGTTCAATAATTTGGTAACTTTCATTACTTGCCAAATTCTTACCCAGGCGCCCGGTTACGAAAATTTCACCTCTTGTCCGGCGGCGGAACCATGGCTTGACGCGCAGGCGCCGGCTTCGCACAACGAGGCGCAACTACGAACATCAGGACATGCCATGAAGCTCTACGATTCCATCGGCCCCAACCCGCGCGTCGTGCGCATTTTTCTGGCCGAGAAGGGCATCACCCTGCCCTCGCAGACCGTCGATCTGGCCGCTGGCGAAAACCGCGAAGCCGCGCATCTGGCGCGCAATCCGCATGGGCAGATGCCGACCCTCGAGCTCGACGATGGCAGTTTTCTCTCCGAGACCGTGGCGATCTGCGAATATTTCGAGGAAACCCAACCGCAGCCGGCGCTGATCGGCGCGACACCGCAGGAGCGCGCGGACGCGCGGATGTGGCGTCAACGCATCGATCTCAACATCTGCCAGCACATCGCCAATGCCTATCGCTTCGCCGAGGGGCTCAAGCGCTTCGAGACGCGCATCGTCTGTGTGCCGGAAGCAGCACCCGGTCTGAAGAAGATCGTGGCCGATCGGCTGAAGTGGCTCGACGGGCAGATGGGCGATCGGCCTTTTCTCGCCGGCACGCGGTTCACCATAGCCGACATCGTGCTGTATTGCTGGCTCGATTTTGCCGACAAGGTCGGCCAGCCCTGGGACCGCGGCAATCAGAAGATCGCCGCGTGGTTCGAGCGCGTGGGCGCACGGGAGTCGATGAAGGCTTGAGGCCCGGCCTCTCACCGTCATTGCGAGGAGCCGCAGGCGACGAAGCAATCCGGAGCCAAGCCAAAAGGCTGGATTGCTTCGCTGCGCTCGCAATGACGAGAATTACAACACCACCGGAGCGTCGGGGAGTTCGTTCACCGCCGCGCCATCGCGCGGAAAATGCTTCGCCAGATGCGCCGTCACCGCCTCGATGCCGGCGATGACGCCCTGCTCGAAACGACCGGCGCGAAAATGCGTTTCCATCATCTGGCAGATCACTTCCCAGCCCGCCTTGCCGACATGGCGGTCGATGCCGCGATCGACCACGATCTCGACATCACGATCGGCCAGTAGCAGATAGATCAGCACGCCGTTATTGTGCTCGGTGTCCCAGATACGCTGTTGCGCGAACACGTCGATGGCGCGGTCGCGGGCCGCCTGGTTGCGGAACAGCGGCACGCCGTCGAGCGCACCTTCGACGACGAAGCGGATCTGGCCAGCATGCGTGGCCTCGCTTGCCTTGATCGCCTGCTCGATCGCCGCCATCGCCTTGGGCGAAAACGCCCTGCGGACGCGGGCGCGATTGGCGAGCAGATGTCTGCCGATGCGTGACACACTCATCACCAACTCCCCGAAGCGCCGCCGCCACCAAAACTGCCCCCGCCGCCGCTGAAGCTGCCGCTGCTGCTCGACGAGCTTGAGCTCCCCGACGACCATGAACCGCCGGAATAGCTTCCGCCACCACCACCGCTGGAAGTCGACGCATCCGCGATGAACAGGATGACGAAGGCGACCAGGCCTGCGGCAAAGGCAAGCGGAAAACTGGCGAACAGAAACCAGACCGCAGCCGAGGCCACTACAGCCGCCACTGCAGATCCGATAAAGCGGCCGAAGACGGCACGCAGCAGGCCTCCGACGAACAGCGAGCCGATCAGCAGGAACGGCGCAGCATCGAACAGATTCTCGATCATGTTCGGCGACGACGTCCACTCCGACTTTGCCGCAGGCGCCGGCAGCGGCTCGCCGTCGATCACCTTCATCATGCGTTCGGCGCCGGCCGTGATGCCCCCGGCAAAATCGCCGGACTTGAAACGCGGCGCGATGATCTCGTCGATGATGCGCTTGGTGGTGGCATCCGTGAGCGCGCCTTCGAGGCCGTAACCGACCTCGATGCGCAGCTTGCGATCGTTCTTGGCGACCAGCAGGATCGCGCCGTCATCGACTTTCTGGCGGCCGATCTTCCACGCCTCGGCGACGCGGATGGAGAACTGCTCAATGCTTTCGGGTTGCGTGGTTGGCACAATGAGGACAGCGATCTGGCTGCCCTTGCGTTTCTCGAAATCGGCCAGCGTGCGGCTGAGATCGGCCTGTTCGCTGGACGACAGCGTGCCAGTCTGATCGACCACGCGCCCGGTGAGTGCCGGCACGGCGACATCGGCAAAGGCCGGCGCGCCACAACAGAACAGCAGCAGCGCCAGCAGGCCGGCCTGAACGAGCCTCATCGCCGCGTTACTTCGCGGGCGCCGGCGTCGGGTTGAAGTCGACCTTGGGCGCGGTGGATATCTCGCCTTCATTGGCGACGGAGAAGTTCGCCTTCTCTTTATAGCCGAACATCATGGCGGTCAGATTATTCGGGAAGGTGCGCACGCCAACGTTATAATCCTGCACCGACTTGATGTAGCGGTTGCGCGCCACGGTGATGCGGTTCTCGGTGCCTTCGAGCTGCGACATCAGGTCCTTGAACAGCGCGTCCGATTTCAGCTGCGGATAATTCTCGGTGACGACCAGCAGACGCGACAGAGCGCTGGAGAGTTCACCCTGCGCGGCCTGGAATTTCTGCAGCGCGCCGGGATCGTTCACCACATCGGGCGTCGCCTGCACGCTGCCGACCTTGGCGCGGGCATTGGTGACGCCGAGCAGCACGTCCTTCTCCTGCTGGGCAAAGCCCTTCACGGAATTGACGAGGTTCGGCACGAGATCGGCGCGGCGCTGATACTGGTTCACGACCTCGGACCATGCCGATTTCACCTGTTCGTCATTGGTCTGGATCGCGTTGTAACCACAACCGGATAGGCCGAGGGTCGCCAGTGCTGCCAGCACGGTCAAGAACTTGCGCATCGTTGTCTCCTGTGACGCAGCCGAACCATCGGCCGGATATCTAGCACAGGCAAACTCCGGGAGTCGCCACAAGTTCGCGCACGCCATGCTGCGTTGCGCGCATCGGATTGTATTTGCACGCACTGAAATCGTTGCTAGCCTGATCGCCATCATCGGCCCGCAGAGGCCGGGACAAAACGGGAGGATGCGATGACGGACGTGCTCAACACGTTTCCGACGGTAGGCCTGCAGACCCTGCGTGCGCTGGCGCGCTATCCCGATCGCATCGCCTTCAGCTGGCCCGGCGGCTCCCTCACCTATCGCGGCGCCACCGACATGATCGGGCGGCTGCAGCATGTGTTCATGACCCTGGGCGCAAGGCCCGGCACCAAGGTCGCGCTGCTCACCGCCAATCGCGCGGATACATGGTGCACCGGCGTCGCCGCGCAACTGTCACGCTTCGCCATCACCTGGCTGCATCCTCTGGGATCCCAACAGGATCAGATCGACCAGATCGAGGATTCGGAATCGCAGATCCTGGTCATCGATGCCGACAATTTCCTGCAGCGTGGTGGCGAACTGGCGGCCAAGGCGCAGGGGCTGCGCCACGTATTAACGCTCGGCCGTGCTGATTACGGCGTCGATCTCCTGCAGGTGATCGAGAAGAACGGTGCTGCCACCGCACGTGATTTGGCCGAGATCGATGACGTCGCCGTGTTGAACTACACCGGCGGCACGACAGGAAAATCCAAAGGCGCGTTGCGCCGGCATCGCGAGGTTTCGCCCTTTGCCAATGGCATCCTGTCGGATTTCGAGATTCCCGACACGCCGAGCTACCTCACCGTGGCGCCGATCAGCCATGTGGCCGGCACAAAGGTGCTGCCGGCGCTGATGCGCGGCGGCACGGTGCATATGCTCAAGGGCTTTGATCCCGAGGCCGTGCTGAAGACCATCGAGCGCCAGCGCATCAATTTCACGCTGTTCGTGCCGACCATGATCTATGTGCTGCTCGATCACCCCGCACTGGCGAAGACCGATCTCTCCTCGCTCGACCTCGTGCTCTATGGCGCCTCGCCGATGTCGCCGAGTCGGCTGGTGGAAAGCATCGAGCGGATCGGGCCGGTGTTCTCGCAGCTTTACGGCCAGACCGAATGCTATCCGATGTCCGTGCTGCGCAAGTCGGATCACGATGTGAAGCAGCCCGACCTGTTCCTGTCCTGCGGCTTCCCCATCGCCATGTGCGATATCCGCATTCTCGACGATGACGACAACGAGGTCGCGCCAAACGAAGCCGGCGAGATCTGTGTGCGCGCGCTGCATGTGATGCTGGAATACTGGAAGCGGCCGGAGCAGACCGCGGAGACTTTGAAGAACGGCTGGCTGCATACTGGCGACATCGCCCGCATGGACGAGCGCGGCTACATGTTCATCCTCGACCGCAAGAAGGACATGATCGTCTCCGGTGGCTTCAACATCTTCCCGCGTGAAGTCGAGGATGTGCTCTCCACCCACGCCGATGTCGCCATGTGTGCCGTGATCGGCATTCCCGACGACAAATGGGGCGAGGCCGTCACGGCCGTCGTGGTGACGCGCAGCGGCGCGCAACCGGATGCAAAGGAACTGATCAATCTGGTGAAAACGCAGAAGGGTTCGGCCCATGCGCCGAAACATGTGAAGTTCGTGACGGAACTGCCGATGACGGGTGTCGGCAAAATCGACAAGAAGGCGCTGCGGGCCAGCTTCTGGGTCGGGCGGGAGCGGATGGTGGGATGAGCGCTCAGGCCTGTAGGATGGGTAGAGCGAAGGCGCGCAGCGCCGGAGTGAAACCCATGACGGCCGCGCGCCTATGGTGATGGGTTTCGCTGCGCTCTACCCATCCTACGGCTTCAGCGCATGGAACCGCGTTTTAACTTTTCAAGCGCTGGCCGATGCTTTACCGGACATCATCGTCTTCCACGCGACTTTCACTTGGGTCTCAAAATGTCCTGGTTCCAGCTTCCGCTTCGCGAGCAACTGCTTGTCGGCGCCGCGATGGCGCTGACCTTTGCCGTTTTCTATGTCGCCGGCCTGCAGATGGGCGGCCACTGGTAACGCTCTCGTTTGATCACTTATCGGCCCTGGGATGGAAGCCGAGCAGCTTCGCCTCCATTTCGACCACAGCCGCCGTCAGCCGTTCCTTGGTCAGCGGGTCGAGGGGATGGTCGAGAAAGTGACGGAATTTCGCGATCTGCGCCTGGGTCTCGGTACACTTGTCACACATCGCATGATCCCATTTGCAGAAGGCGGGACCAGATGCGATCTCATCACCGATAGAAGCCAAAAGCAGAGCGGTGGTGCTTCACAACGACGGTCGGCCCGATAAGTTCGGCAGCGGACATAAGATAATTTCACACCTAAATACCTCTCTCTTACTCATTGTCTCCATTTAATGAGCGGCCGTAACGCTTCCGGGGCAAACGTCCCCGCGTCGTTACTTGCATGATGATAGTGACTCACCTAGGTTGTCGCCCATGCAGAGGAAGAGCTTCAACAAGATGGAGTGCCCGGTCGCCCGCAGCCTTGAGCGCGTGGGTGAGTGGTGGAGCATCCTGATCATGCGCGACGCCATCTACGGGATGACGCGCTTTGACGAGTTTCAGAAGAACCTGAACATTGCCCCGAACATGCTGACTAGGCGCCTCGCCGTGCTGGTCGAGGCCGGGCTGCTCGAGAAACGACCCTATTGCGAAAAGCCGCTGCGCTACGAATACATCGTCACCCCGCGCGGTCGCGATTTCCGCGCCGTGCTGTGGTCGCTGCAGGCCTGGGGCAACCGGCACTTCGCGCCTGAAGGCGAGAGCGTTGTTCTGGTCGACAAGGAAACCGGCGCACGCGTTGATCCCATCCTTGTCGATCGCAACACCGGCAAGCCCATCACCGAAGCCACCCACGCCAATGCGCCCGGCCCCGCCGCCAGCGCGCGCGTGCAACGCCGGCTCACCAAACCGCGCCCGCAGAAGGACGGAACACAATGAAACTGGAAACGCCGCAGGCGATCGCAGCCGCCCATCCCGCGCCGGTGCCTGAGATGAATCCGCGCACCCGCATGCTGCTGCAGGCACCGATCGCCTCCACGCTGGTGAAGCTTGCCTGGCCCAATCTGCTGGTGATGCTGGCGCAGGCGTCCACCGGCCTGATCGAAACCTGGTGGGTCTCGCATCTCGGCAGCGACGCGCTGACCGGCATGGCCGTGGTGTTTCCCGGCTTCATGATGATGCAGATGCTCTCGGCCGGCGCGATGGGCGGCGGCATCTCCTCGGCCATTGCCCGCGCGCTCGGCGCAAGGCGCACGGCAGATGCGGAAGCGCTGGTTCTGCATGCGACCTTCATCAATATCCTGCTCGGCCTCACTGGCTCGGCCATCTTCCTGATCTTCGGCCGCGCCATCTACACATCCATGGGCGTCAGCGGCGGCGCGCTCGACGCGGCCATGCAATACTCCAATGTCGTGTTCGGCGGCAGCGTCCTGGTGTGGTTGATGAACGGCTTTGCCAGCATCATCCGCGGCACCGGCAACATGCTGGTGCCGTCGCTGTCGATCTGCATCGGCGTGGTGATCCTGATCCCGCTCTCGCCGCTCCTGATCTTCGGCTCGGGACCGATCCCCGCCCTCGGCATCGCCGGCGGCGGCTGGGCGGTGGTGCTCTCCACCTTCACCGTGGGCGCCGTGCTGGCAGGCTATATCCTGTCCGGCCGCAGCATCGTGCATTTCAAATGGGCGCCGCTGCGCTGGGATCTGTCGGCCGACATCCTGCGCGTCGGCGCCATCGCTGCGGTGATCTCGCTGCAGACAAGCCTGACGGTGCTGCTCACCACCGCACTGGTCGGCGGCTTCGCCGGCGGCGATGCGGTGGCCGGTTTCGGCACCGGCGTGCGGCTGGAATTCCTGATGGTGCCGCTGGCCTTCGGTTTTGGCGGCCCCCTGGTCGCGCTGGTCGGCACCAATATCGGCGCCGGGCAGGAAGACCGCGCTCTGCGCGCAGCATTGATCGGCGGCGCCATGGTGTTTGCGATCACCGAGACGGTCGGCCTCGCAGCGGCGATCTGGCCGGCGGCCTGGCTCGGCCTGTTCGGCTGGGACCCTCAGATGATCGAGACCGGCAGCGCCTATCTGCGGATCGTTGGTCCGGCTTACGGCTTCTTCGGTCTTGGCCTGTCGCTGTATTTCGCCTCGCAGGGTGCGGGCAAGATGCTGTTCCCGCTGGTGGCCGGCGTGCTGCGGCTCCTGATCTCGATCGGCGGCGGCTGGCTGGCGCTGCGGCTGACAGGCTCGCTGACCTGGCTGTTCGCCTGTCTCGCATTCGCACTGGTGACCTATGGCACCATCATCGCCACGGCTGTCGCGAGCGGGACGTGGTTCAAGCCGAAAGCGAACTGAGCCGTCGACGGGCGCATATGGCACATGCAGTTGCACGCCTGCAGGCCTGCGACGAACTGGCCTAGATAGCCGGGATCGGCCACGGTGGCGGCCGCATCCAGGAATTCCCAGAGATGGCAGATGGTATCGCGGCACAGGCTCCTCAGCCGACGGACGGGCTGACGCCGCAGCAGCAGCGCTGGGCACGTGCCGCGATCTTCACCGCGCTGGCCATGGCCTCGCTCGATACCGCGATTGCCAATGTCGCCCTTCCCACCATCGCCGCGCAGCTCAAGGCGACGCCGGCCGATGTCATCTGGGTGGTCAATGTGTATCAGATCGCCATGGTCGCGACCCTGCTGCCGTTCGGCGCGCTCGGCGAGATCATCGGCCATCAACGCATCTATCTGTTCGGGCTGGTCCTGTTCACGGTCGCTTCGGTCGCCTGCGCGCTCGCCTGGTCACTGGAGACACTGCTGATCGCCCGCATCCTGCAAGGCCTCGGCGCCGCCGGCGCCATGAGCGTCAATGCCGCCCTCGTGCGCACGATCTATCCACCGCACCAATTCGGCCGCGGGCTCGGGCATAATGCACTTGTGGTGGCGACATCCTTCACGATCGGGCCGACCGTGGCCTCCGCCATCCTCTCGGTCGCCAGCTGGGAATGGCTGTTCGCGATCAATCTTCCCTTCGGCCTCGCGGCCCTGATCATCAGCCTGAAGACCCTCCCCGCGACACCCCGCGCAACCCACCGCTTCGACTATCTCGGCGCCCTGCTCGCGGTGACATGCCTTGGCCTGCTGATCACCGGAATCGACAGCGCCGCGCATCACGTCTCGGCGCCGATCGTGATCGCCGAACTGATTGTCGGGCTGCTGATCGGGTGGGTGCTGTTGCGGCGGCAGGCCGGACATCCCGCGCCGATGCTCCCCATCGACCTGTTCCGCCGGCCGCTCTTTGCACTGTCGGCGGCGACCGCGGTCTGTTCCTTTTCGGTGCAGGGCCTCGCTTTCGTGTCCCTACCTTTCTACTTCGAGGAAGTTCTACATCGCTCCGCCGTCGAGACCGGCATCTTCCTGACACCGTGGCCGCTGGTCGTCGGCTTCATGGCGCCGATCGCCGGTCGTCTCTCGGACCGTTACCCCGCCGGCGCCCTTGGCGGCATCGGTCTCGCTTTGCTCGGCATCGGCATGGTGCTGCTGGCGACGCTGCCGCCGGAACCGAGCATCGCCAACATCGTCTGGCGCATGGTGATCTGCGGTGCGGGCTTCGGCTTCTTCCAGGCGCCGAACATGAAAGCCATCATGTCCAGCGCCCCGGCCGGCCGCAGCGGTGGCGCCAGCGGCATCGTCGCCACCGCCCGGCTCACGGGCCAGAGTACCGGCGCGGCCCTTGCCGCGTTCTGCTTCGGCCTGTTCGGCCATGCCGGTGCGACCTGGGCGCTGGCGCTGGGCGCCGGCTTCGCCGCCATTGGCTGTGTGATGAGCTTCCTTCGGCTGGTCGTCCAGCACCCGACCGACGCGTGAGAAATTTTAGCGACAAATCGCGCGCATCACATTTCTCTTTTGCAACGCCGCATTAAGTGGTGTGATATACTGCATTGCAAAGAGAGTTGATTTGCGGCGCAAGTAATAAAACTGAGTTCCAAAACCGTCAGGTAGTGTGCACCCAAGGGCACTGGACCAGCTTTCATGACTTTCGCCGCTTGGGGGCACGAGGGGCTGCGTTGAGGGTTCTGTTCGTCACGCCTGAGATCGACGACTATGTCCGCGTGGGCGGACTTGCCGCCGTGTCGGCTGCCCTTCCCCGCGCGCTGCGCAACTGGACCGATGTCCGCGTCATCCTCCCCGGCTATCGGGACGTCATCTCCCAGTGCGGGCATATCGAGATCGTCGGTCACTGCCCGGCGCTGGCTGAAATGCCGGCCTGTACCCTCGGCCTCGCCGCCACCAAGGACGGCATGCCGATCTATGTGCTGCTCTGCCCGCAGCTTTATGATCGCCCCGGCAATCCCTATGGCGACGAAAATGCCCGCGACTGGCCGGACAACGATATCCGCTTCGCCCGCTTCGCCTCGGCCGCCGCGCTGCTGGCCGCGGGCCAACTCGACCCGAACTGGGGCGCCGACCTCGTCCACGCCAATGACTGGCCGGCTTCGCTGGTGCCGGCCTATCTGACCTGGAACGGCAGCCAGATCCCGACCATCCTGACGATCCACAATCTCGCCTATCAGGGCCTGTTCCCGAAGACCGCGCTGCGCCGCATCGGGGCGCCAGCGGACTCGTTCCATATCGACGGCGTCGAATTCTATGACAAGCTGTCCTTCCTCAAGGGCGGGCTGAACTACGCGACGCATCTCACTACGGTGAGCGAGACCTATGCCCGCGAGATCACCACGGAAGAATTCGGCTGCGGCCTGCAGGGCCTGCTGCGCAAGCGCTCCAATGCCTCGCAGCTCACCGGCATCCTCAACGGCATCGACGAGACCTGGGATCCGCGCTTCTGTTCCGAGCTGATGCGCCCGTTCGGCGCCGGCGACTGGGAAGCCAAACGCGCCAATGCCGATGGCGTCCGTCAGCAATTCGGGCTCGCGCTGTCACGCGGGCCCATTTTCGGTCTGGTGGCGCGCCTGGTTCACCAGAAGGGTGTCGACCTTGTCCTCGCCGCCGCCGACGCCATCGTGTCCGCTGGTGGCCAGATCGTCGTCACCGGGCGCGGCGAGGTGGAGATCGAGAACGCGCTGATGGAAGCGCATCGCCGCCGCCCGGATGCTATCGGCGTCGCCATCGGCTTCAATGACCGCGAAGCGCGCCGCATCTTTGCCGGCAGCGATTTCACGCTGATGCCTTCGCGCTTCGAGCCCTGCGGGCTGAGCCAGATGTATGCCCAGCGCTTCGGCTCGCTGCCGATCGGTCATCAGACCGGCGGGTTGGCCGAAACCATCATCGATGGCGAGACCGGCTTCCTCTTCAACAAGCCCTCCACCGAGTCCTTCCTCGGCGGCATCCTGCGCGCCTTCGCGACCTTCGGCTCGCAGGACAGGCTGAACTCCATGCGCCGCAGCGCCATGGCGAAGTCGTTCTCGTGGAACATCTCGGCGGCGAGCTACTCTTCGCTGTATCGAAAGATGTCGCTCGCCGCCTGAGGCAGTTACTTCTCAAGCTGCGCGCGCATCAGGTCTTCCTGCTCGCGCAGTTCAGGCGTCAGCGCGTCGCCAAAATCCTCCGTCGAAAATATCTGGCGGATCTCGATCTCGGCACCGCTCTCGAACGGCGCGCGCTTCATCCAGGCGACGGCCTCGTCCCGCGTCTCCGTCTCGATCAGCCAGAAGCCACAGACAAGATGATCCGAAAAAGCGAACGGCCCCGGCGTGACCGTCGGCTCGCCGCCGTCATAACGGATGCGGATTCCCTTCGATGTCGAATGCAGACCTTCGCCGGCCTGCATCACGCCGGCCTTGACCATCTCCTCGTTGAAGTTGCCCATCGCCGTGAGCAACTCCATCGACGGCATCACGCCGGCTTCGGTGTCTTTCGAGGCTTTCACGATCACCATGAAACGCATGGACCACTCTCCGTTTGATGTTCGACTGTCAGAATGACGGTGGAGACATCAGCGATCCGACATGGCGCGAACATTATTTCTGTGAGCGCCAGCGCGTTCAGGACGCCTGCTTCTAGAACACCCCGCCCTGATAGGTCGCGCCGAAATAGACGTCGATCGCTCGAATGCGCGACCCGGCGAAGGTGAACAGCTCGGTGTTTCGGAAGCTTTTGCCGCTGGTCGTGGTGCAGCGATAGGTCACGAAGGCTACATCCCCTTCAACGGCAATGTGTTCGATGTCATGGGCGGCGATCCAGTCAGTCGACTGCCAGCATCTGGCGAAATAGGTGGCCTTGTCGATCGCGTCGTCGAACGGGCTGGTGAAGCTGAAGTCGTCGGCAAATGCGGCTTCGATGGCCGAGCGGTCATCCGCCAGATAGGCCGCGAATAAGTCACGGATGATCCCGGCCTTATCGTTCCTCGGCATCGTCACTCCTCCGGAAACATGTGCAGATAGGGCTCGGCTTCCTCGAGCACACGCGCCACCGAAGGCCGCGCCTGCAAACGCCGGAGATAGGCGAATGCGATGGGATGCGTCTCCGCAAAGGGCAGAACCTTGTTGCCATAGAACAACGGGGGCATGGCAGCACAGTCGGCCAGCGTGAAAGCCTCGCCCATGGCCCATTGTCGGTCGGCCATGTCGCGCTCAACCATGTCCAGTGCAACACGCAGCTTGCGCTTTGCCTCGGCGACACCGTGCGGATCCTTCACATCGGCCGGCCTGATCCGGTCACCCACGATCATCTGCATATGCGCGTGGAAATGCAGATCGAAAAAGCGATCGCGCAGCCGCGTCTTCAGGCCGGGATCACCGTCCGGGATGAAACGCGTCGCGCCGGGATAGTGACGATCGAGATATTCGATGACGATAGTCGATTCCGGCACGATCTCACCGCGGGCGTCGTCCTGCAGCACCGGAAACTTGCCGATCGGCCATAGCCCGAGCAGCGCCGCACGTTGATCGGGATCGCCGAGATTGACGTTGTTGGGCGTGAACGTCGTGTCGTTCTCATACAGCGCGATCAGGGCCTTCCAGCAATAAGACGACAGCGGATGAAAATGCAGGGTGAGCGACAAGGCATTCTCCGATCTTGATTGGTGTCTGGAAGACGAACCGCGAAAGCGATTTCCGACAGGCGAATGTCCGGATTCCGACAAAATCCGCATTGTCTCGCCCCGCAGTGTCTCCTAAACACGCCGGCAAAGATGACGAAACGGATCGGGACGGACAATGGTCAAGACTGAAGGCACACAAAACACCGGTAAAGTGGCGCTGGTGACGGGCGCCGCGCGGGGCATCGGGCTCGCGGTGGCGAAGCGGTTTCTCGGAGAGGGTTTTCGCGTTGCCCTGCTGGACATCGAGGGCGATCTGCTCGCCGCCAGCGTCAAGGCGCTGAATGATCCGGAAAATACGCTGGCGCTGCATACCGATGTGTCCGACGAGGCAGCGGTGGCCAAGGCTTTTGCAGAGACGCAGGCCCGCTTCGGCCGCCTCGATGCGCTGGTGAACAATGCCGGTATCGCGAATTTCAAGCCGGTGCTGGAAACCACGCTGGACGAGTGGGAACGCATCATGGCGGTGAACCTCACCGGCCCGTTCCTCTGCACCAAGGCGGCAGCGCCCCTGATGCGCGAACATGGCGGCGGCGCCATCGTCAATATCGCCTCGATCTCGGCGCTCCGGGCATCGACGCTGCGCGTCGCCTACGGCACCAGCAAGGCCGGCATCATTCACTTCACCAAGCAATGCGCGGTCGAACTGGCACTGCTCGGCATCCGCGTCAATGCGGTGGCGCCAGGCCCGGTGGAAACGGCCATGGCCAAGGCCGTCCATACGCCGGCGATCCGCGCCGATTATCACGACGCAATCCCGCTCAATCGCTATGGCGGTGAGGACGAATTGGCGGATGCCATCTTCTTCCTGTGCAGCGATCGCGCCAGCTATATCACCGGCCAGATGCTGGCGGTGGATGGCGGCTTCGACGCGACCGGCATCGGCTTGCCCACGCTGCGGCGTGAGGGGATCAACGGCTAGAGCAGGCGCAGCGCCTGAATGAATGCCCCGAGCGCAGCGGTCGAGGTGACCGCGCGCACGTGGTTCCAGCCGGTCCACACCGATAGATAGCGCGTCCAGAGATTGGCCGCCTCGCCGCTGTCGGGCGCAGCAGACGCCAGCGCGTCGTTCATCGGCACGTTGAAGACGATGGTGACGAGGAAGGTGCCGGCCACATAGAGCAGCGCACCCGTCACCAGCCAGCCTGATGCCGGGCCGGACCAATTCAGCATCGCGACAATCGCAAGCACGACGCAGAGCAGCGCCGTGCCCATGAAAGCGGTGAGGAAAAGCGGGCTGAGGATGGTCGTGTTGATCGACTGCATCGCGGCGATGCCGGCGGCGGCCGGCAGTTTGCCGAGCGCACTCATGATCGTGACCGAGAAGACGAAGAACAGCCCGGCCATCAGGCCCGAACCGATCGCTGCCGCGAAGGCCAAACCGAACGTCATTCGCTTCATCCCTCCCCCTCGATCGATCAAACCTAGCAGATTTCACTCATTCGGCGAGCTGCGGCGAAAGCTCACGCGGGCGCAGTGTGGCCACCGTGATCACCAGTGCAGTCACCGCCGTCAGCGCGATCGTGACGACCATCGGCATCGAGGTGCCGTTGAAGAACAGGCCGGCGACCGCGATCACCGCGCCGCCGGTCAGCATTTGCAGCGTGCCACCCAGCGCGCTGGCGCTGCCCGCGATGGGGCCGTGATTTTCCAGCGACAGCACCATGGTCGAGGGGATCACCAGGCCGAGGAAGGCGAAGGACGTGAACAGCAGCGGGATCAGCACCCACAGGCTGGTGAAGCCGGCCAGCGTGAGCGCCAGCAGCAGCACGGCGAAGCTGGCATAGGCGGCCACGGCCCCCATCACCACGCGCCCCATGCCGAAACGTCCGCCGAGCCGGCTTGCCAGCTGCGACATGCCGATGAAGCCGACCGCGTTGACGGAGAACGCCACGCTGTATTCCGCGAGGCTCATGCCATAGGTCTTGATATAGACGAAGGACGACATCGACAGGAACGTGAAGAAGCTCGACATGCCGAGGCCGCCGATGAAGGTGAGGCCGAGGAAATGCCAATCGCGAAACAATGTGCCGAAATGGCCGAGCACGCTACGGACATCGCCGCGGATGCGCTCCTGCACCGGCCGTGTTTCCGGCAGCATCACCGCCAGCAGCACGGTCGCGATGAGAGCTGCAATCGTGACGGCGACGAACACGGCGCGCCAGCCGAATGGCACGATTAGCGCACTGCCGCCGAGCGGCGCCAGGATCGGCGAGACCGAGAACACGAGCATCACGAGCGACATCAATTTCGTCGCTTCGACGCCTGTGTGCAGATCACGGATGATGGCACGCGGGATCACGCCCATGGCCGCAGCGCCGAGCCCCTGCACGAAGCGAAACGCGATCAGCGTTTCAACCGTCGGCGCCAGTGCACAGCCGACCGACCCTACGACGAACAGCGCCAGGCCCGCATACAGCGGCGCCTTGCGGCCATAGACATCGGAGAGCGGACCATAGGCGATCTGGCACAGGCCAAAGGCGATGAAATAGGACGTCAGTGTCAGCTGCGTTGCCGATGTGGTCGCGCCGAAATCGGCTTCGATATCCGGCAGCGCCGGCAGATACATATCGATGGCGAAGGGACCGACGGCACAAAGCAGGCCGAGCACGATGGCGTTGCGGGCGAACGGGGACATTGCAGACACTTTTCAATTCAGCAGGATCGGCCTCTCCCCGCATATCACGGGGAGAAGCCGGCAAACCATCACTGGTCGGGACAGTCCTGCGCGGTGTTGATCATCCAAGGCACGCCGAACTTGTCCACGCACATGCCAAAGCCCTTTGACCAGAACGTGGCGGCGAAGGGCATCTTGGCCTCGCCGCCTTCGGCGAGTGCGTTGAACCACTTCTCACCCTCGGCCGGTGTCTGCGCCTGCAGGCAGACCGAGAAACCCTGCATCTTCTCGAAATAATCCGGCGGGCAATCGGAAGCCATGATGACCTCGCCATCGATCGAGAGCTGGGCATGCAGCACCTTCTTGGCCATCGAAGGCGGCATCTGTTCGGCGGCCGGCGAGCCCTCGACATGCATGATCACATCGATCTTGGCACCGATCGCCTTCTCGTAGAACTTGAAGGCTTCCTCGCAATTGCCGTCATAGTGGAGATAGGGATTGATCTGCATGGTCGTCTCCTTGGTTTGAGTCTCTAGTTCCGGATCGGCATCAGCGCCCGCAGGGCGGGATCGCGCAGATAGAGCCCGCCCCATGCCATCAGGCCGATATAGAGGCCGAACAACAGATGGGTGAACAGCGGGCTGTCGACCCGCAGATGCGTCGCCATGGCGCCGCCGAGCAATCCGGTGAGCAGGATGGCGCCGAGAATGGCGGTGCGCGGAAAGGCATAGAGCACGGCGCAAGCGAAGGTGTTGGCGCCGAGCAGGCGCGCCTGCTCGACCGAACCACTATAGCCGAGCTGCTGCATGGTGTCGGTGACTTCCCTGATCGGCACCATTTTGATGCCGCCATCCATCAGCAGGAAGGCGATGACGAGCCCGCTGAGAATGCGGCCGATCCAGAGAGCGGTACGGGAGATGGGCATGGTGGTCCTTGAGATGACAAGCCGTCGATACAAACAAGACGAACAGAACTAGCCGATCCCGACAGTGCCGGCGAAGATTTTTGCAGGATAGGTATCGCTGCGCTCAACCCATCCTATGTGCTTGCTACGTCCTAGCCACTTTCGCCCTGCTGTCTTCCATCAGCCGGTCAATATGCTTGCGGATATGGTCGGCCTCGGCGGTTGTGTTCGCCAGCGCGATCGCGCGATTGAAACTCTCGCGGGCTTCGTCACTGCGGCCGAGCTGCATCAGATAGGCGCCCTGCACGCCGAAGAAGTGGAAGTAGCTGGCGAGCTTGGTGGCCAAAGGCGCAATCATGTCGAGCGCCGCCTGCGGGCCGCGCACCTTGGAGACCGCCACCGACCGGTTCAGCGTGATCACCGGGGACGGCTGCAGGATTTCGAGCGAGCCATAGAGCAGTTCGATCTGGGCCCAATCCGTATCCTCGGGCTTTGCGGCGCGCGCATGCAGAGCCGCGATGGCCGCCTGGATCTGATAGGCGCCGGTGCGGCGATGGCGCATGGCCTTGTCGATCAGTGCCAGGCCTTCGGCAATCATCTTGCCATTCCATTGCGCGCGATCCTGATCTTCCAGCAGGATGACGTCGCCATTGGCATCGAAACGCGCGCTCGAGCGCGCATATTGCAGCAGCATCAGTGCCGCGAGACCCATGATCTCGGGCTCGGCGGGAAACAGCTTGAGCAGCAGCCGCGCAAGGCGGATGGCTTCCTCGCAGAGCGGCGCGCGCAGATCGGCGCTGTCGCCACCGGCCGAATAGCCTTCGTTGAAAACGAGATAGAGCATGGCAGCCACCGCGGCCAGCCGTTCGCTACGCTCCGGCGCGCCGGGCGCTTCAAATGGCACCTTGTTTTTTGCGATGGCAGATTTGGCGCGGGTGATGCGCTGCTCCATCGCCGCCTGGCTGACGAGGAACGCGCGCGCGATCTGCTTCACTGTCAAGCCGGACACGATGCGGAGCGCCAGGGCGATCTGCTGCGTGGCCGGCAGTTGCGGATGGCAGCAGATGAACAGCAGCCGCAGAATGTCGTCGCGATAATGCGAGCCATCGAGCCGGTCGGCGAGTTCGCTTTCGGCGTCGTCGAGATCGGAAATCGCGTGATCGTCATCGGGCAGTGGCTGCTGGCGCTTGCCGCGGCGGAGATCGTCGATGGCGGTGTTGCGACCGACCATGATCAGCCACGCCGCGGCATCGCGCGGCGGGCCGTTCTGCGGCCAAGTCTTCAGCGCGCGGATGCAGGCGTTCTGGAACGCCTCCTCCGCGGTGTCGAGATCGCGAAAATAGCGCAGCAGCGCGCCGAGCGCCTGGGGACGGGCCGAGGTCAGGGCTGCATCGATCCAGGCAACATCGGTCATGGCGCAAATGTCCCGTGAAAGACGCCAATCGGACGGATCTCATAGGCACCGCCGGGATTCGCGCGGCCGAGTTCCTGCGCGATCTCCAGCGCACCATCGAGGTTTTCGGCCTCAACGACATAGAAGCCGAGCAGCTGCTCCTTGGTCTCGGCAAACGGGCCGTCCAGCACCACCGGCGGATCGTCCTTCCGCAGCGTGGTGGCCGCCGTGGTCGGCAGCAGCCGCGCCACCGGGCCGAGCCGGCCCTGCTGGGCCAGCTTGCCATGCACGACGGCGAGCTTCGCCATGACGTTGTCGTCTTCGTCCTTGGACCAGCCGCCGACAACGGCCTCATCGTGGTAGCAGAGAATGGCGTACAGCATGGGTGCTCCTTGATTGAAAGACGGGCAGCGCGCGGCGATGCCGACAGGTTAGCTGAAATTATTGTGGTCTGGCGCGCAGGCGGGTTCCCGCATCAGGCGCGACAGAGTTGCTCGATGGCGCCATCCACGATGGCATCGATCTCGGCGCGCGATACGCCCGCGCGAGCTCGGATCGACGACAGATTCAGCAGGGCGGATGCCATCTTTGCCAGCACATCGACATTGGTCGTCTCGGGTAACTCACCCCGCGCCATCGCGGTGCGGAAGCACCACGCGAAGGCATCGTCGAGTTCCTTGAAGCCTTCGACCATCAAGCTGCGGATTTCCGGATCGGCGATGGCATCGGACGCCACCGTCATGACCGCGAAACAGCCACGCGGATCGACGTCACCCGTCGTGTAGATGTCGAGCGCGGCGGCATAGAAGCGACGCAGGCGTTCGCGGATATCGATATCGGCCTTGAACAGCGCGAGTACCTTGGCGGTGTAGTCATCGCGATAGCGCTGATAGCTCTTGATGTAGAGCGCGCGCTTGTCGCCGAAGGCGCCATAAAGG
>NZ_JBIISY010000423.1:0-2948 GCF_044340795.1 Tardiphaga sp.
AGGTTGACCGAACCGAGATTGCAGACGGCGACCTCGTCATCCGACGTGTTCAGCGTGATCTCGGTGCAGAGATTCGACGAGTGAATCACACCGGAATGCTGCTGCGGTGAGCGCAGGTTGCAGGGGTCCTTGAAGGTGATCCACGGATGACCGGTCTCGAAGACCATGGTCAGCATGCGGCGCCACAGATCGGTGGCGCGCACGGTCTTGTACACGCGCATCTCGCCGCGGGCCGCCTTGGCTTCATAGGCGGCGTAACGCTCGGCAAAGGGTTTGCCATAGAGGTCGTGCAGGTCCGGTGTTTCGTCAGGCGAGAACAGCGTCCATTCGCCGTCGGCTTCGACGCGCTGCATGAACAGGTCCGGAACCCAATTGGCCGTGTTCATGTCATGGGTGCGGCGGCGATCATCGCCGGTGTTCTTGCGCAGATCGAGGAATTCCTCGATGTCGACATGCCAGGTTTCGAGATAGGCGCAGACCGCGCCCTTGCGCTTGCCGCCCTGATTAACGGCGATGGCGGTGTCATTGGCGACCTTGAGGAACGGCACCACGCCCTGGCTCTCGCCATTGGTGCCCTTGATATGCGCGCCGAGGCCGCGCACGCGGGTCCAGTCATTGCCGAGACCGCCGGAATATTTTGCCAGCAGGGCATTGTCCTTCACCGACTTGAAGATGCCGTCGAGATCATCGGCCACCGTGGTGAGGAAGCAGGACGACAGCTGCGGCCGCTGTGTACCGGCATTGAACAAGGTCGGCGTCGACGCCATGAAGTCGAACGACGACAGCAGATTGTAGAATTCGATGGCACGGGATTCGCGGTCGATCTCGCGCAGCGCCAGACCCATGGCGACGCGCATGAAGAAGGCCTGCGGCAGCTCGATGCGGTTGCCCTGCACATGCAGGAAATAGCGGTCATACAGGGTCTGCAGGCCCAGGAACTGAAACTGGAGATCGCGCTCGGGCTTCAGCGCGGCTGCGATCTTCTTGAGGTCGAAGCGCGACAGTTCTGGATCGAGCAGTTCGGCTTCGATGCCGACCTTCACATAAGCGCCGAAATACTCCGCATAGCGGGTCGCCATATCGGCCTGGGAAGCCGAGCTCGGGACGCCATGGACATAAGTCAGCACCTCGGTGCGCAGCTTATCGAGCAGCAGACGGGCGCTGACATAGGTGTAGTTCGGCTCCTGCTCCACCAGCGTGCGGGCCGCCATGATGCCGGCCAGCGCCAGTTCATCCAGCGTGATGCCGTCATAGAGATTGCGCTTCGTCTCTTCGAGCACCGGCGCGGCGTCGACGCCATCGAGGCCGGCGCAGGCTTCATCGACGATCAGTGCCAGACGTGCGGCATCGAGCGGGACACGCGTGCCATTAGAGAGCGCGACATGAAGCGCGGGCACAGCCGGAACGGCAGCCGGCTTCGCAGCGGCCTCCTCGGCGCGGCGGCGGGCGCGCTCCTCGCGATACAGCACGTAGGCGCGCGCGACCTTGTGGTGTTCGCTGCGCATCAGCGCCAGTTCGACCTGATCCTGCACATCCTCGATATGGAAAGTCCGGCCCTCGCCGATCCGGCGCGTCAGTGCGGCGAAAACCTCGCCGGTCAGTTGCTCGACCGATTCATGGACACGGCGCGATGCTGCTGCCGTGTTGCCCTCGACAGCGAGAAACGCCTTGGTCATGGCCACCGAGATCTTGCCGGCGTCGAACGGCGACACGGTGCCATTGCGGCGGATCACCTGCATGGAGGGCGCGTGCGCAGGCACGACGTTCGTTTCGGGCGGCTGATGGGCAAGCACGGCCGTGTCATGGCCGTTGGAGAGAGCGTGGGACGTGGAAGGCATCGGCAGGACCCCGTGAGATGCATCGAGCTGAAGGGGGCTGGGGCCGAAAGGACGATTGCATCATGCCGGGCGGACGCGCGGCAAAGCCTGCAAGCGACCGCTGGGACACCCCGCCCATGGACGTTTCTGGTGTCGCGGCAGGTCTCCTGACTCGCAGATTCAAGCGCTTGTTTCCGCCTTCCCGGAGCGGTGAAGCCCCAGTGACGTCAATCGAAACAAACTCTCTGCTTACAGTTGCGGGGGCAGTGCCGGAATCGAGCGCAGTTACGCGCAACTCTCACCGACTTCCCTCTTAGCCACCAAATCTTGCGACATGGCGGACCGTGACGCCTACATTTGGTGTGAACCGTAGCGAACTGTCAAGCGCGGTTTGAGGGTTAGGGCGCGAAATCTGACGGACCTGTTGGTACCGTGGACAACTTGCGCCGCCTTGCCCCTCGCACGTCCCGACAGCAATCGGGAATTTTCCCGATCGCTGCATCAAAGTCTCCCGACGTTTCGGCAGCCTTTCCGTTTGCGCAGAATTACCGCCGCCCGCAATCTTTCGCCCAAGCACGGCAAGTGCAGTTGTCGGGGGATGCGTGATGGGAATGCGGAATGCGTTCGTGGCGTTGACGTTGTCCTCCGCCGGCCTAGGCGCGATGCTCTCGCCAGCCGAAGCCCAGGAGCGGTTGCAGGAAATCGTCGTCATCGCCAACACCCCCGTGCAGGGGCCCGGCATCGACAAGGACAAGATCCCGTCGATGACCTCGACGGTGACCGCCGAAGATTTCCAGCGCAGCTATTCGCAGAACATCACGGATACGTTGTTCCAGCGCGTGCCAGGCATCTCGCTCTCCGACCCCAATGGCAATGGTGCACAACAGGAGGTCCGGTATCGCGGCTTCGCGGCCTCGCCGCTGCAAGGCACGCCACAGGGCATCGCCGTCTACATGAACGGCATTCGGCTCAACGAATCCTTCGGCGACACCGTGAACTGGGACCTGATCCCGACCAACGCGATCCAGCGCGCCGACATCTTCACCAACAATCCGATCTTCGGTCTCAACGCGCTCGGCGGCGCCATCAATCTCACGACCAAGAACGGCTTCACCTACAAGGGCTTTGAAG
>NZ_JBIISY010000425.1:0-2922 GCF_044340795.1 Tardiphaga sp.
GCCGCCGCCGCCGAGCTTCAGGCCGAGCGCCATGAAGAAGGCGGCGCCGATCGCGCAGCCGACCGTGAGCTGCGTGCCCGCCGCAATGAGGATGACCTTGCCGGCGCGGATGATCTTCTTCAGATCGATCTCGAGACCAATCATGAACAGCATGAAGATCAGGCCGAGTTCGGAGATGGTGGCGACCGACTCGTCCGACTTGACCAGCTTCACCCCGTAAGGTCCGATGATGAAGCCGGCGACCAGATAAGCAAGAATCAGCGGTTGCCGGAAGAAATGCGCCGCCAGCCCGATGGCCCATGCAAACAGGATACATAGGGTGATATCGCGGATAAGGTCGTGCATGCCCCTGCCAATACTAGACTTTCGGCGGCACTGTAATGGTGCGGCGCGCAAGGGCAAAGGGTTAAATCCGGCAATTTCAACCTGAGCGAACGGTTCGTCCAACGAGGCGGGCTGTCACACAACAAAACACTGAGGGAGACCACGTCCATGACATCAGCCAAGTTCGATTACGCACCTTTGCTGCCTGCGGGCCTGCCGGCCGCGGCGGCCAGATGGACGGGTCTCGCCAAATACAGTTTTGTCGGCGGCAACAATGATGCCGAGCAGGTGCCGGTGGCCGACCTGAAGGCGGCCGCCGATGCGGTGCTCACCCGCGAGGGGCATACGCTGGCGACCTATGGGCTGGCGAGCGGGCCGCAGGGCTACCTGCCCTTGCGTAACTTCATCGCCGACAAGCTCAAGCGCGATGCCGGGATCACGTGTACTGCCGATGACGTCCTGATGGTGTCGGGCTCGCTGCAGGCGCTCGACCTGGTGAACCAGGCGCTGCTCGCGCGCGGCGACACCGTGATCATCGAACGCGATTGCTATCAGGGCTCGATCAACAGGCTGACCCGGATGGGCGTCAATATCGTCGGCATCCCGCTCGATGGCGACGGCATGCGGATGGACGCGCTGGCCAAGGCGCTGGCAGAACTCAAGGCCAAGGGCATCCGGCCGAAATATATCTACACCATCCCGACGGTGCAGAACCCGACCGCCACCATCATGCCCGAGGGCCATCGCCGCGAACTGCTGAAGCTGGCCGCCGAATACGGCGTGCCGGTGTTCGAGGACGACTGCTATGCCGACCTGATCTGGGACCACCAGCGCCCGCCCGCGATCCATGCGCTGGATACGAGCGGCAGCGTGATCCATATCGGCTCGTTCTCGAAGTCAGTCGCCCCTGCCTTGCGCGTCGGTTACATCGTGGCGCCCTGGGAGATCATGTCGCGCATGCTGGCGCTGAAGACCGATGCGGGGTCGGGCGCGTTGGAGCAGATGGTGCTGGCGGAATATAGCGTCCAGCATTTCGCCGCGCATGTGCCGAAGGCGACGCGCGGGCTGCGCGCCAAGCTCGACACGCTGATGGATGCGCTGAACGAGCAATTCGGCACGGCGGCGGAATTCGAGGAGCCGAAAGGCGGGATTTTCCTGTGGGTGAAGCTGCCTGCGAATGTGGACGCGATGCAGCTCTACCAAGCGGCGCTGAAGGCGGGCGTTTCGATCAATCCGGGGCCGGAATGGTCGGTGGACAAGGCTTATGCGCACAGCCACATCCGGATCTGCTTTGCGAGCCCGACACATCAGGAGATCCGCGAGGGCATTGCCGTGCTGGCGGATGTGTGCCGAAAGGAGTTTGGGGTGCCGGAGCGGATCGCGAATGTGGGGAAACGGGACTAGCTCCCCTGTCGTCCCGGCGAACGCCGGGACCCATAACCTCCGTCGTTACGGCGGCGCGCAGAGCTGCAACGACAAAGCCCAGCCAATTCTCCAGCGTGTATGGGTCCCTGCGTTCGCCGGGACGACGATGGAGTTTACGGCAGGCTCACGATCTCCACCCAGTTCGGGTTCTTCCCCATCGGCGTCTCGCTCAGCCGTTTCAGCTCGCCCGTCTTCTTGTCGATGGCGTAGCTGATCATGCTGTTCGAGACTTGCCCGACGGCGAGCAGATAGCGGCCGGCAGGATCGATGGCGAAACCACGCGGCTGTTTCGCCGTCGCATAGGAGCCGATCGCGCCGAGCGCCCCGGTCTTCGGATCGACGCGAAACGCGGCCAGCGTGCTGCTGGTGCGCTCCGATGCATAGAGATACTTGCCATCCGGCGTCAGATGAATATCTGCCGCCCATGGCTTGCCCTCAAACCCCTTCGGCAAGGCACTGGCGACCTGGGCTTCCTTCTTTAACGTGCCAGTGTTCGCGTCCCACGGAAACACATAGATCGCGGCATCGAGTTCGTTGAGCAGATAGACGAACTTCCTGTCCGGCGAGAACACCAGATGGCGTGGGCCGCCCTTGGCCTTGACGCTCACGGTCGGCGGCTCGTTGGGGGTGAGCTTGCCGGCCTTGGCATCGAATTTCTGCTGGTAGACGACGTCACCACCCAGGCTCGTATGCAGCACGTAGCGATTGGTGGGATCGACGATGATGGCGTGTGCATTGGGCAAGGTGTCCACCGTCTGCTGCGCCGCTACGATCACGCCGTTGGGACCGATCGCGTTCACCGTCACCTTGTTGCCGCCATAGCTGGCGCCGAGCAGGAAGCGGCCGGTGCGATCGACGGCGATATAGGCCATGGAATCGGCCAGTGGTCCCGGCCCCACCAGCTTCAGCCTACCGGTCTTCGCATCGATATCGAAGGTGACGGCCGTATAGGGCTCATTGCGCAGGGCCGCATAGAGCCGATGTTTTTCGGGGCTGATGGCCAGTGGCAGCGAACCGCCCGGCTTGGCAGGCCCCGGCACTTTCACCGTCTCGACGGCGGACAGGTCGCCATTCGGCTTCAATTCGAGAACGCTGATATCCTGGCTGTCGGCATTGCCGACATAGACGAAGGTGGCCGCGCTGGCTGATGACATCAGCGCTCCCCAGGTGAGG
>NZ_JBIISY010000194.1:0-11077 GCF_044340795.1 Tardiphaga sp.
CCTTCCGCTTTTTTCAGCCGTAATTGGCGCCACACCATGCTCGTCAGCATTCCGCGCGTGAAGAACGTACTTCAACAATTCATCGGTGGACCTAAAGTTCTTGACCTGATCGGACCACCCCTTTTCTGGTCCGGCCTTGCTGGCAATACTGAGCTGCGTGAAACAGCGATGATGATGCACGAGAAAGTCAGACCACCGCGCAGCTAGCTCGTGGATTGTGTTTGCCGCCCTCAAATGGTCTAGCGCCGACGCGGCGCGTTCGACCTGGCTTGCGAAGCGTTCGTATGCAGATTTGTCCATGCGTCCCCCGCCTCGATAGGTTCACGAGGAGAGCGATTCTGGCAAGGCAACTCTAGCGCTAAAAAAAACGGCGTCACTGCCGTCGCTCCCGCGATCGGTCGAAGCTGTTGTCGAGGCGCGTCGGGATATAATTTCTGTAGACATGAGCCTGATGCCGCATCACCACCCGCATCTGCGGCGGCGGCACCGTCTTCACGAGCAAGTTGTAATATTCCAGCGCATGCGCGAAGCGGCGAAATCGCGCCACGATGATGCCGTGCCGGTTGTCGTCGTCGGAGATCTCGACGAAAAAATACGGCGCCACACCGTCTTCGATCATCGGGATCAGGTCATATGTGGGGAAGCCGCCCATGCCTGCAAAAAGCACGGGCCGCGAACAAAAGTCTCACGTGAGACAAAATTAATAGTCTCGCGTTCACGGTCCGATCTCACGGCAGAACAGCCAAGCCGTTGAGGGCTTTTGATAATTCTGGAACGCGCCTTGTCTCTGCCGTTATCGGCGTGTTAACCGGAGGCGATTGCGCGGCCATTCCCCTACAATGTCGCGAGCCTGATTCTCGGTTGAGCGCCGCTGCATGTTCCGAACCCTCACTATCGCCGGATTTGCGGCCCTTCTGGCTGCGACATCGCTGTCCACCGCTCCGGTGCAGGCGCAATTCGGCCCGTTGTTCGGCGATCCGCCGCCGCGCCCGCCGGGCAGTGTGCCGCGTGGCCAGCAACAGCAGCTGCCGCCACCGCAGATGGAAGACGACGAGGACGTGCCCGAGCTGCCGCAGGGCCGCCTGCTGCCGGCACGTCCGGCCCCGGGCATGGGCGCTCCGCCGCCCGGTGCCGTACAGTCGCAGCCGCTGGCCCCGCCGCCGGGCAGCAACACCACCACCATTCCGCAGAACGGTCCGCAGCCGCAGCCGGCACCGGGCCAACCGCCGCAGCAGCCGGGCGTCGCCAATGCGCCGCCACCGGGCGCGCCCAACCCGAACGCCAAGCAGGCGCCGAAAAACGCCCCGCCACCGGCTGCCACGCTGCAGCCGGGCGACGAGGTGGTGATCGAGCCGCCGACGCAGAAGATCGCCAACAAGAAGGCGACGTTCTCCGGCCTCGACAAGATCACCGGCCGCATCATCAATTTCGATTCCGATATCGGTGAGACCGTGCAGTTCGGCGCGCTGCGCGTGAAGACGGACGCCTGCTACACGCGTCCGGCCACCGAGGCCGCCAATACCGACGCCTTCGTCGAAGTGGACGAGATCACCCTGCAGGGCGAGGTAAAGCGCATCTTCTCCGGCTGGATGTTCGCGGCCAGCCCCGGCCTGCACGGCGTCGAGCATCCGATCTACGATATCTGGCTGACCGACTGTAAGCAGCCCGAAGTGGTCGCGAACCAGCAGCAGGACACCCGTCCGGCGCCCGCCGCGGCGCAGAAGCGCCAGCCGCCGCCGAGGCAGCAGGCACCCCGCCCGCAGCCGCAACAGCAGTTGCAGCCGCCGCCGGGCTTCCCGGCGTTCAGGCAGTAAGAGACTGCTCGACGGCTACTTGTCGCCGAGCACGTCGCCCATCAGCACCCAGGACTTGCCGTCGAACCGTGCCATCTGCATCTGCCGGATGGCGATGACATTGCTCTTGTCGGTGTGCACATTGATGCCCGGCAGCAGCATCGGCAGGTCGAGATGATCGAGTGAGGTGGCCTGCTGGATGATGCAGTCGCGCGTCACCGTGTCCTTGCAGGCGGCGATCACCTTCTCCATCACCTGCGCCACCGTATAGCCCTGCACGTTGAAGAGATCGCCGGTCGACGCATCCGGCTGATATTTCTTCATCCAGGCGTGCCAGTCCTTCATGCCGGGATCGTCTTTCCAGCGGGGATCGTTGGGATCTTTCAGATAGAGCCCGGTGACCACGCCGGTCGAGTTCTCCAGCCCCGCAGGCTCCAGCACGGCGCCGAACGAGTTCGAGACCGACGGCAGGATGATCAGCGGCTTCCAGCCCATGCTCGCGGCTTTCTTGATGGCCTGCGCGGCGAATTTCGGCGTCGCTTCCGCGAAGAAGACGTCGGCGCCGCTGTCGCGCATCAGCACCATCTGCGAGTCGATGGTCGGATCGGTGGTGAGGTAGGTGGTCTGCGAGACGAGCTGGTTTACATGCTCACCGAGACCATCCTTGAAGCCCTTCAGATAATCCTTCCCCGCATCCTCATTGGGAATGATGATCGCGATCCTGGCGTCCGGCTTGGTGTTCAGGATGTATTGCGCGTAGATGCGGCCTTCCTGCTCATAGGTCGGGTTGAAGCCCACGGTCCACGGAAAGTGTTCGGGATCGTTCCAGCGCGTCGCACCGGATGAGACGAAGAGCTGCGGCACCTTCTTGATGTTGAGATATTTCTGTACGGCGATGTTCGGCGCGGTGCCGACTGAAGAGAACAATGCAAGCACCTCGTCCTGCTCGACGAGACGTCGTGTCTGTTCGACCGTCTTTGCCGGTGCATAGCCATCGTCCAGGGTGATGAAATCGACCTTGCGGCCATTGATGCCGCCTTTGTCGTTCAGCATCTGGAAATAGGCGGCCTCGGCGCGTCCGATGGTGCCATAGGCGGAAGCGGGACCGCTATATGGCGCGGTATTGCCGATCTTGATGCTGCCGTCGGAGGCATGCGCAGAAGCAAGGGGAATGAGGGCTGCAAGCAGAGTGAAGGCGCAAAGCGCGCGGCCACGTCGCATGACGTTCTCCCGTTTTGTTTTTGTTGGCCGGGAGTGTGCGCGCAGATCGGACGTGGTGACAGGCGCAGCAGCGAATATCAGACCCGCAGCGAGGGCGTTGCTGCATCGCGGCCGCTGATGATCTCCAGGACATCTGCGCCTGATGTAACGAGGGGCAGCGCCTCGAAATCCGCGACGTCATCCAGCGCAGCATCGAGCAGGAGCCGATAGCGATCGCGCGGCACTTCGATCGCGCCAAAACTGCGCAGGTGATCCGTCACATATTGCGTATCGAGCAGGCCGTAGCCGCCGGCGATGAGCCGCGCCACCAGATGCACCAGCGCGACCTTGGAGGCATCACGCGCATGATGGAACATGCTCTCGCCGAAAAACGCGCGGCCGAGCGACACGCCATACAGGCCGCCGACCAGATCATCGTTTTCCCACACCTCGACACTGTGCGCATGCCCCATCTCATGGAGCGCGCCGTAGAGATCGCGGATGCGCTTGTTGATCCAGGTGTCCTCACGATCGGGCTTTGGCGCCGCGCATTCCGACATCACGCGCTTGAAGGCGCGATCGACGCTCACGGAGAACTGATCGGACCGTACCGTGCGCGCGAGACGCGAACTGATGCGAAAGCCATCGAGCGGGATGACGCCGCGGATTTCCGGCTCGACCCAGAAAAGGCCGGGATCATCAGCGCTTTCCGACATCGGGAAGATGCCGCAGGCGTAAGCGCGCAGCAGCAGTTCGGGCGTGACGTCGGATGAGGCGGAGTCGCGTGAGCTCATATCGATAGGCTAACAGAATAGGGCGATAGGCGCGACCGTCTTGCTTGTCGCGGCATCCGGCCTAACCTGCGGGAACGGATGGGAGACCTGCATCATGACGGATCATCGCATCGTCGTTGTCGGCGCCGGATTTGGCGGCCTCGAGACCGTATATCGGCTGCGCGGCGTCAATGCCCGCATCACGCTGGTGGATCGCCGCAACCATCATCTGTTCCAGCCTCTGCTGTATCAGGTCGCGACAGCCTCGCTGGCCACCTCCGAGATTGCCTGGCCGATCCGCTATCTGCTGCGCGGGCGCAAGGACGTCACCACGTTGCTCGGTACGGTGATCGGTGTGGACCCCGTCGCGAAGCGTGTGCAACTCGATGACGGGCAGGCGCTGCCTTACGATACGCTGGTGCTCGCCACCGGCGCCGGCCATGCCTATTTCGGCCATGACGAATGGGAGCCGTTTGCGCCCGGCCTCAAGACGCTCGAAGACGCCACCACCATTCGCCGCCGCATCCTCACGGCCTTCGAGCGTGCCGAGGCCACCAGCGATGCAGGCGAGCGTGCGGCACTGCTGAATTTCGTCGTGATCGGCGCCGGCCCGACCGGGGTGGAGCTTGCCGGCACCATCGCCGAAATGGCGCGTTCGACCTTGCCGGATGACTTCCGCAACATCGACACCCGCAAGGCGCGCGTGGTGCTGGTCGAAGCCGGATCACGCGTGCTCTCAAATTTCCCGGAAGACCTGTCCGCCTATGCGCAGCGCTCGCTGGAAAAGCTCGGTGTCGAAGTGGCGCTCGGGCGTGCCGTCTCCGAATGCAGCGCCGAGGGCGTGGTCTATGGCGACACCCGCTTGCCGGCACGGACGATCATCTGGGCCGCCGGCGTACGTGCGTCACCCGCAGCGGAATGGCTCGGCGTCGCCGCCGATCGTGCCGGCCGCTTGCAGGTCAATCCCGATCTCACGGTGCCCGGTCATCCCGACATCTTCGCCGTCGGCGACACCGTGAACATTGCGGCGCCCGATGGCTCGCCGGTCCCAGGTATCGCACCGGCCGCGAAGCAGGAAGGGCGCTACGTCGCCAATGCCATCAAGCAACGCCTGCGCGGCGAGACACCCGCGCCGTTCCGCTATCGGCACGACGGCAGCCTTGCGCAGATCGGCAAGCATCTCGCAGTGATCGATTTTGGCCGTTTCAGGCTGCGCGGCGCGCTGGCGTGGTGGATCTGGGGCATCGCCCACATCTATTTCCTGATCGGCCTGCGCAACCGGCTCGCCGTCGCCCTGAACTGGCTGTGGATCCATACGCTCGACCAGCGCGGCGCGCGGTTGATCACGCAGGGGCGTGCGGTGCTGGATCGTGTCAGGAAACGCGGGATGGACGAGGCGGCCTAGCAGTTACTTGGCCGCGTTCACCGCCAGTTTCGGCGCCGTCTTCGCCACCGCGCTGAAGCGCAGGATGACGCGGGTGCCGGTGTGGTCGGGATCGCGCTCGACGGTGGCGTCGAGCTTGTTGGCCATGGCGCTGACAATGCGCTGGCCCATGCCGGTGGAGCGCGGATCGGCCTTCACGTTGAGGCCGACGCCGTCATCGGTGACGGACAATTCGAGATCGTCGCCCGAACCGTTCAGCACCACATGGATCGGCCCGGCGCCGTCGGGATAGGCGTATTTGACGGCATTCATCACCAGTTCGTTGACGATGATGCCGATCGCCACCGCGCGATCCGGGTCGATCTCGATCAACTCGGCCTTCAGCGTCAGCCGTGACATGCGATTGCCCTCGGCAGAGCGGCGCAGGTCTTCGAGCAGGGCTTCGAGATACTGGTTCAGCAGCACGCTGTTGAGGTCGTGCGAGGTGTAGAGGCGACGATGCACCTGGGCGACGGCAGCAACGCGGCCCATCGCATTGGTGAGCGCGACCTTCACATCGTCCTCGCGTGCAGAACTCGCCTGCAGATGCAGCAGCGAGGCGATGATCTGCAGCGAATTGCCGACGCGATGATTAACCTCGCGCAGCAGCACTTCGCGCTCGGCAGCAAGCGCCGCATAGCGGTCGCGCGAGGCATGGACTTCGGCCTCGGCGTCGTCGCGCGCCTTCATGATCTTGGCCTGCCGGATCGCCGTGTCGCAGGCCACGGTCAGCAGCGGGATGAAATCGCCCGACGTGTCCTTGACGAGATAGTCGGCTGCACCGGCCTTCAGCGCAGTGACGGCGATCTTGCTGTCCTGCGATGCCGTCACGAACACGACCGGCGGCGGCGAGGGCAGGTTCTGGATCAGGTCCAGCACTTCGAGCCCGTCGAGGCCCGGCATATACTGATCCAGTGCGATGACATCGACACCGCCCGCCTTGATACGCGCAATGCCGGCTTCGCCATTGTCGCAATGTTCGACCAGATAACCCTGTCGCTTCAGGCCACGCTCCACCAGCCGCGCGAGACCCGCGTCGTCGTCGATATACAGCAGCGTGGGCGTGGCAGTCGTGGTCATGGAGCGGCTTGCGGTACCTGGATCACAGAGAAAAACAGACCGAGCTGGCGGATCGCGTTGGCGAAGTTTTCGTAGTTCACCGGCTTGGTGATGTAGACGTTACATCCCAGCTCGTAGCAGCGCTTGATTTCCTGCGCGTCGTCGGTGGTGGTCAGGACCACGACCGGCGCATATTTGAGATATTCGTTCTCTTTGACCCGGCGCAGGATATCGATGCCGGTCATATCGGGCAGATTGAGATCGAGCAGGATCAGCAGGGCGTCACCCTTGTGGGTTGTGCCCTTGCCATCCGGCCCGAACAGATAGGCGAGGGCCTCTGTACCGTTGGTGAACGGCTTGATCTCATTGTTGACACCTGAGCGCCGGATATTGCGCTCAATCAGACGGGCATGACCCTCGTCGTCCTCGATCATGATGATGGTGACGGGACTGCTCATGATGCTTCGTTCCTGCTCTTGCCCGTCCATCTGGCGGGCAAAGTGACGGTGAAAGTGCTGCCATTGCCGAGTTCTGACGACACCGACATGGTGCCGCCCAGCCGGCGCACAAGGGCGCGCACATGCGCCAATCCAATACCTTGGCCGGGCCTGTCCTGTGTACCCGCCCGGCGGAAAAGATCAAATATCCGCTGATGATCCTTGGGATCGATGCCGCGGCCATTGTCGATCACCTCGAAAATGGCAAAGCCCATCTTGGTGCGGCCCTTGATCCGGATATCGCCGGGGACGCCGGTTTTCAGATATTTCAGCGCATTGTCGATCAGGTTGCCGAAGATCTGTTCCATTGCCAGGCGGTCGCTGACGATGTCGGGCAGCGGCTCCACATGGATCGAGGTTTCTGTCTCGGACGCCTGATGCGCCACCGTGGAGGCGATGTTCTCGATCAGCTCGCGTGTATCAATTTTGACCGGCTTGAATTCGCGCCGGCCCTCGCGGGTCAGGTTGAGGATGGCGCTGATCAGCCGGTCCATCTTGCCGATCGACGACTTGATGAAGCCGAGCGCCTCGCTGAAGTCGGATGACAGCTGCTTGTCCTCGGCGGGAAGTGCCGGCTCGGGCAGGTTGCCGTCGGTGTCGGGGACGACCGGTTCTTCATTGGCCAGCGTGGCAATGCGGCGGAAGATGTCGCCGCGCAATTCTTCGAGCTCGCTGGTGAAGCCCATGATGTTCACCAGTGGCGAGCGCAGGTCGTGGCTCACGATATAGGCGAAGCGCTGGATTTCCTCATTGGCCTCGCGCAGGTCCGCGGTACGCTCCTGCACGGTGGTTTCGAGGTTGAGGTTGCTGTCGCGCAGCTTGGCTTCGGCCTCGTCGCGGGCATTCGACGACTGCCGCACCAGGAAAACCGATGCGGCGGCGAACAGCACGACGAGGGCCGAACCGGCGATCGTGATGAGGGAGGCCCATTGCTGGCTCTCGTCCGCGGTTTTGGTGCGTTCGACGAACAGGCGGCCTTCCTCGGCCCGCATGGCGCGGGTGATGTCGGCAATGGCCTGCACGGCTTCATTGGCACCGCCGCGGCGCAGGATCTCGATGCTGGTCTGGACTTCGTTGTTCTTGATGCGATCGATGCCGCGGCCGAATTCGGCGAGGCGCTGTTCAACTGCAGCGCGCAGCTTGGCGGTGTTGGCGATCTGGGCCGGATTGTCGTTGGCCAGCTTCACCAGCCTGTCCACTGCCGGCATGATGGCCGCGGAAGAGGCCTCGTATTCGGTGAGGAATTGCGGGCCTGCCGACAGGAGATAGGCGCGTGTCGCGCTTTCGGTGCGGCGGATTTCCAGCAGCAGGTTGGAAATCTGGTTCTGGACCTCGACCGTATGGGTGACCCAGCGGGAATCATCACGGGCGCGATTGACCAGGATCACGGACGCGGCGCTGATGGCGACGAGCACCAGCAGCCCGGCCGAAAGCAAGGCGATTTGCCAAAATGCGCGTTTGCGAGCCGCGTCAGCAGTCACAGCGGGCTCGCAACAGTTTTTGCAGGAATTTCAACACATCCCCCGGGGAACCGGGAGTTCCCGGTACCCCACAAACGCCGAACATACGAATTGGTTCCATCGGCGTTCGAAGATTCTCATAGCCCGTTATTTGGCGGCTTTGCCGGCCAGATACTGCTCGAGCCAGTGAATGTGGTAATCGCCCTCGATCATGTCCTGCTCACGGGCAAGCTTCCGGAACAACGGCAGGGTGGTCTCGACGCCGTCCACCACGATCTCGTCCAGCGCGCGGCGCAGCCGCATCAGGCATTCCGGCCGGTTCTTGCCGTGCACAATCAGCTTGCCCACCAGCGAGTCGTAATATGGCGGGATGCGGTAGCCCTGATAGACGGCGCTATCGATGCGGACGCCGAGGCCGCCCGGCGGGTGATACTGGGTGATCGTGCCGGGCGAGGGCCGGAAGGTCTCCGGATTCTCCGCATTGATGCGGCACTCGATGGCGTGGCCGATGATGTTCACCTCGTCCTGGGTACAGGGCAGGTCACCGCCGGCGGCGATGCGGATCTGCTCCAGCACGAGGTCGATATCGGTGATCATCTCGGTGACGGGATGCTCCACCTGGATGCGGGTGTTCATTTCGATGAAATAGAACTCGCCGTCCTCATAGAGGAATTCGATGGTGCCGACGCCGAGATATTTCATCTCCTGCATCGCCTTGGCGCAAATGCCGCCGATCTTGTCGCGCGCTTCCTTGGAGAGGATCGGCGACGGGCCTTCTTCCCAGACCTTCTGGTGGCGGCGCTGCAGCGAGCAGTCACGCTCGCCGAGATGCAGCGCGCCGCCGCGGCCATCGCCCAGCACCTGGATTTCGATGTGGCGCGGTTTGGTCAGGTATTTTTCGAGATAGACCGAGGCGTCGCCGAAGGCCGCCTTGGCTTCGGTCGCGGCGGTCGAGAGCGCTATCTCCAGATCGGCTTCGGTCTGCGCGACCTTCATGCCGCGGCCACCGCCGCCAGCTGCCGCCTTCACCAGCACGGGGAAGCCGATCTCGCGGGCGATCGCCATCGCATCGTCATCGGGGCCGACACCGCCATCCGAGCCCGGCACCACGGGGATGCCGAGGCGCTTCGCGGTCTTCTTGGCTTCGATCTTGTCGCCCATGGTGCGGATATGCTCCGCCTTGGGACCGATGAATGCCAGATTGTGGTCGGCGAGGATCTCGGCGAAGCGCGCGTTCTCCGACAGGAAGCCATAGCCCGGATGCACCGCGTCGGCGCCGGTGATTTCGGCAGCCGCGAGCAGCGACGGGATATGCAGATAGCTGTCCTTCGACGCCGGAGGGCCGATGCACACACTCTCGTCGGCGAGGCGCACATGCATGGCATCGGCGTCGGCGGTGGAGTGCACGGCCACGGTCGCGATGCCGAGCTCCTTGCAGGCGCGCAAGATGCGAAGTGCGATCTCGCCGCGATTGGCGATCAGGATTTTCTCGAACATGGCGTTCCGTCGTCTGAGGTCGTGAAGTCGTTATTCGATGATGACGAGCGGTTCGCCGTATTCGACGGGCGCGCCGTCTTCGACCAGGATCTGGGTCACGGTGCCGGCACGCGGCGCCGGGATCTGGTTCATGGTCTTCATCGCTTCGATGATGATCAGGGTCTGGCCGGCCGAGACCTTGGTGCCGACGCTGACAAAGGGCGGCTTGCCGGGCTCCGGCGCCACATAGGCGGTGCCGACCATGGGCGAGGGCACGACACCCGGATGCTTGCTGTAGTCCGGGCCCGACGGCGCAGCGGGAGCGGCGGCGACCGCCGAGACGGCCACCGGCGCAGGCGCTGCAGCGACCGGTGCAGGCGCGTAGACCGGCGCAGCGGCGGTGGTCACATGGACTTCGCGGGCGACGCGGACATGCAGGCCCGAACGCTCGACTTCGATCTCGGTGAGATTGGTCTCGTTCAGCAGCTGCGCGAGTTCGCGGATGAAGGCGCTGTCGGCGGAAGCGGCTGGGGCAGCTGCAACTTTCGGGGCGACTGCTTTCGGGGCGGCTTTGGCAGGAGGCTTACGGGCCATGGGCAATCCGATACTTGAAGGAGTGGGTTTGAATCAGGTGAGCGGGGTCTTGCCGAGCTTGGCGGCGAGACCGGAGATCGCGAGGCGATAGCCCTCGATGCCGAAGCCGCACAGGCTGGCAAAGGCGGCGCGGGCCGTGAAGGAGTGATGGCGAAAATCTTCGCGGGTGTAGACGTTGCTGATGTGGACTTCGACCGTCGGCACTTTCACGCCGACCAGCGCGTCATGGATCGCGATCGAGGTGTGAGAATAGGCGCCGGCATTGATGATGATGCCCACCGCCTTGGTGCGCGCCTCATGGATGTGGTTGACCAGTTCGCCCTCGACATTCGACTGCCGGCAATCGACGGTGAAGCCATATTGCGCAGCCGCCTTCGCGCACAGCGCCTCGACATCGGCGAGGGTGGCGTGCCCATAGGTCTCCGGCTCCCGGATCCCCAGCAGGTTGAGGTTGGGGCCGTTGAGAACAAAGATGGTGTTGGCGGCGGAATTGGCCATCGGGGATCCCGGACAGGCGACAGGGCGCAAAAGCGCGGTTCTGCCGGGGGTTATAGGTAACCTCGGCGGGCAAAGGAAGCCTGTCAGGTCCCGGTTCCCCCAGCCAAATACCTTGGCCGGTTGATAAAATGCCCAATGGAACCAGCCAATTGGCGCTTTAACCACCGCAAGACCCGTAACGCGGAAATACCGGCCAGCCGGCGTACGAGGCGCGACTCAGGGCGGTCACAACGACAGCGGGCGGGTTCCGAAGAACCCGCCCGCGCCGCTGGTCTGATGGTCCCGCTTACGCGTCGATGACCGC
>NZ_JBIISY010000195.1:0-11062 GCF_044340795.1 Tardiphaga sp.
CTATCCCGATGCCCGCAACATTTTTGGCATGCTGACGGACAATATCGTGCCGCTCGCGGTGGATCGCGATGGCATGGTGCCGGATACGAGCTTCGAAAATTGCGATCTTGCTTATGTCACCGCCGGCCATCAATGCCCGACGACCGCTGTGATGCCCGAGGCGCGGCGGCTGGAACTGCTGCGCAAAGCGCAGGAGCGCGACATTGTCCTGATCGAGGACGACTACGAGAGCGAGCTGATCCAGGAAGGGCCGGCGCTGCCGCCATTGATGAGCCTCGATCGCTATGATCGCGTACTCTATGTCGGCAGCCTGTCCAAGGCGCTCGCGCCGGGCCTGCGGCTCGGCTACGTGACGGCGCCTGCGCCGGTGATCCGCGAGCTGCGGGCGCTTCGGCGGCTGATGCTGCGGCATCCGCCGCTCAATAATCAGCGCGTGGCGGCACTGTTCATCGGCCTCGGTCATTACCGCTCGCATTTGCAACGCGTCTCGCGCGTGTTGCTGGAACGCGCGCGTATTCTCGATCAGCTGCTGCCAAGGCATCTCGGCAATTGCAGTTTTGTGCGCGGCGTCGGCAGCACGAGCTACTGGGTGACAGGCCCCGCCGGCTTTGATGCAACCGAACTCGCCAAGGCGGCGCTGGCCGAAGGCGTGGTGATCGAGCCCGGCGATGTGTTCGCGATGACCAAAGGCAGCCGTGCCAACAGTTTTCGGCTCGGCTTCTCTTCGATCCGCAACGACCGCATCGAGCCCGGCATCGAACGCCTCGGCCGTATCATCGCGCGCTTGGGGTGAGGCGGCTCAGGTCAGTTCGCCGATGCCCTTCACGGCGCTGACAAGTGCGATGACGCCGAGGCTGGCGATCGATGTCTGTCGGTGCAGCGCATCGCTGCCGAGACGGAACGCCAGTTCGCCGACTTTGGTGCCAAGCCACATCACGGGCAGGCCGAGCAGCGACAGGCCCACGGTGTGCATCGTCATCATCCCGACACTGACGAAGCTGACCGTCGCGGTGATCGAGGTCATCAGGAAGAACACCATCAGCGACGCGCGCGCCGTCCGGCGCGGCATGGGAAGCGACATGTAATAGGCCACCACGGGCGGTCCGGGCATGGCGGCGAGGCCATTGAACAGGCCGGAGAAAAAGCCGGTGATGGTGGTGAGCGGGCGCGGTGGCGTTTCGGGCAGCGCAAACCCACGTTGCAGGGCGAACACGGCAAACAGCGTGATCGCGCTGATCGCCAATCGGGCTGCAGGAGCCGAGATCCCGCTCAGGATCAACGTGCCCAATGGCGAGCCGATCACCGCGCCCAGCGTCAGCCAGCGCAGCGAGGGCCAGTGGCAAGTCTGCGACGCCTTGCGGAAATCCATCAGGCTTCCGGCGAGCTGCAATCCGATCGCCACCGGCACGGCCTCGACGGGATTCATGAACAGGCTGAGCAATGGCACAGCCGCGAGGGCGAAGCCGAAGCCGGTATAGCCGCGCAGCACGGCAGCGATGAAGATCGAGGCAACGGACAGCAGAACCAGCTTCGGCGTCAGCGCCGTGCCAAGATCGCCGATCGCGATCATCAGGTCATGCATGTCACGTCAGTCCAAAGCTCCGTCATGCTGCCACCATGGCGCACCCCGACGCGAGGGGCAGGGCCAAACCGCGCCAATGCTTGGTCCAGATTGTTGGGGCGCTCTGGCCGGGTGGTTCGCCGCATCTGGCCCTAATCGCGCAACGAGGCCACTGGCAACGTCGCGTCATGGTCGGCCAGCCGCGCCGGCTTTGCTTAAACGATCGAGAGAGCTTTGCAATGTCCGAGTCGTCCGCGCGCCAACAGCTGCTCGTCACGCTGTTCGAGGCATTCAACCGCCACGACGCCAATGGCGTGATGGCCTGCATGACCGATGACATCGTGTTCGATACCGCCGTCGGCACCGAGATATATGGCAACCGCATCACCGGCACAGCCGATGTGAAGTCCGCCTTCGAGAAAGTGTGGGGCGGTATGCCCGATGTCAGCTGGACCTGCACGTCGCATAGCGTGTTCGGTGATCGCGCACTGTCGGAATGGATTTTCCGCGGCACGGCCGCCAACGGCCTGCGTATCGAAGCCGAGGGTTGCGATCTCTTCACCTTCACGGGCGACAAGATCTCGCGCAAGAGCGCGTTCCGCAAGGACCGGCCGCCGCTGCCCGCCAAGGAAACCGCGGCAGCCGCGTCGTAAGGAGCGCCATTCATGTCGATCGCCCCCTACGATCAACACCACGATCCGCTGGTCTCCCCCGGACCGGGCACCAATCGCGACTATGCGCCGACTTACTGGACCGCAACGGCCGGCACGCTGCCAGCGGATGATGGCCCGATCAGCGGCAATGTCGATGCCGATGTGGCGATCATCGGTTCCGGATATACGGGCCTTGCCTGCGCGATCTTCCTCGCCCGCGAATACGGCATCAAGGCGGTGGTACTGGAAGCCAATCGCGTCGCCTGGGGCTGCAGCACGCGCAATGGCGGGCAGGGGCAGAATGCATCGGGGCGCCTGTCGCGTTCGCAATGGATCGAGCGCTGGGGACGCGATGTTGCGCTGCGGTTGCATGCCGAAGTGCAGGATGGTTTCGAGACCTTCGAGGACCTGATCAAGACCGGCAATATCGATTGCGAGCCGCAGCGTGGCGGTCATCTCTATCTCGCCCATCGCCAGCGCATGCTCGACAAGATCGCGGCCGAGTCGAAGGTGCAGAACGAGATCTTCGGCTACAAGACACGTGTGCTGTCGGCCGACGAGGTGCGCCGCGATTATGTGAACGAGGCCGAATGCGTCGGGGCGGTGCACGAGCCTCTCGGGACCGGCGTGCATCCCGCCAAGCTGGCCTTCGGCTACATGCGCATGGCGCGCGAACTCGGTGCCAGGATTCATCCGGGCAGCCCGGTGCTGGAAATCACCACGCGGGGCGGTGTGCATCATCTGCGCACGCCGGGCGGCACCGTGCGTGCGCGTGCCGTCGGCATTGCGACGGGGGCCTATACATCGCTCGGCCTGACGCCGTTCCTGCGCGGGCGCTGCATGCCGATCATGTCGAACTCGATCGTCACGCGGCCGCTGACCGATGCCGAGCTGGAGGCGACTGGCTTCAAGACGACCCAGGTCATCACCGACACCCGCACGCTGCGCTTCTATTATCGGCGCCTGCCGGATAATCGCGTGCAGATCGGCAGCCGCAGCGCCATCACCGGCGCCGATGCCGCCAACCAGAAGCATCTGCAGCTCCTGATCGACGGGCTGCATCGCAAATTCCCCGCGCTGAAGGGCATTCAGATCGATTACTCATGGTGGGGCTGGGTGGATGTCAGCCACGACATGATGCCACGCATCTTCCGGCCCGATCCGACGCAGACGCTGTTCTACGCGCTCGGCTATGGTGGCAATGGCGTGTCCTATTCGGCGCAGGCTGGCCGCCGCATGGCTTCGATGATCGCAGGCAAGAGTTTCGCGGGCCAGGATCTTCCGATCTTCACCTCGCCGCTGCCGACGCACCCGTTCACGCCGTTCCGCCGCATCGGCCAGCGGATGCTCTACAAGCTGTATCAGTCCCGCGACGAGGCGGCGTAGCGGCGATCTATCTGAGGCCGTATCGGTTTGGCGCGGGACGCTGATCTCAAATGTGACGTGTGACGCTGTCGGTCATCGGCGCAAAGCGAACAGAGAGCGATGCAATGATGACTGACGAAATACCGACAAGACATGGATGCCCAATTAATGGGCGTCGATTGCCTGCGGTCTGACATCCGCCGATCCAATTTATTGTACGCCCTCAGACAAGTTTTCCAGCTGCGACCTCCACTAGCTTCTTCGAAGTTCGAACCGTGGCCTGTGCCGCGATAACGTCGAAGGAGGGGTCAAATGATCACGCTGTCTTTTCCGCGTCTTCACGGGCTGATGCATGTCGCTGCGCTCGGGGCATTGCTGCTGGTCGGCATCGGTGCCTCGACCGGCGAAGGCCGCCGCGCCAGCGGCCTGTGCCGAGTTGCAGGCGAAATATCCGGACTGGAAAGGCAAGACGCTCGTCAATGCCATCAATCCGCATACGCCCGGCTATGAATCGATCGATCCGAAGGATCCCAGCAAATATATCGGTTTCGATATCGATCTCGGTGAGATGATCGGCGAATGCCTCGGTTTCAAGCTGACCTATAAGGCCGTGGCCTTCGCTGCGCTGCTGACTACGCTGCAGAGCGGGCAGGCCGATATCGTGATCTCCGACATCTATGCCACCGAAGAGCGCGCCAAGGCGGCCGACTTCATCACCTATTCGAAGGTATTCGACGGAGTACTGGTCGCCAAAGGCAATCCGAAGAAGATCACCGGCATCGACACCTCGCTCTGTGGCGCGGCGGCGGCCGAGAACACCGGTTATGTCGAGGTGCCCTTGATTCAGGCACTCGGTCCGGAATGTAAGAAGCTCGGCAAGCCGGAGCCGACCATCCAGCTCTATGACAACAATGCCAACTGCATCCAGGCGATCCTCGCTGGCCGCGCCGACACCTATATCAACGACGTCAACACTGTCGACAATGCGGTGAAGGCCTATCCGGACAAGCTGGAAAAGGCGATCGCGGTGACGATCCCCTATCAGGTCGGCATCGGCGTGCCCAAGGACAAACCGAAGTTCCGCGATGCCGTCAAGGCGGCGCTGACCGAGATCTACAAGTCTGGCGACCAGCTCGCGCTGCTGAAGAAGTGGAATCTCGACCCGGAGAACCTGATGGAGCCCGGCCTGCTCACGGTCAAGTAAGGTCGCTGTTACAGAAGGACGACTGCTCCATGGAGCTGTTCCTCCACTATCTGACCATGCCGTATATGATCGAGGGCATCGTGGCGACCTTGCAGGTCACCGCCCTCGGTCTGCTCGGCGGTCTGATCCTCGGTGTGATCCTGGCATGGATGCAGCTCAGCCGCTTCAAGGCGCTGGCCGGCTTTGCTCGGGTCTACACCGTGATCTTCCGCGGCACGCCGCTGATCCTGCAAATGGTGTTCGCCTATAACGCCCTGCCGCAGATCGGTATCAAGCTGCCGGCCATTCTCGCGGCCGGTCTTGCGCTGGCGTGCAACGAGGCGCCGTTCATTGCCGAGATGCTGCGCTCCGGCGTGCTCGGCGTCGATCGCGGCCAGAAACTCGCCGGGCAGGCGCTCGGCATGACGCCCGGCGTGCTGATGCGCCGGATCATCGCGCCGCAGGCGATCCGGTCCATGATTCCCGCTTTCGGCAATGAGACCGTGAGCGCGTTGAAGAATTCGTCGCTGGCCTCGGTAATCGCCGTGCAGGAACTGACGCTGCGCTCGACACAAATGGCCTCGGCGACGTTCGATTTCTTCTCGATCTTCTTCGCCTCGGGCCTGATCTATCTGGTCCTCACGGCCGCTATCGCCGGCATTCAGCTATTTCTTGAATGGCTGTTCGATCTCGATCGCACGTCGAAGCAAATCAGGCGAAACTGGTTGATGCCGTGGTCTCGGGCTCGGGAGAGCGATGGTCCGTCGGCGGCGGCCGACGCCGAGCAGCCTGACATCCTGCCCGACGGGGGTGTCGCCGAATTGCCGCCGCCGCGCGCGTCGTCCGAGCGGATCGATCGCGGCAAACGCGCCGACACGCTGGCGCGAAACAATGTGGCCGTCGATGTCGCAGCCTTGCGTAAGAGTTATGACAGGCAGGTCGTGCTCGATGGCGTCGATCTCACTGTACGGATCGGCGAGGTGATTGCGCTGCTCGGACCGTCGGGCTCCGGCAAGAGCACGCTGCTTCGCTGCATCAACAATCTCGAATTGTGGAATGGCGGCACCATCAAGGTTGGCGGCCGCCAACTCGGCTTCAACGCGCATGGCAAGGCACTGCCGCCACGCCTGCTGGCGCAGGCGCGGGCCGAGGTCGGCGTCGGCATGGTGTTTCAGCAGTTCAACCTGTTCGGCCACCTGACGGCGAAGGAGAATATTGCGGGCCCGCTGCGCTGGGTGCATGGAATCTCGCGCGCCGATGCGGATCGCCGGGCGTCGGAGCTACTCGCCCGTGTCGGCCTCAGCCATCGCGCCGATGCACTGCCGCGTCATCTGTCGGGTGGACAGCAGCAGCGTGTGGCCATCGCCCGTGCCATCGCGCCGAATCCGAGCGTGTTGCTGCTGGATGAGCCGACCTCGGCGCTCGATCCCGAATTGGTCAATGAGGTGCTCGACGTCATCCGCCGTCTGGCGGTGGAAGACGGGCTGACCATGATCATCTCCACGCATCAATTGCGCTTCGCCAGCGAAGTCGCTGACCGCGTGGTGCTACTGGCAGGCGGCGCGATCATCGAGGAAGGCCCGGCCGATCAGGTGCTCAACCATCCCCGCAATCCGGTGGCGCAGCGCTTCCTCAGTGCCATGGAGGCCGAGGTCGCGTGAGCATCATCGCCAGTTATCGTGTTTCAGTCGTCGTGAGGGTCTTTGCATGAAGCATCATCTCCTGCCGGTATCGCCGAAAACCATGCATTGGGGCTATTTCAGCAAGGTCGTTGCGCCGGCGCTGACGCTGAAATCCGGCGACCGGGCGACCATTGAGACGCTGACCCATCATGCCAATGACGATTATGAGCGGATGATTGAGGGCGATCCCGGCGCCGAAAGCGTGTTCAAATGGACGCGCGAGCATAAAGCCATGGCGCGGCGTGGCTCGGGCCCAACCGAAGGCCCGTTCATCCGCGGCTCCGGCGAGGGCGTCGGCGTGCATCTGCTCACTGGCCCGGTGGCGATCGAGGGCGCTGAGCCCGGCGACGTATTGGAAGTGCGAATTCTCGATGTCCGTCCGCGCCCGGCCTGCAAGGCCTGTCATGCCGGCAAATGTTTTGGCTCCAATGTCGCAGCGAATTGGGGCTTCCACTATCACGATCTGATCGAGGAGCCGAAACCGCGCGAGGTGGTGACGATCTTCGAGCTTGATACGTCGGGTGAGCCGTTTGCGAAAGCGGTCTACAACTATGTCTGGACACCGCAGACGGATCCCGACGGCATCCTGCATCCGACGATCGATTATCCCGGCGTACGCGTCGATCACGCCACCATCGTCAAGCGCGAGAATATCCTCTCCCATGTGCGCGTGCCGGCGCGGCTGCATTTCGGCACCATGGGGCTCGCGCCCTCGGAGGAAGATTACGTGTCGTCGATCCCGCCGAGCTATACGGGCGGCAATATCGACGACTGGCGCGTGGGCAAGGGCGCCAAGATGTTCTATCCGGTTGCTGTCCCCGGCGCGTTCTTCTCGGTCGGCGATCCGCATGCGGCGCAGGGCGACAGCGAACTCGGCGGCACCGCGATCGAGACCTCGCTGACCGGCGATTTCGAATTCATCCTGCACAAGCATCGTGATCTCGGCGGCACCCCGCTGGAGGGGCTGACGCATCCGATGCTGGAGACGCCGGATGCCTGGTCGGTCTACGGCTTCACCTATCCGAATTATCTTGCCGAGCTAGGCGCCAATGCGCAGGCCGAGATCGCCAACCATTCCAGCCTCGATCGCGCGATGCGCGATGCCTTTCGCAAGATGCGCCGCTTCCTGATGACAGTGCACAAGCTCAGCGAGGATGAGGCGATCTCGCTGATGTCGGTAGGGGCGGATTTCGGCGTCACCCAAGTGGTGGATGCCAATTGGGGCGTCCATGGCACCATCCGCAAGAATGTGTTCCGGTGTGACTGATCGCGCGGCCTTCGCGGAGCAGGGCGTCTCATCCTTCGGGATGGCACAGAGGTTGCTTCGCTTCGGCTATGAAGGTCGAAGCATGACCCTGCGTCCATATACGAGTGAGTCTTATTCCGAAGGCGAGCGCCCGGAGGCGTGGCGCGACGTCCTTGTGTCCATCGGCTTGCAGCCCACGGCAGCCACAACCATTCACGCCGGCCATGCCACAGCGGTGCGTCGCAATTTCCAGGCTGTGACGCTCGCGAAACTCTCGGCAGGCGCGCAGGCCGTGTCGGCGGGCACCGACCGCGCCTCGGATCATCCGCTGGTGTTGCTGCCGGTCGAAGATAACGTCGTGCTCAAGACGGCGGGCGGCCATCAGATCGTTGCGGCCGGTCATCTCATTCTGCTGCCGCGTGCCGGAGACTGGAGCGTCTCGTTCCAACGGGCGATGCATGCGGTAGTGCTGGCGGTGACGTCGGAGCCGACCCATGGTCGCCGGGCCATGCCCACTGGCGACGAGGTGCATGTGATCGCCCCCACTGGCTTCGCCAGCGTCTTCGCGCAAATGATCGAACTCGCCGCGCGCGATCTGGAAGCGCTGTCCGATGTCGAGTGGAATGCGCTGGCACAGAGCCTCGCCGATCTGCTCCCCACGTTCGCGCGCCAGCAGCGCAGCGGCGCGGGCGACCTCGCTAGCGGGACGGCCAACAAGGCCGCCACGCTGCATCGCTTGTGTCAGGCGGCCGAGCGCAGGCTCGACGATCCCGATCTGACGCCGGCTAAGATCGCTACAGCCGAAGGCATTTCGGAGCGCTATCTACAAAGACTGTTCGAGGGCACTGGTAGCAGCTTTACGAATTACTTGCGCGAGCGGCGGTTGCAGCGCGCCTGGGTGGATCTGTCCAATCCGGCGGAGGCGCATCATTCGATTTCCGAGATCGCGTTTCGCGTCGGCTTCAACGACTCCGCCCATTTCAGCCGCACCTTTCGCCAGCGCTTCGGCGTCTCCCCGCGCGAATTCCGTCAGGCCGAATCCGAACGGCTGACGGCCTCCGCCGCAGCGGCCGGGCAGCGCGGCTGGCCACAGCAGGCGCTTGCGCAACTCCGCAGCCAGAACGTTTCCTTGGCGCAAAAGCCGGCGGTGCATGTCGATCAGCAGGATGTCGCCCTGGCGGATACGCCGCGCCATCATCATCTCGCCGCCGATGCGTCGCGGGTGCATTGGGGCTATTTCAGCCGCTCGCTGCCGCCGCAGATCGAGATCGGCTCAGGTGACACCATCACCATCGAGACGCTGACCCAACATGCTTCGGACGATCCCGAGCGCATGATCAAGGGAGATGTCGGTGCCGAGAGTGTGTTTCACTGGACTCGCCATCAGAAGAATGTCGATCGCCGTGGCGCCGGGCCGCTCGATGCCTCGATCTACGGCCGCGGGGCCGGCGAAGGATTTGGCGTGCATATCTGCACCGGGCCGGCGGCGGTGAGGGATGCCGAGCCGGGCGACGTGCTGGAAATTCGCATTCTCGATATCGTGCCGCGCGCCAGCCGCAATCCGGATTTCGCGGGCCGGGTGTTCGGCAGCAGCGTCGCGGCGTGGTGGGGCTATCACTACAAGGAGTTTCTGGCGGAGCAGAATGCCCATGAGGCCGTTACCATCTACGAGATCATTGATGATGACGCCGAGCCATATGCGCGCGCACTGTATTCCTATCGCTGGCAACCGCAGACCGATCCGTTCGGCACCTTGCACGCCACCTATGACTATCCCGGCATTCCGATCCCGCCATCCTCAGTGCGACGTCGGCATGATGTCCTCGACGGCATCCGGATTCCGCTGCGGCCGCATTTCGGCGTCATCGCCGTGGCGCCGCGCGAAGCCGATCTCGTGGATTCCGTGCCGCCCGCTTATTTTGGCGGCAATCTCGACAATTGGCGGCTCGGCAGGGGATCGACGATTTATCTTCCGGTCTCTGTGCCTGGCGCATTGCTGTCGGTCGGCGATCCCCATGCCGCGCAGGGCGACGGGGAACTCGGAGGCACGGCCATCGAATGCTCGATGACCGGCACCTTTCAGGTTATCCTGCATAAGAAAGGCGATCTCACCAACCAGCCTTTCGCCGATCTCAGCTATCCCTTGATCGAAACAGCGAGCGATTGGGTGCTCATGGGCTTCAGCCATCCGAACTATCTCGCCGAATTCGGCGCCAAGGGGCAGAGCGAGGTTTATGCCACCTCGTCGCTCGATCTCGCGATGAAAGATGCGTTTCGCAAAATGAGGCGTTTCCTGATGAGTGTCAAAGGCCTCAGCGAAGACGAGGCGATCGCACTGATGTCGGTCGCGGTGGATTTTGGCGTGACACAGGTGGTGGATGGCAATTGGGGCGTCCACGCCATTCTCAGCAAGCGTGTCTTTGATCACACATCACGAAGCTAAAATAGTGGCGAGGAGACATTGTTGCTATTCCACATGATATCCGGTGGCCCGAAGCCAGTCGCGCCGTTCAGCCATGCGGTCGAGACCGACGGCTTTGTCTTCGTCACCGGCCAGATGCCTGACACGCCGGGGGCGCCGGGCGTCTTGCCGGATGGAATCGCGGCACAAACGCATGCAGTCATGGAAAACCTGCGTGTCGTCCTGGCGGGCGTGAGTCTCGGTTTCGAACATGTCGTGATGTCGCGAATCTATCTCACGCGCTTCAAGGAGGACTACGCGGCGATGAACGAAGCCTATCGCAGCTATTTCCCGCAGGATCGCCTGCAGGCCCGCACATGCGTCGGTGTGACTGGCCTGGCCTATGATGCGCTGATCGAGATCGATCTCGTCTGCCGGCGACCGGCATAGCGCGGTAGATACGTTCGTGGAATGAAGCTTGCTAGGTGTTGGGGTAACATTACTGCTTGCATGTAAGTCGCTGCCACTGACTCAACAGAAGGAAGCTGGGCATGGATCTCGGACTGAAGGGCGTCAATGCATTGGTCACCGGTGGCAGCAAGGGCATCGGGCTCGCGATTGCCGAACTGTTTGCCGACGAAGGCGCCAATGTCGCGATCTGCGCGCGCAACGCGGAGGATGTGACCAAGGCAACCGCCAAGCTGACGGGCAGGGGTATCAAGGCGAAGGGCAGTGCGGTTGATGTCGGCGATCCCGCTGCGTTGCAAGCGTGGATCGACGATGCGGCTGCTGAACTCGGCGGTGTCGATATTCTCGTTTGCAATGTCAGCGCACTTGCGGTCGGTGATACACCGGAGACGTGGGAGAAATCGTTCCGCGTCGACATGATGCACACCGTCAACTCGGTCGCGGCTGCGATGCCCTATCTCGAGAAATCGAAGGCGGCCTCTATCGTGATCGTATCGAGCGTG
>NZ_JBIISY010000426.1:0-2907 GCF_044340795.1 Tardiphaga sp.
GGCGGGCGAGGTGAGCTTGATCGAACCGGCCGGCGAGATGTGGTCGGTGGTGATCTTGTCGCCGAACAAAGCCAGGATGCGCGCGCCGACGATATCGGTGGTCGGCTCCGGCACCTTCGTCATGCCTTCGAAATAGGGCGGGTTCTGCACGTAAGTGGAGCTCATGTTCCACTTGTAGGTCTCGCTCTCCACCGTCTTGATCTTCTGCCAGTTCTTGTCGCCGTCGAACACGTTGGCATACTTCTTCTTGAAGATCGTCGAGGTGACGTATTTCTTGATGATGGCGTTCACTTCCTGCGTGGTCGGCCAGATGTCCTTCAGGAACACCGGTTGGCCATCCTTGCCCTCGCCGATCGGTTCGACCGCGAGATTCTTGGTCACGGTACCGGCAAGCGCATGGGCGACGACCAGCGGCGGCGAGGCGAGATAGTTCGCCTGCACGTCCGGCGAGACGCGGCCTTCGAAGTTGCGGTTGCCCGACAGCACGGCAGCAGCGACGATGCCGTTCTCGTTGATCGTCTTTGAGATCTCTTCCGGCAGCGGCCCGGAATTGCCGATGCAGGTGGTGCAGCCGAAGCCGACTAGGTTGAAGCCGACCTTGTCGAGATCGAGCTGCAGGCCTGAATTGGCGAGATACTCAGCGACGACCTGCGAGCCCGGTGCCAGCGACGTCTTCACCCACGGCTTTGCTTTCAGGCCCTTGGCGACGGCGTTGCGCGCCAGCAGGCCGGCGGCCACGAGCACGCTCGGATTCGAGGTGTTGGTGCAGGAGGTGATGGCGGCGATGACCACGTCGCCATGGCCGAGATCGAAATTCCTGCCGCCGACCGGGAAACGCTCGCTGGCGTTGGGCTTCTTGTACTCGTTGGCAAGCGCATTGGCGAAGCCGTCGGCGATGGCGGGCAGAGCGACGCGGCCTTCCGGACGCTTCGGGCCGGCCATCGACGGCACGACATCTCCGAGATCGAGCTTCAGCGTTTCGGTGAAGACCGGGTCAGGTGACTTGGCCGTGCGATACAGGCCCTGCGCCTTGGAATAGGCTTCGACCAGCGCGACGCGCGCCGCCTTGCGGCCCGACGTCTTCAGATAATCGAGGGCGGCGGCATCGACCGGGAAGAAGCCGCAGGTCGCACCATATTCCGGCGCCATGTTGCCAATCGTCGCCTTGTCGGCCACCGACATGGCGTCGAGACCGGGGCCGTAGAATTCCACGAACTTGCCGACCACGCCCTGCTTGCGCAGCATCTGCGTGACGGTGAGCACGAGGTCGGTGGCGGTGACGCCTTCCTTGAGCGCGCCCGACAACTTGAAGCCGACCACGTCGGGCATCAGCATCGACTGCGGCTGGCCGAGCATCGCGGCTTCCGCCTCGATGCCGCCGACGCCCCAGCCGAGCACGGCGAGGCCGTTGACCATGGTGGTGTGCGAATCGGTGCCCACCAGCGTGTCGGGATAAGCGACTTCAAAGGTGCCGGTGGTGCGGCCGACCTTCATCTTCTGCTTCTTGGTCCAGACGGTCTGGGCGAGATATTCGAGATTGACCTGATGGCAGATGCCGGTGCCGGGCGGCACCACGGAGAAGTTCGAGAAGGCGCTCTGGCCCCATTTCAGGAATTCGTAGCGTTCCTTGTTCTGCTTGTACTCTTCGGCAACGTTCTTGCCGAACGCCTTGTTGTCACCGAAGAAGTTGACGATCACCGAATGGTCGATCACGAGATCGACGGGGACCAGCGGGTTGATCTTCTTCGGATCGCCCTTCAGCGCCTGCATCGCATTGCGCATGGCGGCGAGATCGACCACCGCAGGGACGCCCGTAAAATCCTGCATCAGCACGCGGGCAGGGCGGAACGCGATTTCATGCTCGAGCTTGCGCTTCTTCGCCCATTTCGCGAAAGCCTCGATATCGGCTTTCTTGACGGTCCGGTCGTCCTCGTTGCGCAGCAGGTTCTCGAGCAGGATCTTCATCGAATAGGGCAGCTTCGAGATGCCGGTGAGGCCGTTCTTCTCGGCCTGAGGCAGGCTGTAATAGACGTAAGTCTTGGTGCCCACCTTGAGGGTCTTGCGGCATTTGAAACTGTCGAGTGAGGTCATGTGAAGCGTCCCATTTCAAGCGAGAGACGCCCCGGGGCGGGGCGTCGAACACCATCGGCGGACATGGCCAGTTCGCTTGCAGGCCGATTGTGTGCTGCATCAATGCACAGCGTATATAGAATGTTTCTAACACGTCTGCCACTGCGGCAATCCGTTTGCAGCCCTGCGAAATGATGCAACAACGCGTGACGTCTGAACCAGATCAACAGGCGATGGACATAGTGACGATGCGGCTGGCGGGCCATGGATTGCGATGCATACGCGCTGGTCGCGAGGTGTTTGCGGGACTCGATTTCGAGGCGAACGCAGGCGAGGCCGTGGCCGTGGTCGGCGCCAATGGCGCCGGCAAGACGTCGCTGCTGCGGCTGATTGCCGGGCTGATCGCGCCGGCGGGTGGCGCAATCGCGCTGGATGGTGGTGACGCCGAGCTGAGCGTGGCGGAGCAGGCCCATTATCTCGGCCATCGCGATGCCCTGAAGCCGGCTCTGACCGTGACGGAAAACCTTGGTTTCTGGGCAGAATTCCTTGGCGGCGTGGCGAGCGAGCCGGCTGCGGCGCTGGAGGCCGTGGGGCTGGGTCATGCCGCCCAGTTGCCGGCTGGTTTTTTGTCTGCAGGCCAGCGCCGCCGGCTGTCGATCGCCCGCCTGCTGACGGTGAAGCGTCCGATCTGGCTGCTTGATGAGCCCACCTCCGCGCTCGATGCCGGCAGCCAGAATGTGTTTGCCGGGCTGATGACGGCGCATCTCGCCGCCGGCGGCCTGATCATGGCCGCGACACACACGCCGCTGGGGATTGCGGCGCGGGAATTGCGGATCG
>NZ_JBIISY010000196.1:0-11041 GCF_044340795.1 Tardiphaga sp.
TCAGTGCAGATGATCTTCGCGATGGATACTTCAGTTATGGCATCCTGACCACCGTCGAGCAAATCCGTTACACGGTAAACCGACTGCCTAGCAGTTTCGGTCATGATCGCCATATCGACGATCTTGTGCGACACCGCTTGATATTCAGTGATTGGCTTCCCGAACTGAATTCTAGTCTTACAATACTCCGCAGCATATTCTGTTATTTTTGCGCAATGCCCCGCAGAGATGGCGGAAATCGCCATGCGCTCGAATGCAAGGCACTTCATCAGATTTGACCATGCTGCTCCTTCCTCACCGATTAAATGCGTCGCCGGAACGCGAACGTTCTCGAAAAATACTTCGTTTGCGTGGGTGGTGCGGCGACCAAGCATTTTCAACGGCCTGATTTTGACACCTGGCGCTTTTGCATCGACTAGGAGTACGCTGAGGCCCGAGTGTCGCTTGGCTTCGGTGTCCGTCTTACAGATCACAACCAAATAGTCAGCAACATGAGCACAAGTAATCCAGACCTTCTGACCATTCAGAACGTAGTGATCACCCTTCTTATCTGCCTTCGTCCTAATTCCGGCGACATCAGATCCGGTACCCGGCTCCGACATCGCCAAGGCGAGCTTGACCTCACCGCTGATGATCTTCGGCACAATTTCCGTTTTCAAGGCCTCTGGTGCAAACTTGACGACATGCATTCCGGCATAGACGACGGTTGTCATGACAGCCTGAGCGATTCCGCTGTAGTAGTATCCGAGTGTCTCAATGAACGCGGCGAAGTCCTTGTGGCTCCCTCCCATCCCCCCGAACTCCTCGGGATAGAAGAGGCCGAGATAGCCGCCGTCCGCCAGAGCTGAATATCCTTCATGCGGAAACTGGCTCTTTTCATCTAGCTCCCGAATGCGCGGCCAAGGCAAGTTCTTTTCTAAAAGGTCGAGAACGTTCTCTCGCACTAGAATTTGCTGTTCCGATAGCCCATACGTGTTGACGAAACTCATTGGTCGCTCCTTATTCTTCTGATGCTCGACGCGCTACTAGCGTCGTCATCAGCCCAGTTTGAACGATCTCAGCGCGTTGATTCAGAACGTCCATTCGCCTTGTGAGTACACCTCGATCCGGGTTTGAAGACGGACGCGCCTCAACCACCGTCGACTTAAGTCTCACAGTATCACCGATGAACACCGGCTTGATAAATTTCCATTGATCAACCCCTAGTGCTGCGATCGCAGTGCCATCTAATTGACCCAAGCGCGCACTCAGACCTGTCGCAATCGACATGATCAACGTACCATGCGCGATGCGCTGCCCCAGTGGTGATGCTCCCGCAAACACAGCATCGGTGTGCATCGGGTTCGTGTCGCCCGATACCCATGAGTATGCCACGATATCGGTTTCAGTTACCGTGCGCCCCGGACTCTCCGACATTTCGCCGATAGCGAATTGATCTAAATATCTTCCCGTCATGACGTACCTTTTTCGTTGCTTAGCCGCCGAATGATCAGGGCGTCCGCTGCGATAGATTTATCACCTAAGGCGATCACGGGGTTGACATCGACCTCCCCGATGGAATCGCCAAGATCCACCATCATCTCCGACAAACGGCAAACAATATCCGCGATGCCATTGATGTCCGCTGCCGGCCGACCTCTGAAGCCTTGCAGCACCCCATACCCCTTCAGCGATTTCACTAGATCTTTTGCTCGATCTTTTGTGAGAGGCGCTAGAGCCACGGCCGTATCCTTCATTAGCTCAACCAAAACGCCGCCAAGACCCACGATAACAAGCGGTCCAAACTGGGCGTCCATTGTTGCTCCGACCACGATCTCCACGCCCTCCGGAACCATTTCCTGAACACTAACGCCCGTAATTCTAGCGTCAGGTCTCAAGGATTTTACGCGCGACAACATGGACGCCGTTGCGGTTTGAACGTCATCTCGCGAACCTAGATGTAACGCGATGCCGCCCACCTCGGTTTTGTGGCCAATATCTTGTGACGCGATCTTCACCGCGACTGGAAATCCAATCGCTTCAGCCGCATTCGCCGCAACAGCCGGCGATTCCGCGATCTCTTCTCGAGGAACAGAGATTCCATATGCCGAAAGTACGCTCTTTGAATCGCTTTCCGACAGCGCGGGTCCGCTTGATCGCGCCAAGATTGCTCGAGCCACATCAGCCGCCGACGTCGGTGACAAGCGCGAGGTCGCAGAGGAGGTCTGGGCGTCGCTGTGCCAACGTTCCCAGGCCTTTAGCGCTGCGAAACAGCGGTCCGCTGATCGAAATAGCGAAACGCTATGGTCGCGTTCGATGAGATCGGATCCCGGTCCATCTAGCCACTCGTTCATCCAGACGACCGCAATGGGCTTATCTGTGCGCCGCGCGGCTGCGAGAATTGTCTCTGATCGCGCCCCGCTCGACGAAGGATGCGCAAATACCATTGGGATCACGAGCGAACTGAAACTCGGGTCGGCCGCGAAGGCATCAAGACAATATCCGAATGTCTCCGATGTCTTTAGCACTTCCGCTGTCAAATCTGATGGATTGGCAACGGAGCCAAAGTCGGGGACGACCTCGTTCAACGCTGCTTTCGTCGCATTACTGAGCTCCGGGAGTGCAACCCGATGCTCAGATGCCTTGTCCGCGCAAATGACGGCTGCTCCGCCGGAGGTCGCAAGTACGCCGGCTCCGCTACCCGAGGGTGGTGCTTTTGATTTCGTGAAGAAGCTCGCCAGCTCTAGAGTTGCTTCAAGGTCGTCTGTTGCGATTGCGCCGATCTCATCGAACGCCGCTTGGTAGGCTGCTGATGATCCTGCCATCGTGCCTGTATGTGACAGCGCGGCTTTACGGCTCGCGTCGCTATTGCCAGCTTTGTAGACAATCAAGGCTTTTCCGGCTTGCCTGAGTTGCTTTCCCGCACTGATAAGCCGCCGACCATCCTTTATTCCTTCAAAGAGGCAAACAACCGCTTCTGTATCGTCGTCTTCTGCGAGATAGGAAAGATAGTCGCACACGTCTACGTCTGCTGAATTTCCTGCAGCGAGATACTTCGAAAAGCCGATACCACGTGTCATGCCTTGGAGAACGGTATAACCCAGCGCTCCACTCTGGGACACGATGGCGATTGGACCGCGCTTGTGGCCCATCCGCCCGTAGTCGGGCATGAAGTTCAGACCGGCTTGCAGCCTAGTATTGGCTATTCCTACACAGTTCGGTCCGGCAACTCGAACTCCGGTACGCATTGCGACCTCGACCAGCCTTGCCTGCAACTCAATCCGTTCAGCCTTCCCTGTTTCCGTGTAACCAGACGCGTAAACGATCGCACCTCCTGCTCGAACCTTTCCAGCCCCTTCCAGCATGGGCTCAACCATATCACGAGCGATACACATCACGACGCAATCGGGCGACTCGGGAAGATCTTCGATGTACCTGACGCACGGCCGCCCCATCACCGACTCGTATCTCGGATTGACCGCGTAAACGGAACCGCCGAAATCTGCCAAGTTGGCGAGCGTACGCATTCCGAAAGATCCAGGCGTTTCGGACGCGCCGATTACAGCAATCACTCTCGGATCGATCAGCCTCTTCAGCCGTGCGTACCCATAATTTTCGCGATGGGGCGTTTTCATCAACGTTTCAGCTCCCTTTGCTAAATCTCCAGTCCCGCTGGCAGAGGATTGCCTCTTTACGTGCACTGTGGTCAAATGGACTGACCAATTGATCTACAATGTCAAATGCCGGTTTTGTCAAGCCACCGGCGTGCAAGATGGAAACAAGGGAGTGCAGAATGTCGAAAGTCGTTACGATCTTAGGGTCAGCTGCCCTCAAGGTCGGAAAATGGCAGCGGCCGGCTGGAGAGCCCATACAAGAATTAGAACATGAGGTATTGGCGCGACTTGTGGTCAATGCGATCGAGGACGCTGGCGTGGACCGCCAAGACATCGGCTCGCTGATCTTCTCGTTGCCTCGTCCCTACACTGTCCAAAAGTATTTCGGGACGTTCATGGCAAATTACCTGCGTTTGCCATGTACTGGTACTGTCGCGGAATTGATGGGGAACGGAATGACCGCGGCCTTAGCCTTTGAAACAGCCGCCAATGACATTCGACTGGGACGTTCAAAAGTGGCTCTCGCGTTAGGGATTAACTTCGAAACAGCCGTGACTGCGGCTGAACACATGATGAGTTCGATGCGGACGACGGGCGACGTGGACTTCCACACGCCGTTCGGATTCACGCCAATCTCTTGGTATGCAATGGATGCCGCACGCTACATTCACGATTACGGCTCGTCCCGAGAGCAATTGGCTACGGTCGCGGTTAAGAACCGCTTCCATGCCTCCCTAAATCCGATAGCTCAGTTCCGGAAACCAATCACACTCGATGAAGTACTTACACAGTCTCCAATCGTCGAACCTCTTGGCTTGTTTGAAGTCCCCCCAAGAAGCGACGGTGCTGTGTGCCTTGTACTTGCTGAGGAGGATATCGCGCGCAGCACAAATCGCCCCTATGTGCGCGTACGAAGTCGGGGATTTTTTCATGAAGGTGCGCATCAGATAAACGAGGTACCAAACAATATGATTGCGCTCGCTGCAGCTGAAAGAGCGGGGCAGACCGCCTTCTCAGAGGCAGGCGTAGCACCTAGCGATATAGATTTTGCAGAAGTCTACGCACCTTGCACAATTATTGAGGTGCTGGTCAGCGAGGCTCTTGGCTTCGCGCCGAGAGGCCAAGGAGCGAGGATGGCTCAGGAAGGTGAAACTACGTTGGGCGGCCGAATTCCTATCTGTACCTCTGGTGGGTTACAATCGCGAGGTCATCCCGCATATGTCACCCCCTTCTACAGCTTCGTTGAAGCAATGGATCAACTTAGAAACCGAGCAGGACAGCGGCAAGTAGCCAATGCCGAGCTGGCAGTCACTAGCGCGGAGCTCGGAAATTATAACGCAGCAATGGTTCATGTCTTGGAGGCTGTCCGATGACCTTAAAAATTGTCAGCATCGACAAACTGCGTGCATACCCACCGCGCATCAGCGAGTTCACGTCGCGCTTTTGGTCAGCTTTGGACAAAGGTATCCTGGAAACGACGCGATGCGATGCTTGCGAGCGATTTTCATTTCCGCCGAAGCCGATATGTCCACATTGCTGGTCGACAACAATCTCGTGGGCGGGCTTGATTGGTACGGGCCGCCTGTATTCGCAGACGGTAATCCACGTTCCGCCTGCGGTTTTCAAGCAAGAATCACCTTATCGCGTAGGTATTGTCGATCTTGATCAAGGCGTACGTCTTGCTACAAAGATACTCTCCGACGATCCTCTTCCCCTAGACTCTGCAGTCCAACTTCTAGTGCTTCGATATCGGGATGGGCCGCTATTTGCTGCCGAAGCGTGCTGAAATCGAACCCAGGCGACGCTCGTCTGGTTTTTCAACAAACTCTGCTTTGCTCGTCAGTCGGGGGAGGGGACGTGGACACTCCCGCTTCGGCTTTTATAAACGTAATGCCCTCTAGCAGCGGCAGGCAGCGAACTCGTCCATTGAGATAGACGATAACCGCCAAGCTGGCGAGCGCGGATGATCGAGAAGTCGATCAGATGAAAAGCGTAGGGCGTGTGCGTAGCGATTGTCTTAAAATCTGTTTGCAGACGCCAGGCTTCGACCAGCCATTCTCTGTCGTCGTTTGTGGGGCCATAACGGCGTAGCCACTTACGCGAGGGCGAAAGGGCCGCAATCGGAAATGTCGTAAACGGAAATGACTAAGTTTGCCCCGGGAGGTTGAACCACGACCCGACTAAAGCCTGAAATAGTTATGGAATAATAAATCTGGGCCTTCCGACCGAACTGACTCGGTTTGGTTTTCATTGAGTTGCGCATTAGAGTACAAGGCTCAGACCGCCAACGGAAGCAACCAAAACCTACTAAAGTGCTTTCTGTCAATTTGCATGCTCGCGTTGTCGCTCAAGTTGTGGAGCGCATTCCGCATCGCAGACCGGTGAGGGGGCCGCGTCAGCATGTTGTGCGCGATACGCGAGACGGCGCGGATGCCTGTGACCGGGACGGTCCGGCCTCGGAGGGGTGGAATTCAAGCGGGCAGGCCGGGCCGAGGCCCTCGCGCCGTGATCCCGGAGGCAGTCGAGGCCAAGCCAGAGCCTCGAGACCTTCATGGCAGCTTGGTGCGTATTCCATTTCCAAGTCGCAGGCTAGGACGCAAGGCGACTGCATCCTGCTCTGGATGCTGCAATCCTCAATCACTGACAACCCCAGTCCGGATGGTCGCTCAGTAGGCGAGTTTAGGGTAGCCTTCAGCGGCCACGGCATCGCAGTATTCGCGATAAGCAGGGTGTCCGCCGCTGTAGCGCATGATGCGAGGCTTCTGTTTGCCTTCGATGTTGCGGTTGACGCCCGTCATCCAGGAGCCGACTTCGTTCATCAGCTGACCTTGGCCGAGCGCGAGGACGTGATCTGTCCATTCCTGGACGGCGAGCGGCGTGGCCTCAATGCGACTCAATCCTCGCTCGGTCGCAAACTGAACCAGGTCCGTAATCCACTCGACGCTGTATTCTGCCGTTCGCGTGTAATTGCTGAGTCCAGCGTGTGGACCCATCGCCATCAAAAAATTGGGAAACCCTTCAACGAAGACGCCGAGGTAAGTCTGCGGCCCGTCCATCCAAACCTCCTTGAGACGCACGGCGTTAACTCCCCTGATATCGATCCGGTCGAAGGCACCCGTAATGGCATCGAAGCCAGTCGCAAAAATAATGACATCGAACTCGTACTCGCAGTCCGAAGTCCTTAATCCATGCGGAGTGATCCGCTCTATCGGTGTCTCGTTGACGTCAACCAGCTGGACATTCGGCTGGTTGTAAACCTCGTAGTAGCCGCTTTCGAGCGGAATCCGCCGCGTGCCAAAGCCATGGTTCTTGGGGATCAGCTTCTCTGCGACGATGGGATCGTTAACCCGTTCCCGGATCTTACGTGCAGCGAAATCCGAAGCGAGGGCGTTTGCGGTGCGATCGGTTAGCATGTCGCTAAAATTCGCCTGCCATTGGCCGAAACCTGGGGTGCGGTATAGCTTTTCCCAGAATGCTTCGCGATCCTCCGGTGACACCTCCAGCGTTTTACGCGGATCAGGGCCGTGGACGTAGCAGCCGGGCGTCTCGCGGCAGCGTGCCAGGATGTCTGGATAGCGAGCGCGGATGTCTTGCATTTCCTGGGCAGTGATCTTGCTATTGTTCAGCGGAAAGACCCAATTCGGAGTGCGTTGAAACACGGTCAAGTGGCCGACCGTTTTAGCGATCGTTTGGATAGTCTGCACTGCGGTTGCGCCGGTTCCGATGATACCGACTCGCTTGCCCGCGAGATCGAGGCCCTCCTTCGGCCAGCTGTGGGTGTGGCACGACTGACCCGCGAAGCTTTCGATGCCGGGAATAGTCGGCATCACAGATGCCGAAAGAACGCCAATTGCTGTAACAAGAAAGCGTGTCGAATACCGCGCACCGTTCTCCAGCGTTAAGTCCCAGCTGCGTGTATCCTCACGCCAAAGCGCGGCGACCACCCGGCTGTTGAACTGGATGTCGCGCCGCAAATCGAATTTGTCGGCGACGTAGTTGAGGTAGCGCTCGGTGTCGGGTTGGGCCGAAAAATGCTCCTCCCACGTCCATTCCTCGAGAAGCTCTTTCGAGAATGAGTAACCGTACGTCCAGCTCTCTGAGTCGAAACGTGCCCCCGGATAGCGGTTCCAGTACCATGTGCCGCCGACTGCGCTGCCGGTTTCGAAGATCCGGACGCGTAAGCCGATCTCACGCAGCTTGTAAAGCTGATAGAGGCCAGCAACGCCCGCTCCAATAACGACCGCATCGAAGCCCGTGTCAGTGTAGGATCGTTCGTGTTCCCGACCAGCTTGATCAGCATTCATTCTCGCCTCCCTTATCCGTCAGTACTAGGCAGATTGACTGCGGGCTACTCGTTCATCTCCTTCGTCTACCAGTAGCGCCTGCTTTGAATTGGGGTGCCTTAATTCTCTGGAAAAGCCTTGATTGGCAGATGCCGGTGATCTATGCGCCAACGGCGAAAGCTAATGGTTTCTGTTTCGGAATTTGCGCGCGTTGAGCCAAGTCAGCGGAACCGTAGTTTAACCTCCATGGCTACTGTTCCAGCCGGCGTTGTCGCCCACAGCTCGGCACCCGCCCCGCCGTCGACCGGGCGCCCCATGACCTCGAATGGCCCTGTATCGAACAAGGGTGCGCGAGCGCGTTGCGTGAATGACGCGATAGCTCTGGTGGTATTGTTATCGCGAGCGAGATCAATGAGACATTGCTGCGAATATGGGCCATGTACGACCAGGCCTGGATATCCCTCCGAGTCCATTGCGTAACTCCGATCATAGTGAATTCGATGCGGGTTGAACGTTACGGCGGAATAGCGAAATAGTGATACCGGATCCGGATCGATCTGTCGTGCCCATGGTAGACCGGCGGGAGGGATACTTCGCTTCGGAATGCCGCTTAGCTCCCCAGGCTTCACGGCGTCGCGAAACACGGTGTAACTTTCTTCAACAATCGCAAGACCCCGCGGAGAAAATATACGCCGTGTTTGCGTGACAAATAGCAGGGGGCCAGTACTACCAGAACGCAAGGTCAGGTCCGTCAGTTCCGTCTCACGTTTGAGGGCGTCACCCACCAGAAGCGGGTGATGAAACGCAAGACTCGTACCCGCGTACATACGTCTCGGGAAAGGCACCTTAGGTACCACGCCCCCCGAAGTGGGTAGGCCATCGTCGCCTAGTGTCGCTTTGCGGCCAAATGAATGAAAATAGACCAGATGCCATCCGGGCGGAATCGCTTCGCCTTTCGTGGGTACGGCCTCGTCTCGATCGAATGCAGCGACGAGCCCAAAGAGCGGCGCTCGCGTGGCTTCATCTTCCTCCACGATTTTGGTGCCTATGTTTTTGCGCAAGCCATCAATGTCGACTTCGGCAGACATTATCGTGCCCCCGGTGTGGGCGCGGACACGTCACTCGTGGACTCAACGAGAGCGCATCCGGGCAACGTGAGGCAAGGCCTAGCTTTCTCGAAGACGATTCGGACGGGCATACCGATATCGAGCCGAGTATCTAGTGGGGCATGCAGTCGCGCCAGCACGCGAACGCCTTCTTCTAAGTCCACGGTCACCAACGTGTATGGGAGATCGGATTTGTAACCTTCGTGAAACGGATGATGCGTTATCGTCCAGCTGTGAATTGCACCTCTGCCGGATGCTTTGACCCAATTGGTTTCGAACGAATAGCACACATCGCATACAGGCCGCGGATAATGCCGGAGTTTCCCGCAGCGCGCGCATTCCTGAAGTGTCAGCTTTCCCTCGTTTAGGCTCTTCCAGTAAGGTATGGAGTCGGGCGTGGGCTCGGGGACTAGCTTCGAATAGATGTTTTCGGTCATACTCTCAGCCCCTCCTCATGATCGCTAACGACCCGTCACCCATGTCGCCGTACCCGGAGACGAGACCCAGTTCAGCTCCGCTTACCTGTGCTTTTCCGGCATTTCCCCTGAGCTGCTTTGCAAGTTCGACTACATGGTTCATCCCAACCATGTGTGCTTGAGAAAGCAGGCCGCCATGGGTGTTAATCGGCAAGGTTCCACCAAGCCTGATAGCGCCGCTCTCTACGAACGGTCCGCCCTCACCCTTTTTGCAGAAGCCGATATCTTCCAGCTGGCAGAGAACGACGTACGTGAAACAATCGTAGATCTCGGCTACCTGAATTTCCTGAGGCGTCACACCAGCCATCGCAAATGCCTTGGGCGAGGCTTTGGCAATGCCCAGACGTGTCATGTCGGGACGCTGAGTGATGGAGCTTGGAGATTCGGGATGTCCTTCAGCGATGCCCATAACGAGGATTGGCCTCTGACGCATATCTTTGCTGCGCTCGGCGGCGCTAACAACGATGGCAGCACCGCCATCACTCTCAAGACTGCAGTCCAGCAACCGAAGCGGATCAGAGATCATGCGCGAATTCTGATGATCCTCAATGGTGATATGCTTCGTCATCATCGCATTGCCGTTTAGGATGGCATTGTGGCGTGTAGACACTGCGATCTCTCCAAGTTGGCGACTTGTCGTGCCATAGAGCTGCATGTGCCGCCGCGCCATCGCGGCATAGAGCTGCGCCGGCGCAATTGCTCCGATCGGCATTTCGAATTCGCCCACAACCTTGAACTGCGGCATCTGCTGGACCCGTGCACCGATGCGACCGGCAGATGAGCCGTTCCGTCCTATTGGAAGTAATACATGGTTGCAGAGACCAGCATTGATCGCCAAAAGAGCCGCTTGAATTCCGGCGACGCAGCTTGCGCCTCCGAGAGGCGTGGTTGCTGAAAAACGAAGATCCTCGATGCCAAGATTTGTGATGAAGTCCTCGGCGACGACCGCCGAATTCGAATAGGGAATGATACCATCGATCTCTTTCGGCGAGAGTCCGGCGTCGTCTATAGCCTTTAGAGAGGCTTCGAGCTGAAGAGCAAGAACGCTTTTTCCCGAGTTGCGACTGTAACTGGTTTCGCCGATACCAGTTATAGCGACACGCTCCCGAAGCGACATGTAACGTCTCCTCTCGATCACAGTTATTTTTAAGCAATGAAGCACTACGCTTACACGGATCCTTATTAGTGACCTCGATCCAGCTGTCCGCATAAGGACACAGCATCGGGTCGGACGTTCCGCGGGGTCCCAAACCTGTGGTTCGGGAGAAAATATAATATGCCTTTCTTGACCCCGTTCTAAAAGACAGTGAGAATGTCGTTTCGAACGAATGTTAGAATTGTTGACTTGTTAAGGCAAGCCCCTGCTGTCCTAGCCAATAACTGATCAGTTGATTCAAGAAGCGAACACCTCGCACACCAAGCGCCGCTTCATGCGGGGGCTGTGGGAGGAGCGCTTGGCGGAGGAGAATGCTCATGGATTTGAGCTATGGCCCCAGATACCTAGCGCTGCGCGAAGAGGTGCGTGATTTCATCAATCAATACGGCGACCAGTCGCCCCGAACAGGAGGCGGTCGTAAACGACC
>NZ_JBIISY010000427.1:0-2906 GCF_044340795.1 Tardiphaga sp.
GCGCATCCGAACCGCGAAATTGAAGGACTGGAAGCAGGCCGTGGCACAGGGTGTGATTACCCAGGCGGAAGGCGAGCGGCTGGAAGCTGCCCGCGAGGCCGTCAAGCTGGTGATCGAGGTCGACGATTTTGCACCCGGAGATCTATCGCCGCTCGCGGCCAAGTCCGATAACGTGCATCAGTTTTTCCAGGAACTTGGTGATCAACGAGCAGCATCCTGATGGCAAGACCAGTCTATATCGTCGACGGCAGCCGCACGCCGTTTCTGAAGGCGCGCAGCGGCCCCGGCCCGTTCACCCCGGTTGATCTTGCCGTGCAATGCGGCCGCCCGCTGCTGGCGCGACAGCCTTTTGCGCCGGACGCGTTCGATCAGGTGATCCTCGGCTGTGTCAATGTCATCGCCGACGAGATGAACCCTGCCCGGGTTGCCGCGCTCCGGCTCGGCATGGGCGAGCGCACGGTGGCCTTCACCGTGCAGATCAATTGCGGCTCCGGCATGCAGTCGATCGACACCGGCTATCGCTATATCCGCGAGGGCAATGCCGATCTCATTCTTGCCGGTGGCGCCGAAGCGCTCAGCCATGCGCCGCTGGTCTGGCCGCAGAACGGCGTGCGCTGGTTCGCCGGCCTCGCCATGGCCAAGGGACCGCTTGCAAAACTCGCCGCCTTCGCGAAGGCGCGTCCGGCTCATTTCAAGCCGGTGATCGGCCTTGAGCGCGGCCTGACCGATCCCATCACCGATCTGAATATGGGCCAGACCGCCGAGAAGGTCGGGCATCTCTTTGGCATCACCCGTCAGCAGGCAGATACTTATGCCTCGGAAAGCCACAAGCGCCTCGCGCGTGCGCAGGAAAACGGCTGGCTGAAGGGCGAGGTCGAAACTGCCTTCGACCGCAAGGGCAAATTCTACGATCACGACGACGGCGTGCGGCCGGATTCCTCGCCCGACAAGCTGGCGATGCTCAAGCCGGTGTTCGAACGCCCATGGGGCCAGGTCACCGCCGGCAATTCCAGCCAGATCACCGATGGCGCCTCCTGGGTGATCCTCGCGTCCGAAGAGGCCGTGGTCAAACACAAGCTCACGCCGAAGGCCGTCATCCTCGACAGCCAGTGGTCGGCGCTCGATCCCTCCATCATGGGTCTCGGGCCGGTGCTGTCGTCGCATGATCTGCTCAAGCGCAACGACATGACCATCCACGACATCGAGACCTGGGAGCTGAACGAGGCTTTCGCCACCCAGGTGCTCGGCTGTCTTGCCGCGTGGAAGGACGAGCAGTTCTGCCGCGAGGTCCTCGGTCTCGACGGCGCGGCCGGCGAGATCGATCATGCGAAGCTGAATGTCGATGGCGGTGCCATCAGCCTTGGCCATCCCGTCGGCACGTCCGGCAACCGCATCGTGCTGCATCTCGTCAATGCGATGAAGCGGCTCGGCACCCGGCGCGGCATCGCCACCGAATGTATCGGCGGCGGGCTCGGTGGTGCGATGTTGATCGAGACGGTGTGAGGCGCGTCATGGAAAGCAGAATCTTGGACGCCCTCAAGGATCGTTCGCTCGAACTCGGGCCGACTCCTGATGCGAGCGACACCTATCGCAATTTCAAGCTGACCCGCGACGCCGATGGCGTGGCGTGGCTGCTGTTCGACCGCGCCAATGCCAGCGCCAATACGCTGTCGGAAGAGGTGCTGACCGAATTCGACATGGTGCTGACGGCACTGGAAGCCCAGCGTCCCACCGGCATCGTCATCCGCTCGGCGAAAACCTCGGGCTTCATCGCCGGCGCCGACATCAACGAGTTCCGCGGCAGCGATCCCGTCGCCATCGAGGCGCAGATCGCCCGTGCCCATGTGGTGGTTGATCGCTTCGAGGCGCTGAAGATCCCGACTGTCGCCGTCATTCACGGCTTCTGTCTCGGCGGCGGTCTCGAAATCGCGCTGGCCTGCCAGATGCGCATCGCCATCGATGGTGCGCGCTTCGGCTTTCCGGAAGTGATGCTCGGCCTGCATCCCGGCCTCGGCGGCACCGCGCGCTTCACGCATCTGGTCTCGCCATTGCAGGCGATGCCGATGATGCTGACCGGCAAGACGATTGATGCACGCAAGGCGAAGTCCATCGGTCTCGTCGATGCCGTCACCGAGGAGCGCCACGTCCGCAATGCCGTGAAGGACGCCGTGTTCGGCCGCCTCAAACGCGCAAAGCCGTCGCCGCTGATCCCGATGCTCAGCTTCTCGCCGGTGCGCGGCTTCCTCGCCTCGCGCATGGTGGCGGAAGCCTCCAAGCAGGCGCCGCGCGAGCATTACCCTGCGCCCTATGCGCTGATCGATCTGTGGGAGAAGCATGGCGGCGACCGTGCCGCGATGCTGAAGGCCGAGCAGCGCTCCTTCGCGCGCCTCATGGTGACGACCACGGCGCAGAACCTGATCCGCGTCTTCTTCCTGCGCGAGGCGATGAAGAAGATCGCCGGCGAGGGTGATGGCGGCATCAAACATGTCCATGTCATCGGTGCCGGTGCCATGGGCGGCGACATCGCCGCCTGGTGCGCGCATCAGGGTCTTCGCGTGACGCTGGCCGACATGAAGGCCGAGCCACTCGCCGGCGCCATCAAGCGCGCTGCCGATCTTTACGCAAAGATCGTTCGCAAGCGGACCGACCAGCGCGACACGCTGGATCGCCTGATCCCGGATCTCGACGGCGAGGGCGTGCGCGGCGCCGATCTCATCATCGAGGCGGTGTCCGAGAAACTCGACCTCAAGCAGAAGGTCTATGCCGGCCTCGAGCCGCGCATGAAGCCGGATGCGATTCTCGCCACCAACACGTCGAGCATCCCGCTGCAGGACCTGCGATCGTCGCTGGCCAATCCCGGTCGCTTCCTCGGCCTGCACTTCTTCAATCCGGTGTCGCGGCTGCAG
>NZ_JBIISY010000015.1:0-49710 GCF_044340795.1 Tardiphaga sp.
GCTTTCGCGGGCAATGACAGTGGAGCGGCAGGCCTCACTTCCCTGCGGGCGTAATCCGCAGCAACCGTCCCGACGAACTATCCGTCAGCAGCCACAACGCGCCATCCGGCCCCTGGCGCACATCGCGAATGCGTTCGCTGAGATTTTGCAGGATGCGCTCCTCGGAGGTCACGGCATTGCCGTTCAACTGCAGCCGCACCAGGAACTGGCCGGCGAGGGCGCCGGTGAACAGGCTGCCGCGCCAGCGCGGGAATAGGTCGCCGGTGTAGAAGGCCATGCCGGACGGGGCGATCGATGGCACCCAGTGCTTGATCGGCTGCTCCATGCCGGGCTTCGACGTGCTTTCATGGATCTTGGCGCCGGAATAGTCGATGCCAAAGCCGATCACCGGCCAGCCGTAATTCTTGCCCTTGCCGATGATGTTGACCTCGTCGCCGCCGCGCGGGCCGTGCTCGATTTCCCAGAGCTCGTTGTTGGCGGGATTGATCGCGAGGCTCTGCGCATTGCGGTGGCCGTAGCTCCAGATCTCCGGCCTGGCGCCGTCGCGGCCGACAAAGGGATTATCCGGCGGGGCGGCGCCATCGGTGGTGATGCGGACGATCTTGCCGAGATGGTTGGCAAGGTTCTGTGCTTCGTTGCGACCGCTATAGTGCTCGCCGAGGGTGACGAAGAGATTGTTGTCGGCGGCCTGCACGATGCGGCAGCCGTAATGGTTGCCGGTGGAGAGCGGCCCTTCCTGCCGGAAGATGACCTTCATCTCTTCGAGACGTGGCGCGGCACCATCAATGAGCTTCGCACGCGCGACGGCGGTGCGGCCGCCATTGCCGGCGCGCTCCGAGTAGCAGAAATAGATCGTGTTGTTCTGCGCAAAACCCTTGTCGGTGATGACATCGAGCAGGCCACCCTGGCCGGTGGCCATGACCTCGGGCACGCCCTTCACGGCCGGTGACAATTGGCCCTGTGCAGCGGCGATGCGCATGCGGCCGGGCTTCTCCGTGACCAGCACGCGTCCTTCGGGCAGGAAAGCGAGCGCCCACGGATAGGACAGGCCGGAGGCCACGGTGTGCACGTCCAGCCGGCCGGCCGATGAGCCGAACGACGTCGGCTCGCCACGGCTCGTGGTCGCGATCAGGAATGTCGTCGTCACCACGATCGCGATCATCAGCGAGGTCGTGACCCAAACCACCGGCCGTTTCATCGTGTGCTCTTCATCACGCGAACTCCACCACGGAGACGTCGTCTATGTTGCAATGCATCAGCGCATCGCGATGTTGATATATGAGTTTTGCGACCGTCAGAGCGGCATCGCCGATACGCCCCGGATCGAGATCACGGTGAGCGTGAGGATGACGCAAAGCGACAGGCAGCCGACCGCCAGCGATGCCGCAACGGCGTTGATCAGTCTGGCAGATGCAACGGGCGCGGGGCGTGCCTCAAATCCTGCTCCCGCACGGAGCGACCGTATCATGGCCGTAAATCCTTCAAATCGCGGACGAATCACCCGCGTACTAAAATTTACTGCGAGGACAGGCGAGATTGCGGCGCGAAATGGGGCAACTGTGGCGGGAAAGTGGCATTTAAGCTTTTTATGCTCACGAATGCGCTATTTATGCCCCGGCAATGGCGTCAACGGTATCGTATTCCGTCGAGGTCGGATGCCAGTCCATGGTGATGAAGCCCGGCTGCTGCTCCACATGGCGCAGCCAGCGGCGAATGGACGGGAAGCTTGCGAGGTCGAAATCGCACTGCTCGGCCACATGGGTGTAGGCATAGAGGGCGATGTCGGCGACGGTCAGCTGGTTGGCGGCGAAGAATTCGTGGGTCTTGAGGTGATTCTCCATCACCTGCAGCGCCGCGTAGCCGCGCTCCATCCAGTCGTCGAGGGCGTGGGTCTGCAGGTCGCGGCCGCCGCGGACGAGGCAGAGCCAGAAATAGGCGGCGCCAAGATTGGGCTCCAGCGCATGCTGTTCAAAGAACATCCACTGCATGGCTTCCGCGCGATCCATCCGCGATTCCGGCGCGAGTGACGTGCCGACGGCGACGTACCACAGGATGGCATTCGATTCGGCGAGATAACGGCCTTCGGCGATTTCGAGCAACGGCACCTGGCCGCTCGGATTCTTGGCCAGGAATTCCGGTGTACGGCTCTCGCCGCGCAGGATGTCCACCTCGATGGCGCGATACGGCGCGTCGATGAACGCCAGCGCAAGGCGGACCTTGTAGCTGTTACCAGAGCGCTGCATCGAATAGAGCTTGTACATTCGCCGGGGTCGATCTTTCGGGTGATGCGGGGCGACCTCAGCGTCGCATTGCGCCTAGACAATGATGCCCCGAGGGCCTGCTCGCAAGGGTCGGAGACTGGAAAAAGTCGAAAACCACCAAGGACTTTGTCAGCACTGGCAAACGCGCCTCCACACCATGGGCTTTCGAGAAGATCACGTCGATGCGAGTGGTGCGTCGGCCGCCTTCACGTGTTGGCGAGCTGTCGTCACACGTTGCAGTGCCGCGATGTAAAGTGCGATCAGCGTCGCCCAGCCGAGCGGAATGCCGCTGGCTTCAGCCACCGGTCGCGCCAGCAGCGGCACGGCCCAGGCGGCGGCTAGCAGTGTGATCTCGTAGCGGTGAAAGCCGGAAGTGGTGCCAGCGATGACCATGAAGGCGATGGCCGGGCCAAGCAGCATCAGGTCGTAATCGAGCACATGGGGCGATGCCAGAAGCGCTGCAATCAACAGGATCGCCGCACGCACACTGGTATCAGTTGTAGTGCGCCAGGCCCATGCAGCGCTGATGATCACAACCGCAGTAGCCAGGCCTTGCAGGAGATAGGCCAGCATGATTCCAGCGCTCCACATGCGAGCGACGGCGAATGTGCTCTGCAATTTGGCGAAGCCGACCTCGCCCTGTTCGAGCAGCAACTTGCGCGACAGATCGCCGGTGGCCATGAAAGCCGACCAGATATCGATGCCGAAGATCGCTGATGTGAGGGCGATCAGTCCGATCACGGCTGCTGCGGCGCTTGCGAAGGCCTGCCACTGTCGCGCTGCCAGCAGGGCGAGCGGAATGACCAGCGCGAATTGCGGCTTGTAGGCCATCGATGCGAGCAGGATACCAGCGAGGATGGGGCGCTTCGGCAATGCGAGAAGCGCGCTCGCGAACAGGCCCGCGGTGAGGAAGCCGTTCTGTCCGTGACCAAGATTGATCAGCACCGCGGGAAAAGCGATGGCGGCGAGGAGGCCGGTGTTGCGGATCGCGTCGGGGAGGCGCGCACGGCGAAGGATCGCTGCTGTCGTCATGCCATAGAACAGGCCACTGGCACCCTGCCACACGGCCAGCGCAAGCCAGTAGGGCAGAGCCGACAGCGGAGCTGCAATCAGCAGGAAAATCGGCGGGTAAAACCAGGCATAGTAGGGCGTGCGCTCGCCGAACAGCTGTTGTTCGCGGGCATAGTGAATGGGCGTATCGTAGACCTCGATGGCCCGTCCCTCGCGCGCCAGCGAGCCGGCGGCGTAGAAACTGGAGAAATCGGTGCCGATCGGCTTGCCGTTGCGGTCGATCACCCCGTCGGATCCGAACAGCCAGAGTGCTGAAATGACCACCGTCAACACCAGCAGGATCAGGCTATAGACCCGCGCGCGTTCCGCGGTCAGCCAGGCGCCGCTTCCGATCTGTTGCCGAATACCGGACATTTTCACTCAAAATCACCATTGGCGGCTGCGGGTCAGGCTAACCACGCTCACTTTAAATTTCCCTGAAATTGCATCGCTTCCAGATGGGTTTCGGGCCTGAGCGCCTTGCGATGCCAGGTCGCACGCACTAGGGTGCGCCGATCCCAAGCAGGATCGTAATTTTGTCGCCGCGGACCGCGGGTCTCCGGCTGTTTCCCAAGGAGAAGATGATGTCGTTCTTGTCTAGCGCTCTCGACCGCGTGAAGCCGTCCGCAACGATTGCGGTCACGGATAAAGCGCGTGCGCTGAAAGCCGCTGGTCGCAACGTCATCGGCCTTGGGTCGGGCGAGCCGGATTTCGACACCCCGGCCAACATCAAGCTGGCTGCCATTCACGCCATCGAGGCGGGCAAGACCAAGTACACCGCCGTAGACGGCATTCCCGAGCTGAAGGACGCGATCATCGCGAAGTTTCAGCGCGAGAACGGCGTCACCTACAAGCCGAACCAGATCATCGTTGGCACCGGCGGCAAGCAGGTACTCTACAACGCGCTGATGGCGACGCTGAACCCGGGCGATGAGGTCATCATCCCGGCGCCGTATTGGGTGAGCTATCCGGAAATGGTGGCGCTCGCCGGCGGCACGCCGGTGTCGGTGACCTGCACCGCGGAATTCGGTTTCAAGCTGCAGGCCGCTGCCCTGGAAGCCGCGATCACGCCGAAGACCAAGTGGGTCATCCTGTGCTCGCCGTCGAACCCGACCGGTGCGGCCTACAAGAAGGCCGAACTGCAGGCGCTCACCGACGTGCTCGTGAAGCACCCGCATGTGTGGGTGATGACCGACGACATGTATGAGCATCTGGTCTATGACGACTTCGAATTCACCACCGTCGCGCAGATCGAGCCGAAGCTCTATGACCGCACGCTGACCGTGAACGGCGTGTCGAAGGCCTATTGCATGACCGGCTGGCGCATCGGCTATGCCGGCGGCCCGGCCAACCTGATCAAGGCGATGTCGACCATCCAGTCGCAGTCGACCTCGAACCCGTCCTCGATCGCCCAGTGGGCGGCCGTGGAAGCGCTGAACGGCCCGCAGGACTTCATCGCGAAGAACAATGCCGTGTTCAAGGAGCGCCGCGATCTCGTCGTGGCGATGCTGAACCAGGCCACGGGGATCGAATGTCCGCGTCCGGAAGGCGCCTTCTACGTGTATCCGTCCTGCGCCGGCACCATCGGCAAGACTGCGCCTTCGGGCAAGGTCATTGCCAATGACGAGGACTTCGTGACCGAACTGCTGGAGACCGAAGGCGTTGCGGTGGTGCAGGGGTCGGCTTTCGGCCTCGGCCCGGCATTCCGCATCTCCTATGCGACCAAGACCTCCGACCTCGAAGACGCCTGCAACCGCATCCAGCGCTTCTGCGGAAATCTTCGGTAACGAAAAGGCCTCGAAACTTTTGACGGTTTCGGGGCTTAATTCGGGAAGTGCCTTGTTTTCGACACGGCACTTCCTTCTTGTCCCCCGCACTATCAAAACCCCAAGGTGGAGTTAAGACTATGCGACTTTCCAAGATGTTCGGCCTCGCGGGCATTGCCCTCGCAGCGTCGGTTGCGACCGCAAATGCTCAGCAGCCCGGCCAGGTTCAGGTCGGCGTGCTCGAGTGCCGCGGTGGCCAGAACGTCGGCTTCGTGCTCGGCTCGAATGCTCACCTGAACTGCGTGTTCCAGAGCGCCGGTGGCCGTGCTGAAGGTTACGTCGCCAACATCCGCCGCTTCGGCATCGATCTCGGCTTCACCGACAACACCACCGTTCAGTGGGCGATCTATGCTCCGACCACCCGCGTGCCGCGCGGCGGTCTCGCCGGTGAGTACGGCGGCGTCGGTACCAACGCCTCGGTCGGCGTCGGCTTCGGCGGCAACTTCCTCGTCGGTGGCCCGAACAACCTGTACGGCCTGCAGCCGGTGTCGGTGCAGGGCCAGGTCGGCCTGAACGTGGCTTCCGGCATCGTCCAGCTGCAGCTGGAATCGACCGGCCCGATCAGCGGTCACCGCTACAAAAAGCAGCGTCGCCATCGCCACTAAGGCGATCTCGTGATCGCTTTGCGATCACCTGGTTTCTTCAAGAAACGGCAAGGTTAACGAAAGGGCTCGCGCAAGCGGGCCCTTTTTGTTGCACCCTCTGCGCGTGGCACGTTGTCATTGAGCGGTATCATTGGCTATGGATAGTCGATCGACATCCTCACTTCCGTGCATCACCCGGAGATATTCGATGACTCGCCTGTCTGCGCTTCTTCTCGGCATTGCGACCACCGCCGTCCTCACCGCCTCGCAGGCGCAATCGCAGCAGGGCGTCCAGCTCGGCGTGTTGAATTGCCGTGGCGGCGCCAGTGTCGGCTTTGTCGTCGGCTCCGTGACCAATCTCGGCTGCGTGCTCACCGGCACCGGCCGGCCGGATCAGCCTTATGTGGCGACCATCCGCAAGGTCGGCCTCGATCTCGGCATCACCGAGGAAACCGCGCTGTCCTGGGCTGTGTTTGCGCCCGTGAACTACAGCGGCCCCGGCGATATCTCCGGTAACTATGCCGGCGCGCAGAGCAGTGCGTCCTTCGGTGTTGGTGTCGGCGCCAATGTCCTCGTGGGCGGTTCGCAGAATTCCATCGCGCTGCAGCCGCTGAGCTTGCAGGGCTCGGTCGGTCTCAATGTCGCGGCAGGCTTGCAGAGCCTGGAGCTGCGTCCGGGGCGCTAGCGCCATCTGATGGTCGCAAAGGCGCACTTGAGCCTTGCCCACCGTCAAGTGCCATAAACGTGATGGTGGGGATGCTGTGCTTTGCCCACCTTCGGCCCCTCAGCCTGTCGCCGCGATGCAGCAACATTTCCGGCTTGCCAAATTCCCTGACCGGGCGGAGCATCCAATCGCCGACCCAATCATGGGCCGAGCTCCAGACCAGGAGGCGGCGTATGGGACAAGACCTGAGAAGTCCCCCAATCCCTTTTAAACCCAGTGGTCCACGATGTATTGCACTCGTGGGCCCTTTCCAGAGCGGAAAAACATCCCTGCTTGAAGCGATCCTTGCGCGGACGGGAGCGATCCCGAAAGCGGGAAACGTTGAAAGCGGCACGACCGTCGGCGATGCGACAGCCGAGGCGCGGGCGCACAAGATGGGTGTCGGGCTCACCGCGGTGACGACCACGTTCATGGGCGACGACTACACGTTCATCGATTGCCCCGGCTCGGTTGAATTCGCACAGGACATGCGCGCGGCGCTGCCGGCGGTCGATGCCGCGGTAGTCGTCTGTGAGGCGGATGAGCGCAAGCTGCCGCAATTGCAGCTTGTCCTGCGCGAGCTGGAAGACCTGCATATTCCCCGCTTCCTGTTCCTCAACAAGATCGATCGCGCGCATAAGCGCGTGCGCGAGACGCTGGCAACCTTGCAGCCGGCCTCGCGTGTGCCGCTGGTGTTGCGGCAGATCCCGATCTGGAACGGCGATCTCGTTGCCGGCTTCGTCGATCTCGCGCTGGAGCGCGCCTTCGTCTATCGCGAGCACAAGGCATCGGAAGTCGTAACGCTCGATGGCGATGATCTCGATCGCGAAAAGGAAGCGCGTTTCCAGATGCTGGAGAAGCTCGCGGATCACGACGATGCTTTGATGGAGCAGTTGCTCGACGACATCGCGCCACCCGCCGATGCAATATTCGACGATCTTGCGCGCGAGTTGCGCGAGGGCTTGATCTGTCCGGTGCTGATCGGCTCGGCAATCCGCGAGAACGGTGTGTTGCGGCTGATGAAGGCGTTGCGCCATGAGGCGCCGGGCGTCGCGGATACCGTGAAGCGGATGGGATTGCGTGAGAGCAAGGATGCGCTCGCCTACATCTTCAAGACCAGCCATCTGCAGCATGGCGGCAAGCTGTCCTATGCGCGTATCCTGCAGGGGCACATCGATGACGGCGCGACCGTGCTGGCCTCTTCAGGCGAAAGCGGTCGTGTATCGGGTATCCTGTCGCTGGCCAACGGCAGTGACAAACGCAGCCACGCGCAGGCTGGCGATACCGTTGCACTCGGCAAACTCGATGCGCTCAGGACAGGCGATACGCTCGGCACAAGCAAGTCTGCGCCGGACACGCTGCATCTCGGCGAGCCCGTGTCGCCTGTGCTTGCGATGGCGCTGGCATCGATCGATCGCAAGGACGATGTGAAGCTCGGCCAGGCGCTGCAGCGCCTGACCGAGGAGGATCCATCGCTGTCGTCCGTCATCGATGCGCAGAGCCACGGCGTCGTGCTGTGGGGACAGGGCGAAATGCATCTACGCGTTGCCATGGAACGGCTGCGTGATCGCTTCGGCATCAACGTGAAATCGCATCCGCCGGCAATCGGCTATCGCGAGACCATCCGCAAATCGATCACCCAGCGGGGCAAGCACAAGAAACAGTCCGGCGGCCACGGGCAATTTGGTGACGTGTTGCTGGAGATCGGCCCGCAATCCCGCGGTGAGGGCTTTGTGTTTCAGGAGAAAGTGGTCGGCGGCGCCGTGCCACGCAACTACATGTCCGCCGTGGAGGAGGGGGTCGTCGATGGCCTGGCGCGCGGCCCGCTTGGCTTTCCCGTGGTGGACGTGAAGGTCACGCTGACCGATGGCTCCTATCACAGCGTGGATTCGTCCGATCAGGCGTTTCGCACGGCGGCGCGGATCGGCGTCAGCGAGGCCCTGCCGCATTGCCAGTCGGTGCTGCTGGAGCCCATCCATGCGGTGGAAATCGTGTGTCCGAACGAAGCCACGGCGAAGATCAATGCGATCCTGTCCGGCCGGCGCGGGCAGATCCTGGGCTTCGACACCCGTGAAGGATGGGCAGGCTGGGATGTCGTTCGCGCGCAGTTGCCGGAAGCGGAGATCGGCGACCTGATCGTCGAACTGCGCTCGGCCACCGCGGGGGCAGGCAGCTTCACCCGCAGCTTCGACCATATGGCCGAGGTGAACGGCCGCACCGCCGACCAGATCGTCGCGGCGCATCGCGTGGCGGCGTGAGGTTCGTCAGGCGAGTTTTTTCGCGGCCTTGCGCAGATCCGCGTTGATGCGGGTCTGCCAGCCGCTGCCGGTCCTGCGATAGGCGGCGAGGATGTCCTGATCGATCCGCAGTTTGATCGCTTCCTTCGGCTGCGCCAATGGCGGTCGGCCGCGCTTGATGATCTTGTCACCGTGACGAATCTCGGCGCGATCAAGCATCTCGTCGGTCAATTGCGGCGCATCATCATATTCCGCGTCGGTGATCTCGTGCGCATCAAGCTTCGTCAAATCGCTTTTGATAGATCGCTTTTTCGCGGGCATTGCATTTTCTCATCGACATCACATGCCGCGCTTCGCCGCGCGGCGTCCATACGACCATCACCATGCGTCCAGCGAGGAAACCGATGGTTTGAAAGCGCTGCTCACCATAGTCGCGACGCCGATCTTCCAGGTTGATGGTCGGGCCGTCGAACACGATGACGGCATCGGCGAAGTGTATCCCTCGCTCGTCGATGGCCGTCTGGCACTTCGCGGGATCATAGGTGACCTTCACGCAATTAAATGTACCCCCAATAAATATTCTGAGTCAACAATGCTCGCCCACAGCTCTTGCCCTCTCGCCATCGCTTTTGAATAAATGCGGTAACGAGGTGGGGATTACGGGCGACCATGCTGACTGTGAGAAGCAATCTTGCGCTGGCCTGTGCCTTGAGCGCGCTGGCCGGCTATGTCGATGGCATCGGCTTCATTCATCTGAGCGGGCTGTTCATCTCCTTCATGAGTGGCAATTCGACCCGGCTGGGGGTGATGATCGCCGAGTTCAACTGGCCGAAGGCGCTGGAGGCGCTGAAGCTGATTGCACTATTCGTGGTCGGTGCCGGCCTCGGCAGCCTGATCGGTCATGGCCGTGGCCGGCATCGCCGCTGGGTATTGCTCCTGGCGGAGGCGATCCTGCTGGGGGCGGGCGCTACGGCATATGAGCTGGATCTCTCCGGCTACACGGTGGTGGCTGTGGTGCTGGCGATGGGTCTGGAAAATGCGATGTTTCAAGCCGAGGGCGGGACGACGGGGATCGCGCTGACCTATATGACCGGAACGCTGGTCCGGATCGGACAACTGCTTGCTGTTGCGTTGCAAGGCGGGCCGCGTTTGGCCTGGTTTCCGCATCTGTTGCTCTGGAGCGCGATGGTGACCGGCGCGGCGATCGGCACCACGGCCTATCTGCATGTCCATCTTGCGGCGGTCTGGTTTGCTGCAGGTGCAGCATTGTTGATCGCTGCGATCGTTGGACTTGCGGCATGGCGCAAGCCTGCCCGATGATCGCCATCAGCTCCATGCATGATTCTCATGCGACGACCGCTTCCGGTTGAAGCGAAGGAACGACCATGTCTGATGCCACCAAGCCCCGCGCTGCCTGCCTGATCGGTTGGCCGGCCGCGCATTCGCGCTCGCCGCTGATCCATCATCACTGGCTGCGTCATCTGGGCATCGAAGGTGGCTATACCATCGAGTCCGTGCCGCCCGAAGAGGTGGCGGATTTCGTGATGAACCTGTCGCGGCGCGGCTATATCGGGGCCAATGTCACCATCCCGCACAAGGAGCGCGTGCTGAAGCTGACGGCGCCGGATCGCCGCGCACGCGCGGTCGGTGCGGCCAACACGCTGTGGTACGATCACGGCACGCTGCGCGCCACCAACACGGATGTGGAAGGCTTCATCGATAATCTCGATCACTGCGCGCCGGAATGGGACCAGGCGGATGATGCGCTCGTGCTCGGCGCCGGCGGTTCTTCGCGTGCCGTCGTGTTCGGGTTGCTCGAGCGCGACATCAAGCATGTCTATGTCGCCAATCGCAGCATCGAGCGTGCGCGGGAGATGGCAAAATTGTTCGGCGAGCGTGTGATTCCGCTGGCGTGGGAAGACGCCGCCAGCAAGCTGCCGCAGGTCTCGCTGCTGGTGAACACCACGTCGCTCGGCATGAAGAGGCAGCCGGAACTCGTGATCGATCTCGGTCTGCTGCCTCCTGAAGCCGTTGTCGCCGATCTCGTTTACGTGCCGCTGGAGACGCCACTGCTTGCAGCAGCGCGGGCGCGTGGCCTGCGCACGGCCGATGGGCTTGGCATGCTGCTCTATCAGGCGGTGCGCGGTTTCGAATTGTGGTTCGGGCAGCGTCCCGACGTCACGCCCGAACTTCGTGCCGAGGTCGAGGCCGATCTTATGGCAGCATTGCCTGCATGATGTTCTCACAGTGACGTGAGGACGGAATAGCGTTTTCCACACAGGGTTTCCATTTGAAGGCTGGGCAAGCTTTCAAGGAAACTCACTATGGTTGGAATGATCCCGACTTCTGCGCGCATGCTCGCAGGCGTGGCGCTCGCTGCATCTCTCACTGTTTCGGCCGCATCGGCGCAGCAGGCGCAACCGTCCAATATCCGCGGATCGATCGAGAGCGTGGATGGCGCCGTGCTGAACATCAAGGCGCGCAATGGCGGCGAGCGCAAGGTCCGCATGTCCGACAATGTGATGGTCACCGGCATCACCAAGGCCGCGTTATCCGATATCAAGAGCGGTGATTATGTCGGCGTCACCGGCATGCCGCAGGCCGATGGGACGCAGAAGGCGATCGCAATCCATATCTTCCCGGAATCCATGCGCGGTCTCGCCGAAGGCTCGCGGCCATGGGATCTCAGGGCGAACAGCAGCATGACGAATGCCACCGTCGATCAGAAGGTCGAGGCGAAGGATGGTCAGACGCTGACGGTGAAATACAAGGACGGCGAGAAGAAAGTCACCGTCGAGCCGACCACGCCGATCGTGACCTTCGTGCCGGGCAGCAAGGATGAGCTGAAGCCGGGCGCGCAGGTTATCATCGTGGGTGCGAAGAAAGCAGCGGATGGCAGCTTCGAAACGGCGCGAGTGAATGTCGGCCGCGACGGGCTGACGCCGCCGATGTGAGAGTGAGTTGTGCCGTAGGGCGGATGAGCGAAGCCAATCCGCCCTACGGTCGCAGTTTCACTGCACCAGCACGCGCTTGTCGATATCGGCGATGCTGTTCACACCGCACAGGCCCATCGTCACGCTGAGTTCGTTGCGCAGGATGTCGAGCGCCTTGGTGACACCCGGTCCGCCATAGGCGCCGAGGCCATAGACATAGGCGCGGCCGATCATGCAGGACTTGGCGCCGAGTGCGAGCGCACGCATTACGTCCTGGCCCGAGCGGATGCCGCTGTCGAACATCACCTCGATTTCGGAGCCGACAGCATCGACGATCCCCGGCAGCACCGAGATCGACGACGGTGCACCATCGAGCTGGCGGCCGCCATGGTTCGACACCACCATCGCCTGCGCGCCGACCTTCACCGCCTCGCGCGCATCCTCGATGTCATGGATCCCCTTGATGATGATCTTGCCGGGCCAGATGCTGCGGATCCAGTCGAGATCCTTCCAGTTCAGCGTCGCGTCGAATTGCTGCGCGGTCCATTGCGACACCGATTCGAGATCGTCGGTGTTCTTCACGAAGCCGGCGATATTGCCGAAGTTGCGGCGCTTGGCCTGCAGCGTGCGCATCAGCCAGGCGGGATGGCTGACGAAGTCGATCATGTTCTTCAGATTGTAGATCTGCGGCGGCACCGACAGGCCGTTCTTGATGTCCTGATGGCGCTGGCCGATCACCTGCAGGTCGACGGTCAGCACCAGGGCGCTGCACTTGGCCTTCATGGCGCGCTCGATCAGCTCCTTGATGAAGCCGCGGTCCTTCATCACATACAGCTGAAACCAGAACGGCTTCTCGACATTCTCGGCGAGGTCCTCGATCGAATTGATCGACATGGTCGAGAGCGTGTAGGGGATGCCGAAAGCCTGTGCTGCGCGGCAGGCGTGGATTTCGCCATCGCCATATTGCATGCCGGTGGAGCCGACCGGCGCGCAGATGAGCGGCATCGTCGCCTTCTCGCCGAGGATCGTCGTCGAGGTGTCGCGGTTGGCGATGTCGACGAGGATGCGCTGGCGGAATTTCAGCTTCTGCAGGTCTTCGGTGTTGGCGCGAAAGGTGTCCTCGCTATAGGAGCCGTGATCGACATAGTCGAAGAAGGCCTTCGGCACATTGCGCTTGTGCTCGATACGAAGGTCTTCGATGCAGGTGATATGCTTCATGAAGGCTCCCAGCCGCTCTTGTCATTGCTTTGTTGAAACGTCATCTAGCATGGTGGAGTGACCGCTACATCACTCTTGTCATCATCATGTCGTCGAATCCCGAGGGAAAAAGCCATGAGCAGCTCGAAGCCGCGCGATGCCGGCAAGGCGCATGACAAGTCCGCCGCTGAAGCCGAAAAGCGACGGCTCGATGCCGCGCTCGATGAGGGCCTGGAAGAAACTTTCCCGGGCTCGGATCCGGTGAACGTGACCCAGCCGGCCCATTCGCGGGGCGATCAGCACATCAAGCGCCGAGGGTAACTCGCCGGTTCCGCCCGCGGCAGGGTGCCGCCTGTGGAGAATTATCTGATTTTGGTCAGTATCTTACCAGATTTAGGCCAATGCTGGCCGTGGTAATGATTCATCACATTTTTTGAAGGGAAATTAGCCGTCACGGCCTTATAAGTCCGTCACATATGAGGCCGCACGCGCAAGCGAGTCGCGGAAATGCGTTTTGGCGTCTGCGACGGGCAGGCGCGACGGGGGTTACCATGAGCCGCAAGTATTTCGGGACGGACGGCATTCGCGGGCGTGCCAATGGGCTGATCACGCCGGAATTGGCGCTGAAGGTCGGGCAGGCCGCTGGCCTCGTCTTCCAGCGTGGCGATCATCGTCACCGCGTGGTGATCGGCAAGGATACGCGTCTGTCCGGCTACATGATCGAGAACGCCATGGTGGCAGGCTTCACCTCGGTGGGCATGGACGTGCTGCTGGTCGGCCCGATGCCGACGCCGGCGGTGGCGATGATCACCAAATCCATGCGCGCCGATCTCGGCGTGATGATTTCGGCGTCGCACAATCTGTTCGAGGATAACGGCATCAAGCTGTTCGGTCCGCTCGGCTTCAAGCTCTCCGACGACGTGGAGAAGCAGATCGAGGAATTGCTCGACGAGAATCTCGACCGCAAGCTGTCGCAGAGCGCCAGCCTCGGCCGCGCGCGCCGTATCGATGGCGTGCATGACCGCTATATCGAATTCGCCAAGCGCACGCTGCCGCGCGACATCAGCCTCGAAGGCCTGCGCGTCGTCGTCGATTGCGCGCATGGCGCAGCCTATAAAGTCGTACCCGAAGCGCTCTGGGAGCTGGGTGCCGACGTCATTTCCATCGGCGTCGAGCCGGATGGCTTCAACATCAACAAGGAATGCGGCTCGACCTCGCCGGAAGCGCTGAGCCGCAAGGTGCGCGAGATGCGCGCCGATATCGGCATCGCACTGGATGGCGACGCCGATCGCGTCATCATCGTCGACGAGCGCGGCCATGTGGTGGACGGCGATCAGTTGCTCGCGGTCATTGCACAGAGCTGGAAGGAAGACGGCCGTCTTGCCAAGCCCGGCGTCGTCTCGACCGTCATGTCCAATCTCGGTCTTGAACGCTTCCTGCAGGGGCATGGCATCGAGCTGATCCGCACCGCGGTGGGCGATCGCTACGTGCTCGAGCAGATGCTGCAGAACGGCTACAATATCGGCGGCGAGCCGTCCGGCCACATCATCATGTCCGACTATGCGACGACGGGCGACGGCTTCGTCGCAGCGCTGCAGGTGCTGGCGGTGGTGCAGAAGCTCGGCCGTCCGGTGTCGGAAGTCTGTCACCTGTTCGACCCGCTGCCGCAGATCCTGAAGAATGTGCGCTATCGCAGCGGCAAGCCGCTCGACGATGCGGAAGTGAAGTCCACCATCGCCGCGGCCGAACAGCGTCTCAACGGCCATGGCCGTCTGCTGATCCGTCCGTCGGGCACCGAGCCGGTGATCCGCGTGATGGGCGAGGGCGACGATCGCGTGATGGTGGAGGAGGTGGTCGACACCATCGTGCATGCGTTGGGGCATGCAGCCGCGGCCTAATTCTGCGCCGCATTCCGATCGTTAAGACTTTGCGAACGCCGCGCCGATGCGCGGCGTTTTGCGTTTTGGTGAACTACACAATCGCAACGCATTGTTAGGATTTTGGGCGCCGGTGTGGCGAACGATGACGATCGTGCAGTTTACCGTCACCAAAAATCAACCTTAATAGTTAGGGTTAAGTGCCGCTTAAGACATTGGTGTCATCGTCCGCTCGTGAGTTTCCGAGTGAGAGGCCTCGTTTGTTTTGCCTCTCTGGCCCAACAAGGATGAAGCCAATGCGTAGCGTGAAATTTATTATGGCCGCTGGTGCGGCTTCGCTGATGTCGACCGCCGTTCTCGCCGCCGACATGGCAATTGCTCCCCCGCCGCCCCAGATGTATGCGCCGCCGCCGGTCGAGGATTTCGGTGGCTGGTACCTGCGCGGCGATATTGGTTTCAGCAATCAGAAAGTGAAGAAGCTCGAGACCCCGGCAGGCGTTGGCTACAACGCGCCGAACACTGTGCTTGAGCAGCAGAGCCTTGGTTTCGATACCGGTGGCATTTATCAGGTCGGCGTCGGCTATCAGTTCAACAACTGGTTCCGCGCGGACATCACCGGCCAGTTCCGTGGCAGCTCGAATTTCCACGGTTACGATCGCTTCTCTTTCACCGGCCCAGCCAACGTCGGCATCTTTCAGTCCGAGCAGTATGGCGGCCGGAAGACCGAATGGGTCGCCATGGCCAACGCCTATGTCGATCTCGGCACTTGGTGGTGCGTGACGCCGTTCATCGGCGCGGGCGTCGGCATGGCGCGCGTCACGGTTGCTGACTTCACGGACCAGAATTTGCAGTTCCGTCCCGGCGCAGGCGTGTTCGCAGGTTCGGCTTACGCCGATGCTGCATCCAAGTGGAATTTCGCATGGGCGCTGCACACCGGTCTGGCCTACAAGGTCAATCCGAACATGACGGTCGAACTTGGCTACAGCTACATGAACCTCGGCGATGGCGTAACGGGCTCGCTGACGCCGTTCACCGGCGCAGTGCCTGGCCAATATGCCGTCACCTTCAAGGACATTACCTCGCATGACCTGAAACTCGGCGTGCGCTGGAATCTCGAGGCCGCGCCGGTCTACGCACCGCCGCCGCCCCCGCTGATCCGCAAGGGCTAAGCGCGCGTTCAACGTCGCTTCCGAGTTAATACTGCTTAACGGCGCGGGATGATCCCGCGCCGTTTTTGTTTGCGCAGGCGGTATGATTGCAACCAATGATTAAGGTTAACGGGGGATGATCAGTGCAGTTGGTGAGTTGAGGAATTGTCGTGATGCGTAGCTTTCTGATTGCCACCGTTGCCGTCTGTCTGGGGCAGGCCGCTCAGGCCGCGGATCTTCCGTTTCTTCGCGGGTCGTTCCAGGACGGACCGCCTGTCCAGAGGCCGATGTGGGATGGCTTCTATATCGGCGGACAGGTTGGTCACGGCAGTTCGGACACGAAGTTCTCGGGCTCCAATTCAAGCATGACGTCGTCACTGCTGGCCAACACGCTGATCGAAGCCGAGATGGGTGTTTCGCAGTGGCCGCTCGGCTTTTCCAGCCAGTCGAAGCAGAGCTCCGGCTATGGCGGGTTCATCGGCTATAATTCGCAGTGGGACGACGTCGTGATCGGCGTTGAAATGAGCTACCTGCACGGCAAGTTCGGCGGCGCGTCCAATGCCAGCATGTCGCGTTTCAATTTGCTGTCGGATAACGACTATCACACGGTGACATCGTCGGCTTCGAGCTCGATCGCGATCAACGATATCGGCACGTTCCGTGCGCGCGCCGGTTACGCCTATGGTGCATTTCTCCCTTACATGTTCGGTGGTCTCGCGCTGGGGCAGGCTGACATCGTGAGATCCGTTCAAGTGACGGACAACGTCATCGCCGGGCCGGGTTCGACGACGCCGCCAAGCCTGCTCGGCTTGAAGACATCGCCGGTCGTCACCGAAGGCCAGTATAGCCACCTGATCTATGGCTACACGGCGGGACTCGGCGTGGACATCAATCTGGTCGGTGGCCTGTTCGCACGCGCCGAATGGGAATACATCCGGTTCACGTCAGCGGTGGATACGTCGATCAACACCGTTCGCGCCGGCGTCGGCTACAAATTCTAGTCAGCTGCGCGTGTCGTGCGGCATCACCATGCCGTGCAACACGGAACGCGACATGGCTGGCGCTGTTGGCTCTTCATCGATCACGATGGGAGCCAGCCATGAGAATACGTCTTCCGCTCGCGATATCCGCCGCCGCGATTGCGCTCGTTTTCGCAACCGCCGCCGCATCGGCGCAGGGCGTCGGCGTCAATGGCGGCACCTCCGGTTCATCCAGCATCATTGATACACCCGTGGCGCCGCAGCCCTCGCCGGGCAGCGGTGGGGTGTCGTCGGCACCTGGCGCGGCAACTGTCTCGCCGGGAATCGGGACCACCGGGATGGGTGGCGGACGCAGCCAGCCAGGCGCGCCCAACACCACTGTACCGGGCACCATCGGCACGGGCGCGTCGCCGAGCGGATTGCCTGGGGATAATCCGAGCGCACCGGGCTTTCCGGGCAAGGTTGGACGATAGCGCACTCGTTCGTCTGGCGGTCATAGCGAACAGCAGAACGAAAGAGCGGCAATGTAATTGCTGCTCTTTTTCGTTGGGCGAGAGGTTCGGGAAGCGGCGCGGGACGATGGGTATCATTAGACGGCCCGGTTCTGCGATCCGGTTAATGCTGCGTAAACCAGCGCGGCCCCGTAGGGGTTTGCTTCGGAACGGCCGGGACGTAGCGACGTATCTATCTACGTCTGGGACGTTGGAATGAAGCATGAAAAATTACTCGATCGAGAAAGTCGGTACGGATTACGTCGTAAAGGTCGACGATCAGAGGGTTATGACATTGGGCAGCAGGCGGCGTGCTGCGCAGCTCGTCGTTGAGGCTCAGGAGTTGCTGGAAGATGCGCCGCTGGTGCCAGCCGAAGAGGTCTCGCGCGATGATGATGGCGTCGATGCCAAGCATCATGTGCAGGGCGATAACGTCTCGGGATCTGCCGAAGGCGCGGTCTGAGCGCATCATCAATCACCTGTGAAGGCCCCGAAGTCGCTTGACGCTTCGGGGCCTTTCCCATATCTGCGGACGCGGGACACCTCCCCCCAACGGGAGGCTTACTATCTGGAAGGATAGATCATGACTGCAGCGAAGCCCGCTTCGCGGCCTAACGTGCCGCATTTCTCTTCCGGCCCTTGCGCCAAGCGCCCAGGCTGGACCCCCGAACATCTCGATCGTTCCGCACTCGGCCGTTCGCATCGCGCGAAGGTCGGCAAGGCCAAGCTCAAGCTCGCGATCGATCTGACGCGTGAAGTGCTTGAGGTGCCCGCGGACTATCGCATCGGCATCGTTCCGGCCTCGGATACGGGCGCCGTCGAAATGGCGCTGTGGTCGCTGCTCGGGCCGCGCCCGGTCACCACCCTCGCGTGGGAATCCTTTGGTGAGGGCTGGGTCACCGACATCGTCAAGCAGTTGAAGCTGAAGGACGTCACCAAGCTGCATGCCGGCTATGGCGAGATTCCCGACCTGTCCAAGGTCGATCAGAATTCCGACGTCGTCTTCACCTGGAACGGCACCACTTCGGGCGTGCGCGTGCCCAATGCCGACTGGATCAAGGACGATCGCGAAGGCCTGACCATCTGCGATGCCACGTCCGCCGCATTCGCGCAGCCGCTCGAATGGTCGAAACTCGATGTCGTCACCTTCTCCTGGCAGAAGGCGCTGGGCGGCGAGGGCGCGCATGGCATGCTGATCCTGTCGCCACGCGCGGTCGAGCGTCTCGAAAGCTACGTGCCGCCATGGCCGCTGCCAAAAATCTTCCGCATGACCAAGGGCGGCAAGCTGATCGAGGGCATCTTCGTCGGCGAGACCATCAACACGCCGTCCATGCTCTGCGTCGAAGACTATCTCGATGCGCTGAACTGGGCGAAGTCGGTCGGCGGCCTCAAGGGCCTGATCGCGCGTGCCGATGCGAGCACCAAGGTGCTGTCGGACTGGCAGAAGAAGACGCCGTGGGTGGACTTCCTCGCCGCCGATCCGGCAATCCGCTCCAACACCTCGGTGTGTCTGAAGGTGGTCGATCCCGCCATCACGTCGCTCTCGCCGGACGCCCAGGCCGACTTCGCCAAGAAGCTGGTCGCGGCGGTCGAGAAGGAGAATGCCGGCTTTGACTTTGCGCATTACCGCGATGCGCCTGCCGGCTTGCGCATCTGGTGCGGCGCCACTGTGGAAGCGAAGGACGTCGAAATCCTCACGCAGTGGATCGACTGGGCCTTTGCCGAGACCAAGGCTGCGCTCGCCAAAGCGGCGTAACGTCTGCTCTTTACCTTGCCCCGCCCTGCGCGGGGAGAGGTCGGACATCGCGCGAAGTGCGATGTCCGGGTGAGGAGCATGGCACGTCGTCTCCTCACGTCAGAATTGTCGGGCCCCAAGCGGCCCTCATCCCGACCTTCTCCCCAAAAGAACGGGGAGAAGGAGCCTGCTGCGTTTGTCGCGCCCCTACCGGCTTAAATTTCGAGGATCACATCCCATGACCGCCCCCAAAGTTCTCATCTCCGACGCCCTGTCTCCCGCCGCCGTCCAGATCTTCAAGGATCGCGGCATTGACGTCGATTTCCAGCCGAATCTCGGCAAGGACAAGGACAAGCTCGCCGAGATCATCGGCAACTATGACGGCCTCGCCATCCGCTCGGCGACCAAGGCCACTGCAAAGATCATCGAGAAGGCGACGCGCCTGAAGGTGATCGGCCGTGCCGGCATCGGCGTCGACAATGTCGAAATTCCCGCGGCCACCGCCAAGGGCATCATCGTGATGAATACGCCGTTCGGCAATTCGATCACGACGGCAGAACACGCCATCACCTTGATGCTGTCGCTCGCGCGCGAGATCCCGCAGGCCGATGCGTCCACGCAGGCCGGCAAGTGGGAGAAGAACCGTTTCATGGGCGTCGAGATCACCGGCAAGACGCTGGGCGTGATCGGCTGCGGCAACATCGGCGCCATCGCTGCCGATCGTGCGATCGGCCTGCGCATGAAGGTGATCGCCTTCGACCCGTTCCTGTCGCCGGAGCGTGCCAAGGATATCGGCGTCGAGAAGGTCGAGCTGGACGATCTGTTCAAGCGCGCCGACTTCATTACGCTGCATACGCCGCTCACCGACAAGACGAGGAATATCATCGACGCCTCCGCCATCGCGAAGATGAAGAAGGGCGTGCGCATCATCAATTGCGCCCGCGGCGGTCTCGTCGACGAGCAGGCGCTGGCCGATGCGCTGAACTCCGGGCAGGTCGCCGGCGCTGCGTTCGATGTGTTCGTCGAGGAGCCCGCCACCAAGAACGTGCTGTTCGGCCATCCGAATGTGATCTGCACGCCGCATCTCGGTGCGTCCACCAATGAAGCGCAGGAGAATGTGGCGCTGCAGGTGGCCGAGCAGATGTCGGACTATCTGCTCTCGGGGGCGATCTCCAACGCGATCAACTTCCCCTCGATCACCGCGGAAGAAGCGCCGAAGCTGAAGCCGTTCATCGAACTCGCCGAGAAGCTTGGTTCCTTTGCCGGCCAGCTCACCGACAGCGACATCGCCAAGGTCACGATCACCTATGAAGGCGCCGTCGCCGAGATGAAGATCAAGGCGCTGACGTCGGCCGCGCTGTCGGGCCTGCTGCGCCCCATGCTTGGCGACGTCAATGTGGTGTCGGCGCCGAGCGTCGCGCATGCGCGTGGCATGGTGGTGGATGAAGTCGTCCGCGCCGCGCAGAGCGACTATGAAAGCCTGATCAGTATTGCCGTCACCACCGACAAGCAGGAACGCGCCGTGTCCGGCACCGTCTATGCCGACGGCAAGCCGCGCCTGGTCGATATCAAGGGCATCCGCGTCGACGCCGAGTTCGGCAAGTCGATGGTCTACATCACCAATGAGGACAAGCCCGGTTTCATCGGCGCCTTCGCCTCGCTGCTGGGTGACGCGAAGATCAATATCGCCACCTTCCATCTCGGCCGCCAGAGCCAGGGCGGCGACGCCATCGCGCTGGTCGAGGTCGATGGTCAGGTGCCGACGGACGTGCTGTCCAAGATCCAGGCCCTGCCGCAGGTGAAGCAGGCGAAGACGCTGGCGTTCTAAGCGCTGTCCAGGCCGTTGCCGACACCTCTCAAATCCCCGCCCGCAAGGCGGGGATTTTTCGTTCTACGGACAATTTTCCCGTTAAGGTCGGTCTCGCCAATCCGGCTCGTCCGGCGGATGTAAGGATTTGGGAACACTACCCGGGTACGTTCAGGGGAGGAATCAGCGACTGGAAGTCGCGCGCCTGGGGGAACATAGCCGTGAAGCTCGCCAATATTCGTATCACCTACAAGCTGGTCGTCCTGGTGGCGGTCACCATGATCGGCCTCTGCGCCTCCGGCATCTTCGCCGCGCAGATGATGAAGCGCGAGATGCTCGATGCGCGCATGCTGCAGCTGAAGTCGATCGTCGAGATCGGGACGAATGTCGCGGCGAACATCCAGAAGGATGTCGCGGCCGGCAAGCTCACCAAGGAGGCGGCTGCGGCCGAACTGGTGCGTCGTGTCGAGCCCATGACCTACGACAACGGCAACTATCTCTTCATCTACACCATGGACGGCGATGTCGTTCATCTGCCGGGCTTCAAGCCGGGCTCGAACCGGCTGAACACGCTGGTCAATGGCGTGGCGATCACCAGGGAATTCCGCGACGGTGTCGCTGCCAAGGGCTCGCATGTCCTGACCTACGAATTCCAGAAGCCGAATGAGACCGTGCCGTCGCGCAAGATGGGTTATGCGGCAGCGCTGCCAGGCTGGAACATGTTCATTGCCACGGGCGCCTATCTCGACGACCTCGACGCCCATCTGAAGCCCATCATCTGGGCGCTCGGGCTTGCAATGCTCGCGATCGCCGCGGTGGCCGGCGTCATTGCCTGGCTGATCGGCCGCAGCATCACGGCGCCGCTTGGCGAACTCGGTGCGCGCATGGAGACGCTCGCCAAGGGTGAGCTCGATGCGGACATTCCCGGCGTGACCCGCGGCGACGAGGTCGGCGCAATGGCCAAGTCGGTTCAGGTGTTCAAGGACAACGCGCTGCGCATCCGCTCGCTCGAGCAGGTCGAGGCGGATGCCCAGGGCCGTATCGCGGCCGAGCGGCGTGCGGCCATGGAGACCATGGCGACCGATTTCGAACGCAGCGTGACGGGGATCGTTCGCTCGGTGTCGACGGCTGCCGCCGGCATGCAGAGCACCGCGCAGTCGATGACGGCGACCGCTGGCGATGCGAGTGCGCGTGCTGCCACGGTCAGCGCCGCATCGAACCGTTCGTCCGACAATGTGAGCACGGTGGCGTCCGCCGCCGAGGAGCTGTCGGCATCGGTCAGCGAGGTGCTGCGCCAGGTGGCAGCGTCGAGCGAGATCGCCAACAAGGCTGTCAGCGACGCCGAACGTACCAATGCGACCGTGCAGATCCTGTCCAGCGGTGCCGAGAAGATCGGCGAGGTGGTGCAGCTCATTCATAGCATCGCGTCGCAGACCAATCTTCTTGCGCTGAATGCCACGATCGAAGCCGCGCGTGCCGGCGAGTCCGGCCGCGGCTTCGCGGTCGTCGCGTCCGAAGTGAAAGCGCTCGCGAGCCAGACCGCCAAGGCGACCGAGGAAATCTCGGCCCAGGTCGCGGCCATGCAGGCATCGACCAGCGAAGCTGTCGCATCGATCGGCGCGATCTCCGGCACCATTGCGCAGATGAGCCAGATCACCACGACGATTTCGGAGGCGGTGGAGCAGCAGGGCGCCGCGACCCAGGAGATCGCTCGCAACATCCAGTCGGTGTCGACCGGTGCGAGCGAGATCAGCAATCACATCGGCGGCGTCAGCAGTGCAGCCGAGGCGACCGGTTCGGCGGCATCGCAGGTGCTGTCCAATGCCAGGGAGCTGGAGGGACAATCGGGCCTGCTGCGCGCGGCGGTCGATGACTTCCTTGCCAAGGTGCGGGCTGCCTGACGTCCGGGCAAACGCGAATCAAAAGCCCCCGGGAAGGGGGCTTTTGATAGCTCCCCGGTTTTTGCCCTTCACGATCAGGCGTACGAACTCTGCGTCCGATTGTAGCATCCCGACGATAGTCGGATCGCCTGACGAACGGATCGGTGCGGAATTACCCGTTTTCGGTTTTTAAGTTGAGCTTCCGGTATTGCGCCACGGTCCGGCCATTGGCGACTTCATGAACTAGCAACCACCCACTGCAATGCTGACGACATATTTCAGCATCAATTGTCGGGTGACTTCATGCCGCCTATCCGCCTCTCCATCGGCCTTCGTCTCTACAGCATCATCGGACTTTGCTTTTGCGGGCTTGCGGGCCTTGCCTGGATGCAGCTCAACACGCTCAGCGACTCGCTGAAGCTGCAGCGCCAGGGTGAACTCACGCATCTGACCCAGTTGGCGCTCGGTATCGCGCAGGAAGAATACGCCACCATCCAGCGCAATGGCGTAACGGACGACGCGGCGCGCAAGGCGGCCGCGGCACGTATCTCCAAGCTGCGTTACGGCGCTGATGATTATTTCTGGATCAACGACATGCATCCGAAAATGGTGATGCATCCGATCAAGCCGGAACTGAACGGTGCCGATCTGTCCGGCAACAAGGATCCAAACGGCAAGCGCCTGTTCGTCGACTTCACCGAAGTGGTGAAGAAGCAGAAGGCGGGCTTCGTCGACTATCTTTGGCCGAAGCCCGGCAAGGATGCCCCGCAGCCAAAGCTCTCCTATGTGGTGGGCTTCGAGCCATGGGGCTGGGTGATCGGCACCGGTGTCTATATCGACGACCTGCAGGCCCAGCTCTGGGATAGCGCACGCAGCGTGATGATGGCGGCCCTCGGGGTCATCGTCACGCTCGGTCTGCTGGCCTGGCTGATCGGCCGCAGCATCACGCTGCCGCTCGGCAGGCTCGGCGCGCGGATGCGCGGCATCGCCGATGGCGCGCTCGACGACGCGATCCCGGGCGTCGAACGTCGCGACGAGATCGGCGCGATGGCGGCGACGGTTCAGGTGTTCAAGGACAATGCGTTGCGCATCCGCGGCCTCGACAAGATCGAGGCGGAGACCCAGTCAAAGGCGATGGCCGAACGGCGGGCGACCATGGAAAGCCTCGCGGACGATTTCGAGCGGAGCGTCAACGGCATCGTCCGCTCGGTGTCCAGTGCTGCGGCCGGGATGCAGGGCACGGCGCAGTCGATGACGTCGACCGCCAGCGAAGCGAGCGCGCGAGCATCGACGGTTGGTGCGGCATCGGCGCGCTCGTCGGACAATGTGAGCACGGTGGCGGCTGCCGCCGAAGAGCTGTCGGCGTCCGTGAGCGAAGTGCTGCGCCAGGTCGCAGCGTCCAGCGAGATTGCCAGCAAGGCGGTTGGCGATGCGGAGCGCACCAATGCCACCGTGCAGCAGCTCTCCAGCGGTGCCGAGAAGATCGGCGAAGTGGTGCAACTGATTCACAGCATTGCGTCGCAGACCAATCTGCTCGCCCTCAATGCGACCATTGAGGCGGCGCGTGCCGGGGAATCCGGTCGCGGCTTCGCGGTCGTGGCGTCGGAAGTGAAGGCGCTGGCAAGCCAGACGGCCAAGGCCACCGAGGAAATCTCGGCGCAGGTCGCCGCCATGCAGGCATCGACCAATGAGGCGGTCAGCTCCATCAACGCCATCACCACCACGATCGCGCAGATGAGCCAGATCACCACCACGATCTCCGCGGCGGTTGAGGAGCAGGGCGCGGCCACGCAGGATATTGCGCGCAACATCCAGTCGGTGGCGGCCGGCTCCAATGAGGTCAGCAAACATATCGGCGGCGTCAGCTCGGCGGCGGAGGCCACCGGCCAGGCGGCAGGAATGGTGCTGTCCAGTGCGCGGGAGCTCGATGGTCAGTCGGGCATTCTGAGCAAGGCGGTGGATGAATTCCTGGCCAAGGTCAGGGCGGCGTAGCTCTTCTTCCTCCCCCAAGCGGCGTAGCCGCGCCGTGGGGAGGGAAAACAAAAAGCCCTCCCGTGCGGGAGGGCTTTCGCGTTTCAGGCGATCGCCTGAAGCTGTCTTACTTCGCCTTCAGGAAGTCAGCGACTTCGAGCAGGACGAATTCGTTGTCGTCGGCCTTGTTCGGATCGCGGCTCGACGAGAACGGCAGGTTGTTGTCGTTTCCGACGATGATATGCGTGGCATCGACCTGGTCGACGTTCTCGATGGTGAAGAACGGGAAGGCCAGCACGCCGTCGTTCAGCGGCTTCTTGGCCAGCTTGTTCGGGTCCTGGATCTTGAGCAGGTCGATGTAGCCGACCTTGCGGACGGGCTTGCCGACATTGCTGTCGTTCATTTCGATCTTGTAGACGCGCTTCAGCTTCGGCAGGTCGGGGAAGCAGTCGGTGCCGCGCTTGCCGTCGGCGCAGGCCTTGTCCTTGGTGCCTTCGCCGTCGTCACGCTCGATGATCAGGCCGTTGTCGGCGGTGATCATGTTGAAGTCGCCGACGGCATTGCCGTTGGTTTCGAACACATAGTGCCAGAAACGGCCGGTGAACTTCTGGGCGGCCACGTCGAATTCCAGGATGCGGGCGGCTTCCTTGCCGTCGACCTTTTCCCAGTCCTTCTTCTCGGCGTCCCACAGCGGGCCTTCGAGCAGGCCGTACAGGAACTTGCCGTCCTTCGACGCGGCGAAGCCTTCATAGCCCTTCGAGCGACGCAGATTGACATTGGTGTAGCTGGCGCCCGGCGCGCCCGGCGTTGCCACCTGCCAGTGATCCGGCGAGCGAACCGGCTTGCCGTCGGCCATGGTCTCGAACACTTCCAGCACCTTGCCGGTCTTGTCGGCCTTGATGATGTAGGGGCCGAATTCCTCGCCGATCCAGAAATTGTCGCCGACGATCTGGAAGCCTTCGGTGTCGACGTCCGAGCCGGTCAGATAGCGCTTCGCGGTGTCTTCGTGAACGATGCGGAACGGCACCTTCTTGTCGGGATCGTGCAGGAACACGGTTTCCTGCTTCTCGATCTTGCCGCTCTTCCAGTCGATCTTGTGGCGGTTGAGATAGATCATGTAGTCCGGCGAATTGGCGCGCGAGCCGGCGCCATTGTCGGTCAGCACCCAGAACGAGCCATCGGGCATGGTCTTGATGCCGGAATGGCCCTGCAGCGGCTGGCCCTTCATCGGCAGCGAGATGCCAGTGTCGCGTTCCTTGGACTTGCCCATCACGCTGCCGAGCTTCTCGACGCGCTTGCCGGTGGTGTATTTGCCGGAGGTCTTCAGGTCGCTCGGCGCATCGGCGGGAGCCTCGATGGTCGAGGAGGCCGGCAGCACGGCATGGCCGGCGAGCTTGGCGGGGAATTCGCCTTCCGACTGCGCGAAAGCGGCGGAGGAAAGCAGGACGAGGGAAGCGACGGAGCAGAGCAAAGTGCTGCGCATGGATTGTCTCCTGAGAGGGGTGGGGACCACGCGCGGTGTATTGAAGAGTGGCGATTACGCCGGGGCGACAGTTCCATGAAGGTGTGATGACAGCGGGGGGAAATCCCTGCGGCATGCGGTCGCCATGGCTGCGGGTTAGGCAGCGCCGCCCGCAGATCGCTCGGCAGGCTGGATCACCGCCGGAAGTCGTGCCAGCATGGAAGTCGGCTACGCGACAATGCGGAGCCTGGATTGGAGCCCCGCCATGATTGCCTGCGCGCGCATCCTGTTGTCGGCCACGCTGGTCCTCGCGCTGCTCGCGCAAACCACCGCCGAGGCGTGCACGAGGTTGGTGTTTCACGGTGCGGGCGGGCAGGTGATCACGGCCCGCTCCATGGACTGGAAGACCGACGTCCGTACCAATCTCTGGATCCTTCCTCGCGGGATCGCGCGAACGGGCGAGGCCGGCCCGAACTCGGTCAAGTGGACTGCGAAATATGGCAGCGTGGTCGCCACGGGCTATGACATCTCCACCACCGACGGCGTCAACGAAGCCGGGCTGAATGCCAATCTGCTGTGGTTGGTCGAGTCCGAATATCCCAAACCGGACCAGAACAGGCCGGGGCTGACCATCGCGGCCTGGGCGCAATATGTGCTCGATAACTTTGCCACCGTGGCGGAGGCCGTCGCTGCACTCGAGAAAGAACCGTTCATCATCGTCACCGATGCGGTGCCGGGCGAACAGCGGCTGGCGACGCTGCATCTCTCGATGTCAGACGCAACCGGCGACAGCGCGATCGTCGAATACATCAAGGGCAAGCAGGTCATTCATCACGGGCGCCAGTATCAGGTGATGACCAACTCGCCGATTTACGACGAGCAACTCGCCCTCAACACATACTGGAAGCAGATCGGCGGCACGACATTCCTGCCCGGGACCAATCGCGCGGCCGATCGTTTTGCGCGGGCCTCGTTCTATGTGAATGCGATCCCGAAGGATGAAAACCCGAACCGCGCCATCGCCAGCGTGTTCAGCGTGATCCGCAATGTCTCGGTCCCTTACGGGATCACGACGCCGGATCAGCCGAATATCTCATCGACGCGCTGGCGCACCGTCGTCGATCATGCGCGCAAGATCTACTTCTTCGAGTCCGCGCTGACGCCGAATACGTTCTGGGTCGACTTGAAGGCGATGGATTTTTCGGCCGAGACCGGGAAGGTCAAGAAGCTCGACCTTGGCGCGGAGCAGGACCACACCTATTCCGGCGATGCGACGGCGCAGTTCAAGGATGCGCCGCCGTTCAAGTTCCTCGGAATATGATGGCGATCGCCCGGATCAATCGATCTCTCCGGGCGGTCTCGTAGCAATCGTTATTGCTTCTCGATCCCCGCACCTTCGACGAGGTTCTTCCACACGACGAGTTGCTCTTTCAGGAATGCATCGAACTCTTCAGGCGTGCCGGAAAAGGCTTCCATGCCGCGGCCGGCGAGCTCTTTCTGGATGTCGGGACGTTCGACGATCTTGCGGATCTCGGCATTGAGCTTGACGACAATGTCCTTCGGCAGATTGGCCGGGCCGAGATAGCCCTGCCAGGACGTGACGTCGAAGCCCTTGACGCCGGCTTCGTCCATGGTCGGCAGATCCGGCATGATCTTCGAGCGATATTTCGTGGTAACGGCCAGCGCCTTCAGCGTCTTGGCATTCACATGCGGCAGGCCGGTGGGGACGTCGGTGAACATCATGCTGACGCGGCCGGCGATGACGTCGGTCATGGCGGGCGGCGAGCTCTTATAGGGCACGTGGAGCATGTCGAGGCCGGCGAGTCGCGCGAAGGTCGCGCCGGACACGATCGCCGACGAGCTGCCGCTGGCATAAGTATACTTGCCGGGATTCTTCTTCACGAGAGCGATCAATTCCTCGACCGTATTGGCCGGGATTTCCGGATTGATCACGAGCATGAAGGGCAGATCGCCGGTGCGGGCGATCGGCGTGAAATCCTTGATCGGATCGTAGTTCATATTCTTGAGCAGATACGGATTTGCCGAATGCGTCGTGTTCGTGGTCACGAACAGCGTGTAGCCGTCGGCCGGAGCGCGCGCCACGAAGCTGGCAGCGATCGAGCCATTGGCGCCGGCCTTGTTGTCGATCACGGTGGTCGTGTTGAGCGCGGTGCCTAGTTCCTTCGCGATCAGGCGCGTCGTCGTGTCGGTGCCGCTGCCGGCGGCGAATGGGAGGACAAGTGTGACCGGCCTGCCGTTCGGATAGCCCGCATTCTGGGCGACGGCGCTGGTCGCCGAGCCCAACAGCGCCACGGCGATCGTTGCGCCGGCTACGGCACGAAATACGCGAAGTCCGATCATACAGTTCCTCTCCTTGAGACAGCCTTGGTGGCCAGAATTGTTACTGAACAACCTAGCTGAGCTTGTCAGTGCGCGGAAGCGGAAAGGGGAGATTGTGGCCGTCGGAGAATGCTCGTTTTCAGCTGCGGGCCAGCTTCACGCGAGCGCGCATTCGATCGTGTAGACGACGCCGGCGGGCAGGAAGTCGGCCGTGGCGCTGCCACCAAGCTGGTCGCGGGCGCCTCGCTCGATCAGTTTGGAGCCGAACCCCTTGCGGGTCGGAGCTGAGACACGGGGGCCGCCGGATTCGACCCAGCTCATCTGCAACTTTGCTTCCGACGAATCCGGCAGGAGATTCCAGTCGATGGCGATCTTGCCGCTGTCATTGGACAATGCGCCGTATTTCGCCGCGTTGGTCGCAATCTCGTGCAGGATCATCGACATCATCACGGCCCGCGCCGGCGTCAGCGGCAGCTTCGGGCCGGAGATCGCAACACGCGGCGTGCCGAGAATGGAATAGGGCTCGAGCACACGGTTGACCACGTCATGGACGCCGGCACCCACCCATTTCTCCTGGCTGAGCAGATCATGCGCGCGTGCCAGCGCACCAAGCCGACCGTCGAACGTCTCGCGCTCATTCCGGGTGGCGGTACGGAATGTCTGGCTGGCGATCGCCTGCAGCACGGCCAGCGTGTTCTTGACGCGGTGATTGAGCTCCTCGACCAGCAGTGCCTGCAGCGTCTCGCCGCGCGCGATGGTGCTTGCCATCCGCAAGGCGAAGGCAACGCCGACCAGCATCAGCAGGACGCCGATGGCAATGGTGATGGCGAGATTGCGCAGCAAGGGAAGAACCAGCGAGCTGTTCGGAATGCCAGACGCAACCAGCCATCCCGACATCGAAGACCGGGCGACAGCGGTGATCAGGGGCACGCCTTCAAGCGAGATGGTCTGGAACGTGGCTTCATTCGACTTGAACATCTCCGCCAGCAGGGTCGGTGACGCCTTCTTGCCGACGGTTTCCTGCGGATTGGGCACCCGCGCAAAATTGGTCCCCTCGGAATCGAAGATCGAGAGGGCCCATTCGGCATTTGGCCGCTGCTTCTCGATCATGGTCTGAAACATCGCGGTCGGCGGCACGAAGGAGATATCGTAGATCACCTGTCCATCGACAATGACCGGGATTTCCACGGTGAGGATCTGCCGGTTGATGCCGGAACCGATGAAGATATTGGAAAACACCGGCTTGCCGCTCTCGAACACCTTCCGCACGACATCCATATTGTTTCGCGGTGGCAGGGAGCTCGTATCGGTGGTCGCGGTCGAGAACAGCTGCTTGCCGTTGCGATCGGCAATGATCATGGATCCGCCCGGCGGATACTGGGCGAGAAAGCCGTCGGCAATCCTGCGGAAGCGATCGAAGTCACCGCTGCGCAAGGAGTTGGTGAGGGACAGAACGTGCAGGCTGCCGGTGATGCGCTGCATTTCGGCGTCGAGCACGATGCGCAGGCTGCGCGCGGTCTCGAGCACGCGGGCCGCGGCGTCGTCGCGGTCCTTCTCATAGCCGCGATAGATCACGGCGCTGACGAAGATGATGAGCGGCAACGTCGACCCCGCCACGAGCAAAGCCAAGCGGACCGGCAGTGACAGTTTTCGCACGGGAATCCGGGGCTCTCTTTGGCGAAGCGGCGCTGGTATCATAGAGGCGTTCGCGACGTGCCGCCATCCCCACGCTGCGTGGTCTTATGCCTCAACGACGCGAGGCAACGATCACACCGGAGATGACGAGCACATAGCCAGCCAGATGAAACGGTTGCGGCTGCTCGCCGAGAAAGACGATGGCCATCGCCGAGCCGAAAACCGGCATCAGGTGCAAAAATGGTGCGGCCCGGTTCGGGCCGATCAGGGCGATGCCGCGATTGAAGAACAGATAAGCGAGGGCAGACGGGAAGATGATCGCATAGGCGAGCGCCAGGAACGTCACGCCATCGAAGAACAGTGGTGAGCCGGAATTGAGTTCCCACAGGCTGGCGGGGACGCTCATCAGCGCGCCGAAGCCAGTCGTCGCGGCGATGAGCGACATCGGATGGGTCACCGGCCGCTTGATCATCAAAGCCGAGTAAATGCCGAAAACCAGCAGCGCGCCGAACAGCATGGCGTCGCCCTTGTTGATCTCGATGCTGGCGAGGGCCGTCAGATCACCACGCAGGATGATGACGAAGACACCGGTCATCGACACCACGATGCCGAGCAGTTGCGCCAGTGTCAGCCGCACGCCGAACAGGATCAACGTCCACAGCGCCACGCAGAGCGGGCCCGAGGACTGGATCAGGAGGCCGTTCAGCGCCTGCGTGTATTGCAGCCCGCCATAGGCGAGGGCGGTATTGGCCGCAAAGCCCGTCAGCGCCAGCACCAGGATCAGCGGCAGGTGCCGGCGAATCGTCGGCCAGTCGGTGCGCAACGGCGCCCAGGCGAAGGGGAGCAGGAGGAAGAACGCGCCGATCCAGCGCACGCAGGACAGCGTGATCGGCGGCACATGGCCGGCCACATAGCGCCCCAGCACGATGTTGCCGGCCCAGAACAGCGAGGTCAGGCTGAGCAGGAGATAGGGCTGGTTCACGAACCAGCCGAGGGGGGATCGCGGTGGTGTGGAAGACATTGGCCCTGTGGAATCTGCACGTCCATAGGCGGCAGTTCACGCGGCGACACAAGTGACGTGCGCGCTTGGCGTCCATGCAGCGGCACGGCCGGCTTCAGGTACATGTGTCGAAAAGGCGCGGTGCCGGCCGCCATTTCCCGGTACCCCGGAACCGGCCCAGCTTATCTCGCTACTATTACACCTATTCTGCTGAGCGAAATTTAACCACTTGCGAACGTCGCGGCACTACGACTGGAACGTGTAAGCAAGGCTTTTTTCAGCCGCCGGACCTGCGCCATCCCCATCGTGATGGCAACGCTATTGAGCGTGGGCCCGGCCACCATTGCAGCACCCGCCGAGGGGCAGGTGCGTTAGAGGAGATTGCAAATGTCGGCGCCCGCCTCCCAGCCAAAAGCCAGTGGCCGCGGTTTTGGTCTTGGCCCACGGATCATGTTGATGTCGGTGGCCGGCATTCTCGCCCTCGGCATCTGCGTCACCGTTGTTGCGAAATATGTTCTCGAACAGGGCGCGACCAGATCCGCGACCGAGCGCGTCGAGGCCAACATGCGTGTCGCCTGGGATGTGCTGCGCCAGAGCGGTGACAAGTTCAGTGTCGCCGACGGCAAGCTGCTCGCCGATGGCAAGCCCCTGAACGGCAACTTCGCCGCTGTCGACAAGATCAAGACCCTGGTCGGCGGCACTGCCACGATCTTCATGAACGACACCCGCATCTCCACCAATGTGATGAAGCCGGACGGCACCCGCGCGATCGGTACGCAGCTTGCCAAGGGACCGGCCTATGACGCGGTGTTCGATCGCAAGACCGCGTTCCGCGGCGAGGTCGCGATCCTCGGCCAGCCCTATATGACCGTCTATGATCCCATCTTCGATGCCAATCGCAATGTGATCGGCATCCTCTATGTCGGTATCAAGAAGGTCGACTTCCTCGAAACCGCCCACGACACGCTATGGACCATCGTCTATGCGACCGTGGCGGTGATGCTGCTGGCCATCGTGCTCAGCTATTTCGTGGCGCGGGGCACCATCGTCCGACCGCTCAAGGCCAGCATCGCCGCCATGAACACCCTCGCCAAGGGCGATCTTACGGTCGATATTCCGGCAACCTCGCGTCGTGACGAGATCGGCGAGATCATCACTGCTCTGGCCGTGTTCAAGGCAAATGGCCTCGAAGTCGAGCGCATGAAAGCGGAGCAGGCTGCAATGGAGGCGCGCGCAGCCGAGCAACGAAAGACGGATATGATGAAGCTCGCGGACGCATTCGAAGGTGCCGTCGGCCAGATCGTGGAGACAGTGTCGTCGGCCTCGACCGAACTCGAAGCGTCCGCCGGGACATTGAGTGCGACGTCCGACCATTCGCAGGTCCGCGCCACGGCCGTGGCCGGTGCTTCCGAAGAGGCTGCCACCAATGTTCAATCGGTCGCCGCGGCGACGGAGGAACTGTCGTCATCGGTGACCGAGATCAGCCGTCAGGTGCAGGGTGCGGCGCGCATCGCCGGCGAAGCGGTCGCGCAGGCGAACAGCACCAATGGCCATGTCAGCGAACTCGCGGCTGCTGCGGCGCGTATCGGCGATGTGGTGGAACTGATCAACACCATTGCCGGCCAGACCAACCTTCTGGCACTCAACGCGACCATTGAAGCCGCACGCGCTGGCGAAGCCGGTCGCGGTTTTGCGGTGGTCGCCGCCGAGGTCAAGGCGCTGGCGGAGCAGACGGCGAAGGCGACGGGCGAGATCAGCCTTCAGGTCAGCGGTATCCAGAAGGCCACGGAGGATTCCGTTTCGGCGATCCGGGAGATTTCCACCACCATCGGCCAGATGTCCGAGATCGCTTCCGCGATCGCGTCGGCGGTCGAGGAGCAGGGCGCCACCACGCTCGAAATCTCGCGCAACGTTCAGCAGGCAGCCGAAGGCACCATGCAGGTCAGCGCGAACATCACCGACGTCCAGCGCGGCGTCGAGGAAGCCGGGTCCGCATCGTCCCAGGTGCTGTCTGCGGCTCAATCGCTCTCCGGCGAGAGCGCGCGGCTCAAGCGCGAGGTGGGTAACTTCCTGCGCTCGGTCCGCGCAGCCTAACCAAGACTACATCACGGGATACCGCTGGCGCCAGACGCGTCAGCGGGTCGTTATATCAGTTCTGAATAACGATCCTGAAGCCGACATCTCCATACACAAAGTGCGGCGCTTTCGCCACAGCCGGTCCGATTGTGACAGTTTTGGAACGGTTCTATTGGCCTGCGCGCAAAGGGCCGCATACCCCACTGAATGAATTTCAGCGGATCCACGATCGCGACGGTCGGCAGGATCATGGGGGCTCATCTTGAACATCATTCGTTTGTCGCGTTTTGCGTTACTGTCGTCCGCCGGCATGCTCTGCATTATGTCGCTCGATTCCGCGTCGGCGCAGTCCAACACCGCCCAGAGCGGCGCGCAGAACCTGCCGCCGGTTGTCGTGAACCAGCCGGCCCAGCGCCGTCGTGCAGCAACGGCCCAGCGCGCGCCGCGCGCAGCCCGCACCGCTGTCGCGCCACGCCCCGTCGCCCAGCCGCCGCGCAGCAATGTGTTCGTGGAAAGCCCGCGCGGCCCGATCCAGGGCTATGTCGCCAACCGCTCGTCCTCGGGCACCAAGACCAATACCCCCATCAACGAGACCCCGCAGGCCATCACGGTGATCGGCGCCGAGCAGATCCGCGACCAGGCGCCGCGCAAGTTCGACGACGTGCTGCGCTATGCGCCCGGCGTCTATGCCGCGACCTTCGGCGCCGACAACCGCAATGACTGGTTCATCATCCGCGGCTTCAAGTCTGACGACAACAGCATGTTCCTCGATGGCATGCAGCTGTTCTACACGTCCTATGCCAGCTGGAAGCTGCAGCCCTTCAACATGGAGCGCGTCGAGGTTCTGCGCGGTCCGTCGGCAATCCTGTACGGTGGTTCGAGCCCGAGCGGCCTCGTCAACGCGATCAGCAAGACTCCGCGCGCCGAGCCGATCCGCTATATCGAAACTGGCGTCGACAATTACGGCAATGGTTATTTCGGCTTCGACATCAACACCCCGATCAAGCTGGCACCGGGCAATGGCGAACTCTATACCCGCATCGTCGGCCAGGTGCAGAAGGGCGGCACGCAGACCGACTACACGCCGAACGACAACTATTTCATCGCGCCGTCGGTGACCTGGAAGCCGGATGTCGACACCACGCTGACCATCCTCGCTTCGGCCTCGAAGAATGAAACCCGTGCGGCCCAGTTCCTGCCTTATGTCGGCACGGTGACCAATGGTCCGTTCGGCCGCATCCCGACCAGCTTCTTCGGCGGCGAGCCGAATTTCGACTTCTTCAAGCGCGAGCAGGAAATGCTCGGCTATCAGTTCGAGCGCAATCTGTCCGATAGCGTTACGTTCCGCCAGAATGCCCGTTTCGCACATGTCGACGTCAACTATGCCGGCATCACCGGCAATGGTTACGCCAACCAGGCGACCGGCGATTTTGCGCGTTATCCCTTCGCCACCCGCGGTATCGCCAATCAGGCGAATATGGACACCCAGGTGGAGTATCGCTTCAACACCGGCATCCTCAGCCACACCACGCTGTTCGGCCTTGATCTGAAATATTACCAGATCAGCGACACCCAGGCCTTCGCCTTTACGCAGGGGCCGATCAATGTGCTGAACCCCATCTATACGGGGGCTCCGCCGCTCACCGCGGCACCCTATCGCGACAGCAAGCTGACCCAGCAGCAGCTTGGCGTCTATGTGCAGGATCAGATCAAGCTGGACCGCTTCACGCTGGTTCTGTCGGGTCGTAACGATTGGGTCGATGTCAACGACATCAGCCGCATCACGGGTACCGCTCCGCTGGGCCGCAGCGACAGCAAGTTCAGCGGCCGCGTTGGTGCGATCTATAACTTCGACAATGGCCTCGCGCCCTATGTGTCGTATGCGACGAGCTATAATCCGATCATCGGCACCAATTCGTCCGGCCAGTTGCTGCTGCCCGAAACCGGCGAGCAGACCGAAGTCGGCGTCAAGTTCCAGCCGGTTGGCTTCAACGGCCACTTCGGCGTGGCCCTGTTCGACCTGAAGCGCACCAATGTGCTGACGACCGATCCGCTCAGCATTCCGCCGAACCTGCAGACCCAGACCGGCGAAGTGACCTCGCGTGGTATCGAACTCGAAGCGGTCGCCAATCTCGCTCCGGGCTTCAAGGTCGTCGGCTCGTTCACGCACTACAACCTGTTCACCAGCAAGGATGCCAATTCGACGCTGGTCGGCCTGGTGCCCACCAACACCCCGCGCCAGATGGCGTCGGGCTGGGCGGACTACACGTTCCAGGACGGCATTCTCCGCGGCTTCGGCTTCGGCGGTGGTGTGCGCTACGTCGGCGCGTCCTTCGCCGATCAGGCCAACACGCTGATCGTGCCGTCGCGTGTCCTCGCCGACGTGTCGGTCCACTACGACTATCAGAACTGGCGTTTTGCAGTGAATGCCAACAACGTCACCGACGAAACCTATGTTGCCAGCTGCTCCAGCGCCAATGCCTGCTTCTACGGCGATCGTCGCCGTGTCACCGGCAGCATCGGCTACAAGTGGTAGGCTGACCTGACGCAGACGGCGGGACATTCCGCTCGCGGATTGTCCTGCCGTCGCATTCTTGATCAATCCGGTTTATGTCGTCCCTGTTCGCCGGGGACGACATTTGCATTTGCGGCTTTTGAAGGAGCGATCCGTTGCAAGCACGAACGGCCCGCATCTGGTCGGTGATCCACACCTGGACCAGTCTCATCTCCACGGTTTTCCTGCTGCTGCTTTGCCTCACCGGCCTGCCGCTGATCTTTCATCATGAGATCGACGATGCGCTCGGCTATTCGCCCCAGGCGGACGTGCGTCCTGCCGGCGCAGCCAAGCTCAGCCTCGATGAGATCAGCCGCGCTGCGCTCGCCGATCATCCCGGCAATGTCATGCTCTATATGGGCTGGGACAAGGACGAGCCCTGGATGGTTTCCACCTTCACCAACAAGACCGTGACCTCCGATCCGCAGACCACGGTGGTGAAGGCGCTCGATGCCTATACGGCCAAGCCCGTGGGCCTGCTCGGCACCGGGCCGATGCTGGTGATGCTGCGTCTTCACACCGACATGTATCTCGGCCTGCCCGGCAAGTGGTTCATGGGGCTGATGGGCTTCGTCTTCATGATCGCCATCGTGTCCGGCGTGGTGCTGTATTGGCCGTTCACGCGGCGGCTGGATTTCGCGGCGATCCGCAGGAAGAAGTCCCGGCGGGTCTGGTGGCTCGACTGGCACAATCTGCTGGGCGTGGTCACCGTCGTCTGGGCGCTGGTGGTGGGCGGCACCGGCGTGCTCAATGCCTATGCCGAACTCCTGCTCGGGGTCTGGCAGCGCAACGAACTCACCGCCATCGCGGCGCCCTATGCAGGCCAGCCCACGCCGACAACGCTCGCATCGCTGGACACCGTGCTCGGCAATGCCATGAAGGCAACCCCGGGCATGGAGCCGGCCTTCATCGCCTTTCCCGGTACGCCGTTCACGTCGACGCATCACTTCGCGGTCTTTTTGCGCGGCGATACGCCTTTGACGTCGCGCCTTGTGAAGCCTGTTCTGCTCGACGGCGAAACGGGCGCGGTCTCCAGCACCAGTGATCTGCCGGTCTGTCTGAAGGCCGTACTGGTCTCGCAGCCACTGCATTTTGGTGACTATGGCGGCATGCCGCTCAAGATCATCTGGGCGCTGCTGACGGTGTTCACGATCATCGTGCTCGGCAGTGGCCTTTACCTCTACATCGCGCGCCGTCGCAAACAACGGCGGCCTGCGCGTGTCACTCCGGACGCGGCAGGGATCGCACAGGTGTCGCGATGAGCGGCCGCATGCCGTCGCAGCGTCCGCAATGGCTCCGCGTCTTCGGGGCACCGATCATGGTCGGGGTGCTGTCGCTTGCGGGCCTTCTGTCGGCGCTGCTCGCCGGCGATCTCGGCCGCTATTTCTCGTGGTTTGGCGTCGGTCTGCCCATCGCCATCGCCGCCTGGGCGTATTGGCGAAAAGCCTGACCCAGCCGCCTACCAGCGCTGGTTCCAGCCATTGTTATTCCAGCCATTGTTCCAGTCGTTCGGCTGCTCGCGATATTGCTGGCCCTTGCGGCGCGGCTGGCGCTGTTCGCCAAAGGCGACAAAGGGATTGCGCATGCAGTCGCCCCGCTGGCCGCTCACGGTGGCCATGCATTGGCCATAGGATGTGAAGTCGCAGCTCGGATTGAAGCCGGAAGCCGAGGTGCGCGAGCACCACGGATATTCGCGGGCTTCGGCCGATGTGGCACCGATGCTGCTGAGGCCGCCAGCGGCGACGAGAAGTGCGGTAGCTGCCAGGATCGCGCGCATGTCGATGCTCCCTTTGAGGTTCGACGATAACAATGCGAAGTCTATATCTGTGTTCCCGCTGGCGGCGATGGTTCATTGTCGCAATGCCGGGAGTGTGATGGGCGTCAGTCCGTCAGTGCGGCAACCGCTGCATCCAGCGCGGTTCGCGCGGCGTCCGGGGCAATCTCGATCTGCAGCCCGCGCTGGCCGCCGTTGAGATAGACGGTGGTCTCCGCAAGCGCAGCCTGCTCCATCGCCGTCGGCACGCGCTTCTTCTGCCCGAACGGGCTGATGCCGCCTACGTGATAGCCGGTGATGCGCTCGGCATCCGCCGGTCGCATCATCCTGGCCGACTTGCCGCGAAAGGCCGCGGCGAGCTTCTTCATGCTCACTTCCTTGTCCGATGGCACCACCACGCAGACCGGCTTGCCGTCCACCTCCGCCATCAGCGTCTTCAGCATGCGTTGCGGGGCAATGCCGAGCGCCTCCGCCGCCTGCAGCCCGATGCTCTCCGCATCGGGATCATAGTCATAGCTGTGCAGCGTGAAGACAGCGCCCAGCTTTGTCAGTGTCTGGGTGGCGCGGGTGGACTTGGACATCGGAAGGCTCGTTGGGGAGGTCACACCACGTCGGTGACCGGCTGCATGTCGATAGCAAAGGTCTCGAGGAATTTCGAGGTCATGATGTAGAAGCCGACCGATAGCTGCAGCTCCACCAGCGCGCCGGGTGTCAGCTTCGCTGCAATGGCCTTGAAAGTCGCATCGGTCGGACGATGCAGCTTCACGATCTCGTCGGTGAAGGCGAGGGCGGCGCGCTGGGTCTCGTCGAAGCAGGTCGCAGCCTGCCAGTTCTCCAGCGCGTCATTCTGTGCGTCGCTGACGCCGACATAGCCGCCGATCCGCTTGTGCGCGGCGACTTCGTAGGGGGCCTCGCAGAGAATGCCGGTACGCGTGATGGCCAGCTCGCGAATGACGGGATCGAGCTCTCCCTTGTTGCGGATCGCGCCACCGAGCCGGCAATATTGTTCGAGATAGCTCGGCGAATGCGCCATCATGCGGAAGATGTTGGCGCTGCGGTTCTTGCCGAGCAGTTCGCGGGTGCGTTCGCTGGCGGTTGCGGGATCGCTGTAGTCGATACGGGCCATGTCGTTCCTCAGGTGATTTTCTTGTTGTTCATGTGTCGGATCAGTCGCGCGATCCGTCCTTGGCATAGTTCGTCATGCGCTGACCAGGCAAGAGTTCATAAGCGGGCTTATAGCCCGGCAATGCCGCCATGCGGTCAAGCCATGCGCGGATGGCAGGATGGGTGACTGCGAAGTCGAACCCATGCTCGTCGGAGGGAAAGTGCAGATAGGCGATCATCGAGATGTCAGCGACGCTGGGCTTTGCGCCGATCGCGAAGGCGTTGCTCTGCAAATGCGTTTCCAGAATGCCAAGGAAATCGCCGAGCCGCTTGCGGAAATAGGCCTGGACGTGTGGATCGACCGACGACATGAACGCGCGCTGGAAACGATAGGTTGCCATGTAGCCGGTGAGCTTGTGATTATCCCAGAACAGCCAGCGCAGAATCTCAAACCGCTCCGCATCATTGTCGCCGCCGAACTTGCCGAACTGCTGCGCGAGTTGCAGCAGGATCGGTGCAGTCTGTGTCAGCTTTTCGCCGTCAATCTCCAGCACCGGGATCTCGCCCATCGGATTGACCGCTGCGCGCCATTCCTTGCTCCGCGTCACGCCGCCGTTGAAATCGGTCCAGACCGGCTCGAACGATTGCCCGCAGAGCGCTAGCATCAGCGCGAGTTTGAAGCTGTTTCCGGACTCCGGAAAATAGTGCAAGCGGCAGGCGGGCATGGCGCGTGTCCTTCCAGTCATCGAATTTTCGCCTATGATTGCAGCTTCAAACCCGGATTGCCAACCATGGCTGTGGCCACGGGAGGAAGATGTGCCATGTCCGAATATATGACCGTCGATGTTTTCACCGATACGCCATTTGGCGGCAATCCGCTCGCGGTGTTTCCTGATGCCCGCGGTATCGCCGAGGCCGACTTCCAGAAAATCGCGCGCGAATTCAACTACTCAGAAACGACTTTCGTGTTTCCGCCTGATGATCCCGCGCACACCGCGCGAGTCCGGATCTTTACGCCGACCGATGAAATCCCGTTCGCGGGTCATCCCAATGTCGGCACGGCCTTTGTGCTCGGACGTATGGGTGAGGTGTTCGGCAAGCCGGTTGGCGCGGAGATGGTTTTTGAAGAGACGGCGGGGCTGGTCCATCTCGATCTCATCCGGGAGGGCGGTCTCGTCGTCGGCGCGGGCTTTGTCGCGCCGCAGGCGTTGACGATCGGCAAAGCCGTCGCGCCAGAAGTCATGGCGGGGTGCCTGTCGCTGGCGCCGGAAGCCATTGTCGCTGATGCGCACGAGCCCAGCATCGTGTCTGTCGGGCTGCCATTTGCGGTCGCCGAACTGGCCAGTCCCGACGCGCTCGCTGCTGCACGTCCCGATATGGCGGCGTTCACGTCGGCAGGACGTGCGTATTGGCACCGTGATGATCGCTTTGCGACCTTCGCCTATGTCCGCGCCGGCCATGGCATCGAACACTTGCGTGCCCGCATGTTTGCGCCGCTCAGCAATATTCCGGAAGATCCTGCGACGGGCAGTGCCTGCGCGGCACTCGCTGCCTATCTCTGCAGCCTCGACAGGCGGAGCGACATGACGGCGAGCATTGTCATCGAGCAGGGGATCGAAATGGGGCGGCCGAGCAGGATCGAGGTCGATGTTCAGAAACTCGGTGGGAAAGTGGAGCGCGTCCGTATCGCGGGCCGCTGTGTTCCCCTCATGCACGGACGTCTTGTCATCGCTGCCGTTTAGACGCGGTCTCTCTGCGCCGTATCGTTCCGCCAGAACCATACGTTGACGCCGGTGCGGCGACCGCGGATATCGGCAAAAGCGGGGCCCGACAACGTACCCGTATGCCGGATGGACGAAGCCTCGCCGGCTTTGCAGAGCAGGCTGTCGGTCATGGCGACGCTGGCGCCGCGGGATGCGGCGACTTCCATCAAACGGCTCGCGATGTTGACCGTGTCGCCGGTCGCGGTGATCTGCTGGTAACTGTCGCCGCCGAGGCGTGAGGCGACGATCTCGCCGAAATGCGCGCCGATCTTGAAGCCGGTCTTTGCAGACAGCGATGGAGGCAGCGTTCCGAGCCATTGCTCGGCACGATCGGTGAGATCGATGCAGCATTGTACGGCGCGTGCTGCGTCGTCGTCGGCCGGTTCGGGCAGTCCAAACAGGATCATTGCGCCGTCGCCCATGAAGTTGATCACGAGGCCGCCATGGGCGACGGTCACCTGATCGATCAGGGCGTGAAACGATTTCAGCATCTCGCGCACCCTGTGCGGGTCGGTGGTTTCGCTGAGGGCCGTGAAGCGCGAGAGATCAATGAAGATGATCGCTGCGTCCTGATGGCGGGGATGCAGCAGGAAGTCGGGATAGCTAATGATCCATTCGCGCAGGCGGGGCGCATGGAATTGCCGCATCAATGCGCTGCGGGCATCGAGATGCGCGGCATGCTCCCGGCCAATCCAGATCTGCAGAGCGCCAAAGGCAATCGCTGGCGGTCCGGCGGCAAGCAGTGGCAGTGCGGCGCTCATCCAGATGCCGTGGGCGTAGGCGGTGGTGTTGAGCGCCGCCCACAGCGCGATGACAACGACGATGGTCAGCAGGCCGGCCGTATTGCGTCGCCATGCCAGCAGCGCAACGCACAGCATCGCCAAGGCAATCGAAAAGATCGCGTCGAACAGCCGGACGGTCACATTGCGCACGAGCGTGTCTTGCGCGAGCAGATGCGTAATGGCGGTGGATACGACCTCGACACCGGGCATCACGGGATCGAATGGCGTCGAGAATGTATCGCCGCCGCCGGTGACGGTGACGCCAATCACGACCACGCGGCCCTCGATGTCCGAGGGGGCGACTTCATCGGCCAGCACGCGTGACGCGCCGATGGTGTGGATGGTGCCGCGCGGGCCGTAATAGGACATCGGGAGCAGGTGGCCGACATCGGTCGGCACGCCGTGGTCGCCGAATTTGAACGTGTTGTTGTCGATCAGCAATTCGTCGCCGCTCGCTGCGCCGGCAACCCGCAGCGGCATCGACACCATAATGCGATCGGTGGAGCGGATCAGCATCGGCATGGCGCGCGGGGCGCCGCTGCTGTCGGTGTTGAGGTTGACGACACCGACTGCGGCCTGATCGGAAAATTCCTTGCGTGGCGTGAGAAAGCCCGAGGCGACCGGAAGCTCGGCGAGTGGGCCGGCGTTCCTGTTTCCGACCGCCTGACGGGACTCGTTGAACATCGCGGCCGCGGCAATCACCGAATTGGTGCTGCCGAGCGCGCGCGCAAGCGCTTCGTCCGCTTCCGCGGGGCCGGCGTCGACGAGCAGGACGTCGAGCGCGAGCACCTTCGGCCGGTATTTGGCAATTTGCTCGATGAGGCGTGCCAGCGTCCCGCGCGGGAGCGGATATTGCCCTTGCTCGCGCACGACCTGATCGTCGATGGCAATGATGGTGACGATGTCCGGCGGTGTCTTCGGACCGCGGATCTGCGTGCGGAGGTCGGTGAATGTTGCCTCCACCTGATCGATGAAGCCGATATCGCCGCCATGGTGTCCAAGCGTCAGGCCTGCTGCCCACAGGCCTGCAAGGACGATCATCGTCGCAGGGGCCCATAGTTTGCGGACCGCAGTCATGCGCTTCAGCGTCCCAGGCGAGCCATCAGTGCGGCGATGCGCGGTGCGCCCCATTGGCGAACCTGCAGAGGCGTGGTCGTTGCGTCCACATCGACGCCTTCGCCGGGGCCAAGGACGACACCACGCCCAGCAGCAACGCGACGGACGCCAACGCGTCCGGTCTGCACGAACACGGACGTCTTGGCGCCCTCGGCGTCCACCGCCCATTCCGTACCACGCACCGCGGCGATCGCCTGCGGAGTGATCACCTGGAATTGCCGTCCGCTCTTCTGTTTGGGCGCGCTGACGAACACGGCCTTGCTCAGCAGGCTGATGCCATCGACACGGCCGTTGCGATCGCGATCGAGCAAGGTGAACTGCGCCTCGTTCTCGACAACGATGGTGACGCCGCCCTGACAGGTCAGCGTCCGGGTCTGGGCGGGTGAGGGCGCTGACGTACATCCAAAATCAGCAGGTTGCGCCGATGCAGTCCCGAGGCAGGCCATGATGGTTGCGAGAATGGCGATGGATGCCCGGGTGAAGGCTTGCATGGGAATCTCCTGGGAAGTGATGCGTCCACGTGCTCAAAGGCGATATTCAACGTCAGCGCGTAAACTGGGTGCGGTGGCGATATAGGGGCGAGCATCCTGCGGTGCGATAGTCCAGCGCGCACCGCCCGGGCCTTTCACGCCGAATTGAGATTGCGACCGATTTGCAAGGCAGGTCACCGTCGCCCGGATATCGCCGCAATCTCTGGAATTTTCAGGGGATATCAAAGGTTTGCCGGCGCTTGACGCGGGCGTTTTTCCAGCCCTTGCGCTTGTTTTCGCGACCTTCTTCCTTTATTCCCGGTTTGCATCGCAGACAGCGTCCTTGTGAGACGCGTTTGGGCGGATGCCTGGGCGTGGTCCGGCAAACGGCAGACCGTTTTCCGCAGCGATCACGCTTTGACGCGTGTATTTTCAGAGGACTAACGCCACATGGCCAATGTTGTCGTCGTCGGCGCCCAATGGGGCGACGAGGGTAAGGGCAAGATCGTTGACTGGTTGTCGGATCAGGCGGACGTCGTCGCCCGCTATCAGGGCGGCCACAATGCCGGCCATACGCTGGTCATCGACGGCAAGACCTACAAGCTGGCGCTGCTGCCCTCGGGTGTCGTGCGTGGCGGCAAGCTCTCGGTGATCGGCAATGGCGTGGTGTTCGACCCGCAGGCGTTCATCGATGAAGTCGCCAAGCTGAAGGGCCAGGGCGTCGATGTGGGTCCGGAGAATCTGCGCGTTGCTGAAAACGTCACGCTGATCCTGCCGCTGCACCGCGAACTCGATGCGCTGCGCGAAAATGCCAGCAAGGCCACCGCCATCGGCACCACCCAGCGCGGCATCGGACCGGCCTACGAAGACAAGGTCGGCCGTCGCGCCATCCGCCTGATGGATCTCGCCGATCTGCAGACCCTGCCGCACAAGGTCGAGCGCCTGTTGACGCACCACAACGCGCTGCGCCGTGGCCTCGGCCTCGAGGAATTCAAGGCGGCCGATATCGTCAAGGATCTCGCCGCACTCGCGCCGGCGCTGCTGCCTTATGCCGAAACGGTCTGGCAACTGCTCGACAACAAGCGCCGCGAAGGCAAGCGCATCCTGTTCGAAGGCGCGCAGGGCGCGCTGCTCGACGTCGATCACGGCACCTATCCCTATGTGACCTCGTCCAACACCGTCGCTGCCCAGGCCGCGACCGGCACCGGCATGGGTCCCGGCGCGGTCGGCTATGTGCTTGGCATCTGCAAGGCCTACACCACGCGCGTCGGCGCCGGCCCGTTCCCGACCGAACTCGATAACGAGATCGGTGAGGAAATCGGCCGTCGCGGCAAGGAATTCGGCGTCAACACCGGCCGCAAGCGCCGTTGTGGCTGGTTCGACGCGGTGCTGGTGCGCCAGACCGTCCGTACCTGCGGCATCAATGGCTTGGCCATGACCAAGCTCGACATCCTCGACGGCTTCGACACCATCCAGGTCTGCGTCGGCTACAAGCTGGACGGCAAGGAAATCGACCATCTGCCGGCGGGCGAGGGCGCCCAGCAGCGGATCGAGCCGATCTACGAGACCATCGAAGGCTGGAAAGAGCCGACGGCGAATGCCCGTTCCTGGGCTGATCTGCCTGCTCAGGCGATCAAATATGTCCGCCGCGTCGAGGAACTGGTCGGTTGCCCAATCGCTTTGCTCTCCACGAGCCCAGAGCGCGATGATACCATTCTGGTGCAAAATCCGTTTGAGGCTTAACGAACTATTACCGGTTGGCTTTCAAATTGAGGGACCCCGCGAAACTGAGTCGAGATGGCTGACTACTATCCCCTGATTGCCCGTGCCATCGCCGGCCTGGACCCCAGTGCCCCCGGTGAGCAGCGCCGTGCCCTTTATGAACGCGCCCGCACGGCGCTGATCGCGCAACTGCGCAGTGTCGAGCCGCCGCTCTCGGAATCCGAGATCACCCGCGAGCGCCTGTCGCTCGAGGAAGCCGTCCGCAAGGTCGAATCCGAAGCCGCTCAGCGCGCCCGCGATGCATCGCGGGCCGCGGATGCGAATCGTCCGCGTGCGGGCGATGCTTTCCGCAATGCCACCCAGGCGCGGGCCGGTACTCCGCCGGGCGCCGCCCCGACCGAGCCGTCGCCGCGCGGCCGTCAACCGGCCGCTCCGACATCGACGCCACCGCGCGCGGACGAGCAGCGCCCGCAGCGAACGCTGCGCGTCGATCCGCCACCAATTCCGCGCGAGCCGGGCACCGGCCGTCCCGTGCCTCCGCGTCGTCCGGATCAGCCAGTCCCGCCGCCGTCGGGCCGCGATGATCGTGGCGAAGCCGCCATGCGCGGTTTCCGCGATGTCACCGCCGATGTCGACGATCTCGGCCGCGCGGCAGCGCAGGCCAATCGCGCTGCGCGCAAGACCTACGCCAATGTGCCGTCGCCGACGCCGGAATTCGACCGGCTCGAGCCGAGCATGGAAGATCGCGCCGCAGTCTTCGGTTACGACGAGCAGCAGTCCTACGATCAGCAGGCTGATGATGCCGAAGCTCCGCCCGCACGCGGCAAGGACGGCAAGAAGCAGAAGCCGCCGAAGCCGAAGCGCGTCAGCGGTGGTTTTCCGTTCAAGACACTGCTGTTCCTTGGCCTGCTTCTGATCATCGTGGGCGGCACGTTCCTCGCGTGGCCGCAGATTTCGGGCATGGTGCGCGGCCTCGGCGGCAGTACCAGCACGCCGGCGCCGACCAGCGAGAACAAGGACGGGGCACTGGCGCCACGCCCGAAGATCACCGATCGGGTTGGACAGCCGTCTGATCAGGTGGCCCCGGTGGCACAGCGCGTGGTTCTCTATGATGAGGATCCGTCGGAGCCGAAGGGCAAGCAGTTCGTCGGCACCGTGGTCTGGCGCACCGAGCAGATCAAGGGCAGCGGTGGTCGCCCCGGCGATGTCGCCGTGCGCGCCGACATCGATATCCCGGAACGCAAGTTCAAGATGACCATGTCGTTCCGCCGCAACAATGATTCCACCCTGCCGGCCAGCCATACGGCGGAGCTGACTTTCGTTCTGCCGCAGGATTTCAACGGCGGCGGTGTCGCCAATGTGCCGGGCATCCTGATGAAGTCCAACGAGCAGGCCCGTGGCACGCCGCTGGCGGGCCTCGCGGTAAAGGTCACCGATGGCTTCTTCCTGGTGGGTCTCAGCAATGTGGAGAGCGATAAGTCGCGGAACCTGCAGCTCCTGAAGGAGCGTTCCTGGTTCGACATCCCGCTGGTCTATACCAACCAGCGCCGCGCGATCATCGCGATTGAGAAGGGCTCGCCCGGCGAGCGCGCCTTCAACGACGCATTTGCAGCCTGGGGCGAGTAGCCCTGGGTCGTCATGCCCGGCGCCTGATTGTGCGCCGGGGCGGTGACAAAAACTCCCACGTCAACGTGACTTGACCGGGTTCCCCGGCATTCCTAATCGACGACCATCGTTTCGCCGCGGGAAAGATCCGTCATGACCACGCGCCGTGAGGTGCTGAAACTCGCCGCTTTTGCTGCCAGCAACGCCGCCCTGCTTGGTGCCGTGCGTGCCGAAGGCGGTGTCGCCGAAGCCGTCGCAGCACCGATTCCTTTCGCTCAGCAGACGCCCATGCGGATCGGGGCTGCAGCGTTGCGCGTCCGCGATCTCCACGCGATGCGGCGCTTCTATACGGATCTCCTGAAGCTCACGACGATCAGTCAGACTGCGAGCGAGGTCGTGCTCGGCGTCGATGGCGTTGCGCTCCTGCATCTGATCCATCGGCCGATGGCGCCGATCGCCGGCGCGAGCGGGGCAGGGCTCTATCACACGGCCTTCCTGATGCCGAGCCGGGCTGATTTCGCGCGCTGGCTTGTGCATGCCGCGCTGACGCGCACGCAATTCACCGGCTTCGCCGATCATCACGTCAGCGAAGCCTCCTATCTCGACGATCCCGAAGGCAATGGCATCGAGGTCTATTCGGACCGGCCGGCATCGGCGTGGCTGTGGGTCGGCGACAGCGTCAGCATGGGATCCGACAGGCTCGACATCGATGACATCGTAAAACTGACGGACAGAACGCGTGATCAATATGATGCGGCGCCCAGCGCGCTGCGTATCGGCCACATGCATCTGCGTGTCGGTGATATCGCGCGCGGCCGGGCGTTTTATGAGGGCCTGATCGGAATGGAGCGGACGCGCGAACGCGCCGGCGCGGCGTTCCTGTCGTCAGGGCGCTATCACCATCATCTCGGGATCAATGTCTGGCAGAGCGAGGGCGCCGGCGCGCGCAATGTCGCCGAAACAGGCCTCGCCTGGTTTTCGCTGGCTGTTGCTGACGATGCGGTACTGGCGGATCGCAAGGCGCGCCTCACGCAGGCGGGCATGGCCAGCGAGGCAATTGCGACTGGATTCTCCGTCGCCGATCCCTGGGGCACGCAGGTGCGCATGATCAAAGCATAGGCCATGATGGCCTATGGCGGCCTGCTTCTACGCACGCGGGCTTTCGAAATAACGCGGCGGATCCCGCCAGCCCTTGGCGGCGGCGTGCACGGCTTTGGCCCGATAGTCCATTTCGAGATCTGCCAACATGCTGCACATGTCGAGGTCGCTCTCTTGCTGTGCCAGCCGGCTGCAGTCTTCCGCGCGGTCGCGTAGATAATTTTCAGACATGATCATGGTCACCTCCATCATGTCCCCACACACAAAGCCAGCACGCAAAAAACACCCCAAGTCATTGGCTTGAGGTTAAAAAGTCACAATGCATTTTGGCGAAGACATGGCAGCAGCGCGACAGCGCAGCGGTGGTAGCTATTTATCCGTCGCAAGATGCGACGAAGCCGCAACAAATTACCTTCCGGTCAGTGTGACGTCAGTGCGATCGCACAGCTACGGCGCGCCTGCGGCACCGGCTTGAACGGCATGATTCACCAGCGCACTGGTGTCGGTGATTCCATCGGCGGCGTGCCGGACGATGATCTGCGCCATCATGGCCTTGGTCGCCGGCGTGCGATACTGCACGGCGATCTGCTCCACGGCGATGTCCAGCACCTGTCGCAACGCGGCAATGCGCTGCGCATCGAACGGCGGCGTCTGCGGTTGTGTCGTCGGGTTGGTCGTCATGATGCACTCCATGATCGAGGTGTGCGGACTGTGTAGGGACGGTTTAGGGCGCCTCTGAGTCAGCGTGATGAAAGGTGGATGACACGATCTGACATTGTGTTGATGCCTGCGATTGAACGTGTCGATGCTTCGTGAAACGCGCGCGCCTGGAATAGCTCGAAAGATCAGACGCGAGGCATTTCCAGCCCCCAATCGCCACGCGTGCGTCCGCGATGCCTGACAGGCGCCTTTCTCAGTCGGGCGAATGCCGGTTCAGGTTCAACCGTTTGTTGGATACTGCGCCATGTGGCATTGCAGCGTCTTTCCGCGCAGTCGCAGCACGTCTAGACGGGACCGCTATTCCGATTCGAGGCGAGTCCGGCGTCTCCGATCTTCCGGTCTGATTTCGAAACGACGTCCAGATGGCAGAATTTCCTCGCAACGACATGGCCACGGCGCAGGACTGGCTTCGTCATGCCGTGGCGGCAGATGCCGCCGGCGACGTTGCGGTCGCCGAACAGGGCTTTTTGCAGGCATTGTTGCTCGATGCAGCGCTGGTCGATGCCCGCTTCGGGCTCGGTGTCACTTATTTCAGATCGGCGCGCTATCGCGAGGCCGCCCTGGAACTGCGCGCGGTAATGGCTGCCGGGTCGGCCGACGCCGCCACCGGCATATTGCTCGGAAAATCGCTGTACCTGACCGGCGAATTCCCCGAGAGCGCCAAAGCCTTCGAATTGGCGCTGACCTCGATGCCGCTCCAGGGCGACAGCCTGCGTTGCTATGCGCGCGCCAAAACCTACGCAACCATGATCGCCGGCAACATTGCGGATGCGCTTGCCGACTATCCGGCATTGGCAGGCGCGGAGGCGGAACCGATCGAGACCGTGATCCGTGACGGCTTCGGGCTGTTGAGCGCCTATGGCCACCGCGACGCTGCTGCGGCGCTCGGGCAATTGCTGATCACCGAAAATCCGGACGATGTCGTGCAACGACATCTCAATGATGCGGTTGCAGGCCGCGCCATCGATCACGTCCCGGCTTCCTATGTCGAGGCGCATTTCGATGCCTTCGCAAATGGCTTCGACGACAAGCTGGTCAATGTCCTCGGCTATCGCGTGCCTGAGCAAATGGCTGAGCTGGTCAGCCGTCATCGCACTGCGTTCGACCACGTGCTGGATCTCGGTTGCGGCACGGGTCTGGCCGGAGCTCATCTCAGGCCGCTTGCAGGCGAGCTCACTGGTGTCGACCTGTCCGCACGCATGCTCGAGCAAGCCCGTCGTCGTGATGTCTATGACGCGCTCACCCATGCCGAGGCGCTCACGCATCTTGCGGCGCATGCTGCAACGTTCGATCTCGTCTTCGCCGCGGACACGCTGATCTATTTCGGTCGTCTCGATGCCGTGATGGCGGCAGTGGCGGAGGCAATGACCCCAGGCGGAATCTTCGCAGCGAGTGTCGAGACATCCATGCATGATTTCGAGATCATGCCATCCGGCCGCTTCGCGCATGCGGACGCCTATGTCATGCGCCTCGCCGAACCTTATTTCGAATTGCTGGAACGGCAGGCAACGGACATCCGGCTGGAAGCCAACACGCCTGCAAAGGGCGCGTTGTTCGTCTGGCGTCGCCGATGAGGCTCAGTCCTGAGTCAGGGCCACATGCTTCACAATGCGGAAGCGCGTCGTCGCGCTGTCCTGCCTGAAGAGCGCGATGCTGTCGATCGGCAGTTCATCGATGCCGAGCTCGGCAAAGCGATGCTGCAGCAAAGCGAGAACCGCCGCACCACGTTCTTCGTCGAGGCGCCCGGTCAGCGTCATGTGAAAGCGGAAATCCTCGAACACGTAAGGATACCCCCAGTCGTCGAGATGC
>NZ_JBIISY010000197.1:0-11023 GCF_044340795.1 Tardiphaga sp.
GGTGCGCGTGCCGCCACGATAGCCGTGACGATGACCATGGCGCGGCGCATAATACGAACGGCCATGGCGATAGCCGGGACCACGATGATAGCCATGGTGGCGGTGATAGCCGCGATGACCATGGTGATAACCGGGACCGCCGATCTGGACGCTGATGCCTTGGGCCGAAGCCGACGACGTCGGGACGGCGATATAGAGAAGGCCAGCGGCAGCCAGCAGCGCAAGTTTCTTGATCATGGTTTCCCTTCCTGTGAAATCTGCAGTGACAAGTTCATAGCGGAGGAGAAGTTCCCATTTGATGTAAAGCTATCCAAGCATCGCTGCGTCATCGTTGCGCAGGCCGGGGGAACGTCGCATCACAACACGCGTTTCCGAGGCATGAACAACACTTCGAAACATCGCGAGGCTGAAAAGCCCTCCAGACCGGACGAGAAGACCTCGCCTGCCGGCACGCATGACAAGCCGGAATTGACCGACAAGCACAAGACGCCGGGCTCAGGCATGCTTCCCGATGACGACCATGACGAGGTCGAAGGACCGACGGGCTAGATGCAGGAGTGACGCGTGCATCAAACTGACGTTAGGACGTCATCACACATTCTTATGCGACCGCTAACGTCGCATTAACCGTCACGACTCACAGTGGTGACCAAGTTAGCGCGGGCCGGATGTACGCCTGCGTGGAAATGGCTCGGAGCTCATGGTTCCGGGTCATTTTTTGTTTTTGGAGAGCGCCCTGCCCGGTTCCATATGGCTGCATTGCCCCTGGGGCATGAACGATGCACGAAGCCACACGTTGCCCTTCCGAGAACAAGGAGAAGCAACATGAAGAGAACAGCACTCGCTCTTGCGACCATCGCGGCTCTTGGCGCGGCCACCATCACCACCAAGCCAGCGGAAGCACGTGGCGGTCGCAACGCGGCCATCGGCTTCGGCCTTGCAGCCGGCGCCCTTGCCGCCGGCGCAGCAGCCAGCGGTGCCTATGCTTATGGCCCGGGCCCAGGCTATTACGGCGGCCCCCGCTATTATGGTGGCCCCCGTTATTACCACGGTCCGCGCTACGGCTATTACGGCGGCCCGCGTCATTATCACCACCGCCATTACGGCTACTACTAGTGGCCACTGAAACGACGAAAGGCCCGGAGCAATCCGGGCCTTTTCGTAATTCGTCCAGCCATTTCAATGAGATAATGGTCGGAGCGAGAGGATTCGAACCTCCGACCCCTAGTCTCCCAGACTAGTGCGCTAACCGGGCTGCGCTACGCTCCGAATGCCTGACGGCGCTGATTGATTAGGGATATTCGCTGCGGGGCGCAAGGTCGTTTTGTCGATCCGCAAGCATTGGCTGCGCGGCACCGCGCACGCCCTGAAGATGCCGGTTCGGGTCGGCTACATTCCGACCAGCCAGACCACGCCAATGGTGGCCAGAACAGCCAGACCGCTCAGCGTCCAGCCTCCATAATAGCCGACATCGTCGTCGTGCTGGATGTCCTTGTGCTGGAAACCATGGTCACCAGCAGCCGAATGCCATTGGGTCATGTCTACCACCTCGAGAGATGATGCCTGCCAAATACAACTGACGACCATCGGACAAAGTTCCGCACGCATCGGCGATAACCAGGCTTCCAGACCGTAGACTAACTGCCGTCCTTCATCGCCGCATCCAGCGCGCGGCGGGCGGCGAGCAGCTCTTCCAGCACGGCTTCCAGCCGCTCGCGATCGAGGGAGCGGGTTGGCCGGGCCTGCGCGGCCTCGCGCGACTGCGGATTTGCGCGAGGCTCGGGCGCGAGATGGGCGCGTGGCACCGGCGCCGGATTGGCGCGGCTCATGGTGGCCGGATCGGTGCGGCCAATGGCCTGCTGCAGGCGAGGCTCGACGCGCGGCGCAGCGCGCATGGCCGGATCGCTCCGCACCTCCGGCGCCTGCGGGCGCAGGTCGGGCTCGCGGCGCGCCGTGACATCAGGGGCCTTCCGGGCGGTGACCGGCTCTGGTTCGGCCTCCTCCTCGTCTTCCTCTTCGTCGGCGCCTTCCTCCTCGGACTCGTCGTCCTCAGAGCCTTCCTCTTCGGCGTCTTCTTCCTCGCCGTCCTCTTCTTCGTCCTCGCCCTCGGCTTCTTCTTCGTCGCCTTCTTCGGATTCGTCCTCGTCAGACTCCTCCTCTTCGGCGTCCTCGGATTCCTCGCCGGACGCGTCCTCGAATTCGTCCTCGGCTTCGGCCTCTTCTTCCTCTTCCGGCTGGTCCTCGACCACCGGCGGTTTCGCGGCCGGCCGGTTCATCAGGGGGGCAGCAGAGGACATCCGCGGCTCCGACCCGCGCGCAGCCACGGGCGCGAAGCCAGGCGTGGCCTCTTCGTCCACCAGCCCCTGCACCGCCTTGATGCCGTTCTCCTTGAGGATCCGCTGCACACCGCGGATCGTGTAGCCCTCGCCGTACAGAAGCCGGCGGATGCCACGCAGCAGATCGACGTCGTCCGGGCGATAATATCGCCGGCCGCCGGATCGCTTCATCGGCTTGATTTGAGAGAACCGCGTTTCCCAGAACCGCAGGACATGCTGCGGGACGTCGAGGTCGTCGGCGACCTCGCTGATGGTCCGAAACGCATCCGGCGCTTTATCCAAGTGCAGGATTCCTGTGGTTCATGCCGGTGTTAATCAATAGCGTTTTCGAGCGACGTGGATACGGGTTCGCGTGAAGAAAACGCGTCAAAATAAACGACTCAGTCGTGGTCTTTGCCGTTACTCACGGCGTCGGCATTACCGTTGATGCGCTGTTTCAGGATCGCCGACGGCTTGAATACCATCACCCGCCGCGGCGAGATCGGTACTTCCGTGCCCGTCTTCGGATTGCGCCCGATGCGCTCGCCTTTACTGCGCACCATGAAGGAGCCGAACGACGACAGCTTCACTGTCTCGCCCTTTTCCAGACAATCCGTGATCTCTTTCAGAACAAGTTCAACAAACGCAGACGACTCGGTGCGCGACAAGCCTACCTTCTGATAGACCGCCTCACACAGATCGACGCGTGTGACTGTTTTTCCCGTGCCCGTCATGCCTGCCCCAAAAACTTCTCGGCGAACCGAAATTCGTCACGGAAACTAGGAGGTTAACGCCACCGGGTCAACACCGCAGGGCGCTGCAAGCGCATGGAAAGTCATGACAATTTGAGCTGTTGTGGTTTTGCCACCATCAACGGCGCATCACCACCGCACGAGTGCCGAGCCCCAGGTGAAGCCGCCGCCCATGGCTTCGAGCAATACCAGGTCACCTTTCTTGATGCGCCCGTCATTGACCGCAACGGCTAGTGCCAACGGGATCGACGCTGCCGAGGTGTTGCCATGGCGATCGACGGTGAGCACGACCTTCTGCGGCGCAATATGCAATTTGTGCGCGGACGCGTCGATAATGCGCTTGTTTGCCTGATGCGGCACGAACCAGTCGATGCTTTCCGCACTTGCACCGGTCGCGGCGAAGGCATCGACGATCACGTCGGTGATCATGCCCACTGCGTGCTTGAACACTTCGCGGCCTTCCATGCGGAGATAGCCGACCGTCTGGGTCGAGGACGGACCGCCATCGACATAGAGCTTTTCCTTGTGCCGGCCATCCGAGCGCAGATGCGTGGTCAGCACGCCGCGATCAGCCGTCGTCCCTGCGCCCTCTTGCGCTTCGAGCACGACGGCACCGGCGCCGTCGCCGAACAGCACGCAGGTGCCGCGATCGGTCCAGTCGAGAATGCGCGAGAAGGTCTCGGCGCCGATTACCAGCGCGCGCTTGCCGGCACCGGTGCGGAGCAGGCTGTCAGCGGTGGTCAGCGCATAGATGAAGCCCGAACACACGGCCTGCAGGTCGAATGCCGCGCCATGGGTGATGCCGAGCGCATTCTGCACCGCGACAGCGGTGGCGGGAAAAGTCTGGTCCGGCGTCGAGGTCGCCAGCACGATCAGGTCGATGGACTGCGCGTCGATGCCGGCATTGGCGAGCGCGGCCTTCGCCGCCTTGATGGCAAGATGCGAGGTGAACTCGCCTTCCGCCGCGATGTGGCGCTGCTGGATGCCGGTGCGCTGGACGATCCACTCGTCCGACGTATCGACCTTCTGGGCCAGTTCAGCATTGGTGAGGATGCGCTCCGGCAGATAGGAGCCGCAGCCGAGCACGACCGAACGTATCACGAGACAGCCTCCTGCGCGGCCGCAGGCGCAGGAACAGCGCCATGATCACGGTCGAGCGTTTGATTGATTTTATTGAGCAGGTCGTAGCGGACCATGTCGTAGCCGACATCAACCGCATAGGCGAAACCATCGGCATCGGTGCCGCCGTGGCTCTTCACCACGATGCCGTTGAGACCGAGAAACACGCCGCCATTCGACTTCGACGGGTCCATCTTGTCGCGCAGCGCCTTGAAAGCATTCTTCGCGAAGAGATAGCCGATCTTGGAGCGCCATGTGCGGCTCATGGCAGCGCGCAGATATTCGGCGAGCTGGCGCGCGGTGCCTTCCGCGGCCTTCAGCGCGATATTGCCACTGAAACCTTCGGTGACGATCACGTCCGCATCGCCCTTGCCGATGCCGTCGCCCTCGACGAAGCCGATGAATTTCAGTTGCGGCAGATCCGCTGCACGGAGCAACTCCGCCGCCTCGCGGATTTCCTCGCCGCCTTTCACTTCCTCGACGCCGATATTGAGCAGGCCGACGGTCGGGCGTTCGAGATCGAACATCACCCGCGCCATCGCGCTGCCCATGATCGCCAGCGACTTCAGGTGATGCGCATCACCGCCGATGGTGGCGCCGAGATCGAGCACGATGCTGTCGCCGCGCATGGTCGGCCAGACCGCCGCGATCGCCGGACGATCGATGCCCGGCAGCGTGCGCAGGCAGAACCGCGCCATCGCCATCAGCGCGCCGGTGTTGCCGGCGGAGACGGCCACATCAGCTTCGCCATGCTTCACCGCATCGATCGCCATCCACATGGACGACACCTTGCGGCCGCGGCGCAACGCCTGGCTCGGCTTGTCATGCATGGACACGGCGACATCGGAATGGATCACCTTCGACACTTTTTTCAGTGCCGGGTGGTTGGCCAGTTCGGCCTCGATCTTGGCGCTGTCGCCGACCAGCACGAATTCGCTGTCGGGGTGCCGGGTCAGCGAAATCGCCGCGCCGGGAATGACCACCGATGGACCGAAGTCACCGCCCATGGCGTCGAGCGCGATGCGAACCTTTTTAGCCATGAACGTCCTGGAAACCTGTCTTGAGCGGCGTCATCCACATGGCCGCCGACGAACTGCCGCGACCGGCGGCAGCAAAGTGATGGCATGAACCCCTTTACGGCGCGCGACAATAGCGTTTCCGCCATTTGACACAACACCTTGACCGGGCGTTTTCCCGTACCAGCCGCAGGGGTGGAACAGGCCGGAATCGGAACCGACCGGACCGATTTTACGTCTTTTTCGGCTTCGCAGCGGCGTCCTGCAGTGCCTTCAGCGCTGCAAACGGGTGCTCTTCGGGTTTTGGCGCCTCAACCTGGTCCTCGAACACCGCATCCGGCTTGCGCGGATAGGGATCCAGACCCAGAAACAGCGCGTCGGTGACCAGCTTGCCCAGATCGATCACCCCGTTCTCGATCGGCTCCGGCGGGTCCGGGCGCTCATCGTCGCTCTCACCGTCGTCGTCGTCATCCATTGATTCGGCGAGTTCGCGAATCTGCGACGGCGGCGCGAACACCACATCCACATCCTCATCGATCTCGTTTTCGACGGGATCGAGCGACACCACGCAGATCTGGGTCACCTTGCCGGTCACCCGGCCGGTGACATGCACGGTCCCGCCCCGCACCGGCAGCAACCGCAGTTCGGCCTTCACCGCTGCGATATCCGGCAGGCCGCCAAGCTCGGCCATGGCCTTGCGCTCGTCCGGCCGCGCCTCGATGGTCTGGGACAGGCCCACATCGGGGATTTCGGCCACCGGGACCGGCACGCTCCAGGGCGGCGGCGGAAGTTGCGACGGCGCAGCAGCGCCGCGATCGGATTTGCTCATGTCACTACCAAAGTTGCCGCGGGCGACGGAAACCGCCACGCGCCGGAATTCAAGGTGGCCGGATCGAGTCCTGCCAGGGTGTGGTCCGCCGCGTCCACATAGGCGGCGAGCTGCCGCGCATGGTCGATGTCGCGGCCATTATAGATATTCTTCGACAACGCCGCTGCCAGCGCCTCACGGCCCTCCTGCAGCGCAACGTCATAGGCCTTGGTGCGGCCGTAGAAGGCACTGCCGAATTCGCGCATTTTCTTCGGCACTTTGAGGTCGCTGGTGCCGAGTTCGCGCAGGTTGTCATCCATATCGTCGCAGAACCTGTCGAAAAGCCCCTGCGCCAGTTCGCTCTTCGGCTCCAGCCGCCGCAGCACCAGCCAGAGCTGCAGCACAACCATGTCGAACCGCGCTTCCACCGTGTCAGGCACGGCTAAATCACGGTAAAACAACGGTTCTCGGGCTTGCGCCACGATGGCGCCATAGATCGCTTCAATGGTGCCGCGCAACCGCGCCGGGGGCTTCCTGAATCGACTGAACGGCCAGATCATGACGGGTTCCTTGCGGGCCGGTCGGGCACGCGCATGTTGCATTCGGCAGTTCTGCCCGGTACGTCAACGCCTTCCGGGATGCAAGAGCCCCGGAAGCGCCAGAGGATGGGGATTCCTCCGATATGACCATGTCTAACCTGAACACTGCCCATCGCGGATCGCGCCTGTCCTGGCGCCGGGTCCGCTCGGCCGTGGCCGTTGCCGCCGTCTGCCTGTCGCTGGGCGCCTGCGCCGAGCAATTCCAGAAGGGCTATATCCTGCCGCCCGGCGCGCTGGAGCAGATCCCGATCGGCGCCAGCCAGGACCAGGTGCTGATCGTGATGGGCACCCCCTCCACGGTCGCCACCCTGAATGGCGAAGTGTTCTACTACATCTCGCAGCGCGCCGAACGCGCGGTCGCTTTTATGCCGCAGAAGGTCACCGACCAGCGCGTCATCGCGGTCTATTTCGACAAGGATCGCCGGGTGAACCGTCTCGCCAATTACGGCCTGCAGGACGGCAAGATCTTCGACTTCATCAGCCGCACCACGCCGACGTCCGGTTCGGAGATGAGCTACCTGGCGCCGCTGTTCCGATTGGTCAGCTTCCGCTAGTTGCACGACATTCCTTTCAGCAGAATGCAAAAGCCCCGCAGCACATGTTGCGGGGCTTTTTGTTTGTTTGCGGCGACGACGCGTCTTGTATGCCGCCACGGTGCTGACTACGATTTTGGCTAAGTTCAAAAGCAATAACGCCAAGAGAGGGAATACTTATGACCAAACTGGTTACGCGCCGCCGTGTACTCACCGGCGCCGCAGCGCTCTCCACTGCTGCAATCCTGCCGCGCGCGAGTCTCGGCGCCGGCGAATGGAAGCCCACTGAAACCGTCCGCATCATCGTGCCGGCTGCAGCCGGCGGTTCGACTGACGTCATGGGCCGCATGCTTGCCGCGCATCTGCAGCCGGTGTGGGGCCAGTCGGTCGTGGTGGAAAACCGCTCGGGCGGCGGCGGCACCATCGGCGTTGCTGAAGTCGCGCGCCTGAAAGGCGACGGCCATACGATCCTGGTCGGCAATCCCGGCCCCAACGCCATCGCCTACAGCATCTTCAAGAATCTGCCCTACAAGATCGATCAGCTGCAGCCGATCTCCAACATGATCAAGCTGCCCAACATCATGTGCGCGCATCCGAGTGTCGGCATCAAGACGATCCCGGAACTGATCGCCTATATCAAGGCCAATCCGGACAAGCTGAACTATGCCTCCTCCGGTGTCGGTCAGAGCCCTCACCTCACCGGCGCCTGGTGGCTGCAGCTCACCGGGCTGAAGATGCAGCATGTGCCGTTCCGCGGCGCCGGCCCGGCCTTGCAGGCGGCGCTGGCCGGCGACGTGCAGATCCTGTGCGACAATCTCTATCCGTCGCTGCCACAGGTGCTGGATGGCAAACTGAATGCGCTCGCGGTGACGACGCCGGAACGCAATGCACAGTGTCCGAACGTGCCCTCGATGCGCGAGACCGGTGTCCCCGAACTCAAGAACTTCGACGTTTCGACGTGGTTCGGCGTGTTCTCTCCCAAGAGCACCCCGACCGAAGCCGTGACCGCGCTCAACGAGCAGATCAAGGTCCTGCTCGCCACCGACGCCGCCAAGAAGAGCATCGCCGCCATGGGCGCCGTGCCCGATTACGGCACGCCCGCGCAGTACCAGGCTTTCGTCGAAGCCGAGACGCTGAAGTTCAAGGGCATCATCGACAAGGAAGGCCTGCAGATGGAGGTGAAGTGACGTTCGTCACGACGCTTCGTTAAACACGCATAAAAGGCCCCGTAGGATGGGTATAGAGAAGGCGCGTCAGCGCCGGAGCGAAACCCATCGGCGGAGCCTGCGGCGATGACAGAATGATGGGTTTCGCTCCGCTCTACCCATCCTACGGCAGCGGAGCTACTGTCCCTTGTTGATCTTCTTGATCTTGGCGTCCTGCGCCTCGATCGCCAGCGTTAGCTCCATGATCGCCTTGGACAGAAGCTCGGTTGCTTCCTTCTGGTCCTGCGACTTGGCGGCACGCAATGCGTAGTTCTTGGCGGATGACAGGGACATGGCTCTCTCACGGTGATGATCGGTCGTAGGGCGGATGAGCCGAAGGCGTAATCCGCCGCAACGAGATCAGCAAGCGCCGCGGCGGATGACGGCTACGCCTCATCCGCCCTACGTCTGCGTGCGATTAATGATCGCCCACAATTCCTCCACCGGCACCGGCGGCGCCACATTGAACGTCTCGTCCAGCACCTGTCGGAGCTCCCGCGCGCTCTCCAGCGTCCGCGTCGACATCTGCTCCCCATCACGCGCCTCAACGATGAGATGGCGATTGACGAGCTTGAACCGGCGTTCGCGCGTTACCCGCTCCACCACCAGCGTGGTTGGAAACGGCACGGACGGATTGGTCGATGTGTACCAGTTGCCGATCTCGTAATCGGACTGCAACTGCGGAACGAGATCGAACACATACATCATCCGCCAGCCGCCGGCGCGTTTGACCGCCAGCCACAGCCGCCCATCCGTCTCCGTGATCCGGTAGGTCCCCATCGCCGTGGTCTGTTCGACATCCGCGACCAATCGCAATGGCGCGTCGAGCACGCAGGCGCCGAAGCCGACATCGGCGAGATGCGGCCCCTCCGGCAGATCCACCTTGAGGAGCATGTGGGTCTTCGGCCCGAGCGGACTGACCGGCGGCGCATTCCAGCGCACGCGTCCACCGAGACCGGTGACCTTGAAGCCGATGGCTTCGAGCGCTGCCCGCAGCACCGCGTTGTGTTCGTAGCAATAGCCGCCACGCCGGCTTTCGATCAGCTTGCGTTGCAGCGACGGCAGATCCAGATCGACCGGACGCCGCAGCAGCGGATTGATCCCCTCGAACGGGATCGCATCCACATGCGCGGCATGGATCGCCGTCAGCGTCGCGAGGTCGGGCGCCGCCTTGCCAGTGAAACCGATCCGCTCGAAATAACGATCGAGGTCCAGAACATCCGTCATCGTTTCCCCCTATTGATCGCGACGATAGCCGATTGGCCCACGACCGACTGCCGGGCTTGCTTCACGATTTGCGACAATACGTGTTGCGTCAACTTGCGCGAACGATCATGTTGCCATCCGGCTGCGGACAAACGTCGCCACCGTATCGCGCTCGGCAACATCGGTGAAAGCGCGCTGGGGAATGCGCACCGCCTGCAGACGCCCGAACCAGATCATCAGCCCGTCCTGCTCGATGGTGACGTCTTTCACTGTCGACCAACGTCCTTGGAGAGCAAGGCCCTCGCCTCGCGCATCGACACCATCGTCGTCGATCGTCACCGCAAAGCGCGTCCAGTCCTCAGCGCCGATCAGCGCCAGCCGTCGCATCGCGCCAGCATGCAGAAGCTGGATGACGACAATCATCGCGACCATGCCGAGCAGAAAGGCGATCACGCAGCTGACACCGATGTCGAAGGCGCGGAGCCGCGTGAAAGAAGCGAGAACGACTGCAACCGGAATGGAGACGCTGATCGCCGCCGGGTAGATCCATTTGGGTGGCTTGCTCTGATGGCGCCCCATGGCGCTGTAGAACTGTCGATAGTCGTCGGGTGTCAGATTGAGCGAATAAGAGTACAGGCCGGCAGTCGCCATTCACAATTCCCACTTGCGGAGCGGGAGCGCTAACTCCTCGTCCCGTATTTCCGCGCAAAATCGCGCCCGGTGCGGGCGACACAAACCGCCGCCTGCCCCTGATACATGGTGCCGTCCTTTGCGGCGATTTTACTGCATTTCGCCCGCGCCTTGTCATAGGCCGCCTTCGTTGCCGGCAACGCTTTCGGCAGGAAACGCGGTTCGCATTTCGCCAGTACCATGTCGGACAGCGCGTTGTCCGCAGTCGAACCGATCTGGCAGAGATCGAGAACCCGAAACGCGCCTTCGCAACTGAACTCGGTTTTGACCGCGGCCGTCACCGCGTTGACAAACCCACCGGCCTTGGCAGCAGCCTCATCGTCGATCGGACATTTCGGGGCGGCGAGCGCTGGCATTGCAAAGGCGAAGACAGCGAGAATGGCAACAGCGATCCGACGCATCACACTCATCTTTCAAACAGCCAAAGAGAAATCCCGCGGCTTTCACCGCGGGATTTTTGCATTGACCGGTGCGGCCGTCTAGTGAGCCAAAATCGCCAGCAGCAGCAGCGCCACGATATTGGTGATCTTGATCATCGGGTTCACGGCGGGGCCCGCCGTGTCCTTGTAGGGATCGCCGACAGTGTCGCCGGTGACGGCTGCCTTGTGCGCGTCCGAACCCTTGCCGCCGAAATGACCGTCCTCGATATACTTCTTGGCATTGTCCCAGGCGCCGCCGCCCGAGGTCATCGAGATGGCCACGAACAGACCGGTGACGATGACCCCGAGCAGCATGGCGCCGACCGCGGAGAATGCCGCCGACTTGCCAGCCGCGCCGCCG